>JAWOJH010000204.1:0-21395 GCA_046481725.1 Methyloceanibacter sp. | reverse complement strand
GAGGAGGTCACGCGCTTCCGCATGACCACGCACCCGGTCGAGTTCGACATGTACTACTCGTCCTGAAGCCAACCTGCGCGATCGCCAGACGCGGGGGACGGGCTTGCCCGTCCCCTGTTTTTTTCTGGTATGTTCTTGATCGTGCGCCGATTTTTCATTTCGCTGGGATGTGCATTGAGCCTTGTGCCGGTGCTTGCCCAGGCGCAGACCACCGAACAGATCACCATCTGGAGTTGCCGCGACAAGGATGGGCGCACCCACGTCACCAACCTGAAGTCCGATACCCGGGGCAAGGATTGCCGCATCGTGCAGCAGACGCGGGTGCAGGTCGCCCGCGATCGGGGTCACGCCGGTGCCGCGGCCGAACACCAGGGGCTCAATTACCTGGCCCATGGTCAGTTCGCCGACCAGGAACAGCACCAGGACCATGACGAAGGTGGTCCAGCCGGGATCGATCGCCGCGGCAATGAGCAAGGGCAGCGCTGCGGCGAGATAGCCGCCCACATAGGGCACGAAGCGCATCAGCATGGCGAGGATGCCCCAGGCGATCGGGCTCGGCAGGCCGATCAGCCAGAGCGCCGCGGCGATGAAGGCGCCATAGGCGAAGTTGATCAGCACCTGGCTCAAAAAGTAGCGACTCAGCCTTGACGCCGCGTCGGTCATGGTCGAGGTGGCGCGCTGGAGATCGGTGCCGCCGAACAGGCGGATCAGCCGGTCGCGCAAATCCTCGCGCTGGAGCAGGATAAAGATCACGAGCAGGAGCACGATGCCGGCGGTGGCGAGCGGCGGCAGCAAGGTGGCGAAAATCGTCTGGTAAAGCGCCCAGCCGGTCGGCTCGGGCGTGGTGATCTCGACCTGGACCGGCTTGTCATCCGGCGTCCGGGCCGGGCTGCCGATTGCAGGCTCCGGCGGTGCTTCGGCGCTCGGCGCGGCAAGCTCCGCCTGAAGCTGGGAGAGCACTTCGCCCGCCTGCTTCAGGACTTTCGATTCGCCCGTGCCGGCGCGTAAGGATTCGATCTTGGCCGACAGAGTGGCACGATAGTTCGGCAGGTCGGCGGCGAGATTGGTCGCTTCGCGCGACATGAGCCAACCCAGCGCCAAGATGACGGCGAAGGCGGCGGTGACGACGAGGCCGACGGCGAGGACGCGCGGCACCTTGATGCGGCGCAGCGCGAGCAAAGGCGGGGTGAGCACGAAGCTCAGCAGGATCGCCAGGGCCAGCGGCAGCAGCACCTCGCGGCCGACATAAAGCCCGGCGATGACGATGGCGCCGATCAACAGGCCCTGAAGCGCTGCGGCGCGGGCATCCGACGGCGTGGTGAGCAGCGGAAACGGGGATCGGGGCGGCATGTCGGGGGTCTCCGCACACCAAGTCGCCCGAAGCCCGGATGGGCTCGGCCGGCGCTTGGTTGGCGCCTTGGCGATTCAGCACATACAGGCTGAGCGAGTGCTTAACAAGCGGCCGACCCGGCGGTTCCTGCACCAGAAACAAGGGGCCCCGGGAGCTGCCCCCCGGGGCCCCAGGTCAGGCTTTTGCGCCGTACATGGCTACTGCCCGGCGCCTGCGGCCTGCATTCCGCTTGCTAGTTCGCAGCCTGGGCGCTGCTGGTCACATTGGCCGAGACGTTCGCGATCGGCTGCTCAGTCTGCTCCATTTCGATGACGCCGATCTCGCCCTTGGCGGCGACGATGGCCTCCTTCAGATCGACCACGCGGATCGACTGATCCTGGAAGGTACGGAAGTACCAGCGCAGATTCTCGAGGTCGGTCACGGAGGTCCATTCGGTGATCTCCGGCGTCGGGGCGCCGACGGCGGCATTAATCACCGAGCCTTTCGGGATGTCGAACTGGTTGAGGATGTGGAAGGCCGATAGCACGGCGTCCTCGGCCGTCTTGTTCGGCGTCGCCGCCTGGCTGAACATCACCGCGCGCACGAAACGCGAGGGCGGGGTGAAGTCGCCGGGCAGGCCCAGCATCCCCGCGCCGGATCCGACGGCGGCAATCGTGGCCGGTCCGAGTTTCTCCTGCTCGACGTCCTTGGGTGAGAGATTGATGTAGTTGGCGAGATTGGTCATGTGCCAATCGTAGGTCGGCGCGTTGGTCATCACGCCGAGCGGCGCGTCATGCACTTTGAGGGTGCCATCGACGGGCTCGACGGCAATCGACTTGCCGGTCTTGTCCTGAATGAAGAAATGCGCGCCGGCGACCGCGCCCGCCGAACTGCCGAGGCCGGGCAACGGCGTCGGTACCATGACGATATCCTTCACCGCCTCGCGCACCTCGTCCACGGTGGTGAAATTGCCGAGGACCCACATGCCGAAATCCTGCGGCGCGAGCGCGCGTGAAGCGTTCTCCTTAGTCGCGTCGGCGTATTTGGCGTAGTTCGGGAAATAGAACAGGCCGATCGACAGACCCTGGTCGTTCAGGCCGTCGGCGATCATCGCGCGGCCGAAGGCATTGGCGCCGACAATGCCGTAGCGGGTGGTGTAGGTCAGGCCCTTGCCGCCATCGGGCAACGCGCCGCTGAACTCCTTTCCGGCCGGGACTACGATGACGTTGGACTCGAGCGGAAAGCCGAACTCCAGGGTGCGGCCGCGGATCGCGGCGCCGTCGTCGGCCTTCAGGCTGATGCCGGTGCACGCGAAGCTCGGGGTCGAGGCGAAGATGAGCGCGGCACTGAGCGCCGCGACAGAGACTTTACGGAACATGAGCGATCTCCTCCGGGACATTGCGCGGGAGTGTCGCGGCAAACTCTGAAAGCCGCATTAAGCATGGGCTCTTCCTCGCGCCTATGCTTAAGCGTGACTGGCGGCGGCCGGGACAATTTGCGGAAACTTCTCCCGCCGCCCGGCGGAGCAGGCGGAACTAGGCCGGGAGGACGGCGGGCGGAGTCCAGTCCCCCTTTTCGATCTCGGGCAGGGGCCAGTAGGCGCGAATATAGAGCGAGAACGCATCCTCAGGGGCCGGCAGCCAGTTCGAGACCTTGTCGGAGTCGGGCCGGTCGTTCTGGATGTAGATCGTGACCGAGCCGTCCGGCTCGTAGCGCAACTCCTTACTCCTGGTGCCGAGGGCGAAGCGGTCGATCTCGTTCGGCGGCAGGAAGTGATATTTGTCGTAGAGAGTGATCGACCAGAAGCCCTTCACCGGCGGCACCTGCTTGAAGGTCACGGTGTAACGCCCGGCCGCGCCGTTGAGCCGCTCGCCGTTGGCGTCGAGGTCCTGGTAGAAATAGCGCGTCTCGGAGGGCCGGTTGATGAAGATGTTCGATTTTCCCACCGCGGTTCGGGTGTAATAGTCGATGCCGAACTCCGCACTATTGACCACGGTGGTCCAGTGATGCGGCAGCTTCACGCCGAAATTGCGGAACTCGAGCAGAGGCGCCACCAGCTTCGCTTCGGCTTCCTCCGCCGCCTGTTGCAGGGCCTTGCGCAAGGCCCGGTCCGCGTTGGCGGCGGCGAGCACCGAACGCACTTGCGCATAGATCGCCTCCTCGCCAGGAAGCGGCGGGCAGCGATCGAGCGCCTTCGGCAAGGTGTCGAAGAAGCTCGACGGATTGACCCAGCGCCATTCCTCGTTGCTGAGCTTCTTCCAGGGTAGATAGATCGCGCTCTCCCAATCCTGCTCCTGCATGGTCCCGTCGAACTCGGCGAGCGGATAGGACATGACTTGGCGCAGCAGCGGCTGGACCGACTGGTTGTCGGCTGGATCGTCGGTGTGGAAGATGCGCGGGATGACGCAGCCGAGATCGGTCTTGCTGCGGAAGGTGGCGGCGATCCCCGCCGGGACCGTGCCGCGCCATTCCGGGCCAACCAGCAAATAGAAGCCTGGCTTCGTGCCGTATATCGAGCCGAGCTTGGTGAAGGCATCCGTGCGCTGGTCGGTGGCCTGGAACACGAAGAAGCGCGTGCCGAAATCGGGCACCTGGAGGACGACTGCATCGCGGGCGAGATCGAGCACGCCAAAGCCGTAGATCAAGTCCTGGCTCGGGCAGGTGATATAGCGCTGACCGGGGTCCTGCGAGCCGGTGAGCATGCCGATTCGGTTGATCGGCGCCACCGGGGCCACGCCGCCGACCAGGAAGGTCTGGGTTTTGACCCAGCCTTGGGTCCAGTGGCGATTGTAGATGTTCACCAACGGCCAGGCCCAGAGATAGGCGGCGCGGCCGATCTCCTGCACGAATTCGGGCGTCAGGATCGAGCCCGGCGCGGGCGCTCTGGGCATCGGCCCTGTACCGTGCGTGTCCAGGATCGGCTCCGGCGCGGTGAGCGCCACGGGGCGCCTCAAGCCCAAGCGTTCGAGAAGCGCGGCAAAAATCATTAGATCAACTTGATTTTGCCGGTGGCGAGATCGTAGACGCCGCCGGACACGGCGATCCGCTTAGCCGCCAGCGCCGCCGATAGAATCTCCGAGTCCTGCATCAAGCGCTTCATGCTGAGCCGCACATTCTCCTCGATGGTCGCGGCGAGGAAATCGCTCGGATGGCGACCATGCGCGGCGATCACCGCGGGCTCGATGCGCTTGACCAGCGCGCCGATATTGCCGGGAAGTTCCTTGCGCATCCTGGTCGCCGCCAGCGCCTCCGTCACCGCGCCGCAATTGGAATGGCCGAGCACCATCAGCAGAGGAACACCGAGATGCTCGACGGCATACTCGAAGCTCGCCAAGCCGTCGGTGTCGACGATGTTGCCGGCGACGCGGACGACGAACAGGCCGCCGATATGCTGATCGAACACGAGATCGGGCACGACGCGGCTATCGGCGCAGCCCAGTATCCCCGCAATCGGGTGTTGCCATTCGGCTTGCGCGATTCGCTCGGCCGAAAAATCCCGGTGTTCGGGCTCGTTGGCCGCATAGCGGCCATTGCCTTGCATCAGCCTGTCGAGCGCCTCCGCCGGCGAAATCGCGCTTGATGCGGCGGGACTGGCTTGTTCTGCAAGGAGCGGCGTTGCGCCGAGCGCCAATGACGCAAGCACGGCGCTTGCCCCGAGCAGCGCCTGCCGGCGCGAGAGGACCGCCGCCCGATTGTCGCAAAACTTGCACATGAATGCCTCCGTGGCGTGCGAGCCGGTCCGCTATGTATGGCGGAAAATACAGTGCATTTGAACCGCATCGCCATGGCTCGGGGATAAAAGAATCGTTATTCTCCCGCGCCCGAAGGAAGTGTTTCGCGTCGCCTTCGTCTCTCAAGACAATAGGAGGAACAGAGCGTGTCACGCACTTGGCTTCGCATGGGTTTGCTTGGTGCAGCACTGCTGGTGGGGAGCCAGACGCTGCCGGCCTCGGCCGCGCCGCTTCCGGCGCTCGACCGCGACGTCTTCAAGGCGGCCAATGCCGCGGAGACCGTGAAGTGGAAATGCGGTCCGTGGAATTGTTACTGGAAGCCCGGCTATGCGGGCTGGGCCCCGCCGAAGGCGCGCGTTTGGGGGCCGCCGCGTGCGGCCGGCTGCTTCTGGAGGCGGAGCTGGGCGGGCTGGGTGCATATCTGCCCCTGAGCGGACTGCCAGCCGACGCAGTGAATAGATCGAGGCCGGCGCTTCCCGTTGGAAGCGCCGGTTTGGTTTCGGCTCAGGCTTCCTTGGGCTTGGAGAGGATCAGCCGGTAGCAATCGAGATTGCGCGAGAGGAACTCGTAAGCGGCGCCCCAGAGATAGAGCCGGAACTTGCGGAATTCGAAATCGCCGAAATTCCGCTGCACGAAATCCTTGCTCGCATCGAGATTGCGCGCCCACTGCCGGAAGGTGAGGAAATAGCTCCAGCGGTCGTTGTGGACTTCCATAACTTCGAGATCGGTCTTGCCAAGCTTGTTGAGGAAGTCGTCGAGCACCAGGAAGGAGTGGTTGCCCGGGTAGATGTGGCGCACCATGAAAGTCGAAAGCTCGTATTTCTTTTTGGCGGCGCTGCCGTCGAGGAACACGCGGCCCCCTGGCTTGAGCAGCCGCTGGAATTTCTTCAGCACACGCTCGTAGTTCGGCAGGTGTTCGATCACCCCCATGATGACGATGGCGTCGAACGGCTCCTTGGGCTCGAAGTCGTAGAAATCGGTGTAGAGAATGTCGAAATCGTCGCCGAAATTGGCGAGCTTCGATCTCAGAAAGGACTGCGAGACCTCGGAATTGGTGATGCCGGTAAAGTGGACGCCGGTTTGCAATGCGTGGCTCGCAAAGGCGCCCCAGCCAGGTCCGATTTCGAGCACGGTCTTGCCGGGGCCAAGCTCGCATTGCGCGATCGCCCAGTCGAATTTGCGTTCGAGCGCCTTCGAAAGCGGCTCGTCATCATGCGCGTAGACGCCTTGGCTATAGGCGGGAAACACGGGATCGAGAAAGCTCAGAAACAGCTTGGGATCGGCATTGTAGTGCGAGGCGATCGCCTGCTTGTTGGTATAGACCTGACCGAACAGCAGCGGCTCGATGAAACGCCAGGCCGCGACCAGCGGGTGGCGATCGTCGAGCGATGCGCGCAAGGCGAACGGCTTCAGCATGTCGCCATCGAGATCAAGGTCGCCGGCGAGATAGGCCTCGGCGATATTGGCCTCGTCCAGCGTGCGTAGCGCACGCAAGGCCCGCTCGTTGCGGAGCCCGACATGAAACTCGGCCTTGCCGTTGCCGACGATGCGTTTCTCGCCGTCAGGCAACTCGACGGTAAAAGGCGTCGCGACCTCGCCCACGCGGCTGATCAGGGCGTCGAGTGTCGTTGCTGCTGATGACATTTCAGTCGTGTCCCCGGCTTGTCTGCCCGCGCATGGCGCGCTGCGCCACACTCAGTGTCCGGGCGATTGTGCCCCGGATGAAAGGCGAATGAAATGGCCGACATCAAGGCCAAAGCGCGGCGCAAGGGCGCTTGCCGGAACGCGCGGCATTGCGGCTATGATGCGTCCGAATCATCAACCGAGGGGACGGGAATGACCGTGATTTGCGTTTATCTGCGCTGGGCTGCTCAAGCGATCGTTCTGGCGTTCGCCGGCCTTGGGTTTGAGGCGGCTTCTTCGCCGACTGCCGAGGCCTCCGGCCCCGGGGCGATCGTGAGGGTCTGGCCGCTCGAAGGCGGCGGCCCCGGCAATAGCAAGGCTTTCCGTATCCTCTACCGCTCGACCGGCTCGAATGGCGAGCCGATCGAGGTGTCCGGCGCCATCTATTGGAATCCCGGGCCCGCACCGGAGGGCGGCCGCAACGTGGTTGCCTGGGCGCATCCCACGAGCGGCGTGGTCGAGGCCTGCGCGCCGTCGCTGATGCCCGACAATGCCGGGATGATCTGGGGTCTCGCGGACATTTTGGCCAAGGGCTATGTGGTGGTGGCGACCGATTATCCCGGTCTCGGCACGCCCGGCATCCACCCCTATCTGATCGGCGTCAGCGAGGCGCGCGCGGTGCTCGATTCGGTGCGTGCGGCGCGCAATCTGCCGCATACCGGCGCCTCCAACCGCTTCGCCGTGTGGGGCCACAGCCAGGGCGGACATGCCGCGCTGTTCACCGGCCAGCTTGCTGCAAGCTACGCGCCGGAGCTGAAACTGGTCGGGGTCGCGGCGGCCGCGCCCGCAACTTATCTGCTCGAACTGTTCGACGCCGACAAGGCGACCGCCACCGGCAAGGAGCTCACCGCCATGGCGCTCTATTCCTGGACCAAGCTCTACAACGTGTCGCCCACGACCCTGGTCGAGCCTGCCGCGATGGGGCCGTTCGAAAGGATGGCGCATGACTGCATCGAGTCGGTCGCGCAGTTCAAAGCCATTACCGACGCGGAGAAGCCACTGGAGCGCATCAAGTTTCTCAAGGTCGATCCGACCGAGATCGAGCCTTGGCGCTCGCTCATGTTGAAAAACTCGCCGGGCCAAGCGCCGGCCGGCGCGCCGGTATTCATCGCCCAAGGCACCGCCGACACCACGGTGCATCCCGAGATCACCAAGCAGTTCGGCAAGGCGCTGTGCAAGCAGGGGGCGCGCCTGACCTTCGTCTGGCTGCAAGGGGTGAGCCACACCTTCGCCGCGCGGGACAGCGCCCGACAGACCTTGCAGTGGATCGGCGACCGCTTCCGCGGCGCGCCGGCGCCGTCTAGCTGCCCTTGAGGCGCCCTTTAATTGCTGATCTTGATCACCGTGTTCGACGGCCCGTGCCGTTGCACCAGCGAGTAGAGGGCTGCGGCATTGCTGGGATGCAGCCTGATGCAGCCATGCGAGGCGGGACGGCCGAGATGCTTGATCTCGTACGAGCCATGGATGGCGTAGCCGCGCAGGAAGAAGATCGAGTGCGGCATCGGCGAGCCGTCATAGATGGTGGAGCGGTGATAGCGGACCAGCGCAGTCGGCTTGAAGGTGCCGACCGGCGTGCGATAGCCGGGCCGCGCCGTCGATACCGGCCAGTTATGGACCGGCGCGCCGTTGACATAGACATGCATGCGCTGGCTGGACAGGGTGATCTTGGCCACGACCTGCGCTTGGGCGATGGCCGGATAGAGCAAAGCAAGGCCGCACAGGACGGCCGATAGCATAGTGCGCCGCATCGTTGTCTCCCTCAGAACCGCGGGCTTTCCCGCCGGCGGTTTCGCCCATTCGGGAAGGCTCCCTCCCGGTGAGTTCCAGGAGCCTAGCCAGGCGCCCCTGAATATCCTCTGAACAGGCCCTGTCATCCTCGGCATTTTGCCGGCCCCCTCGCTCGAACTGCCGCCATGATTTGTGCTAGGCTCTGCCCTTGAGGGATCACTAAGGCGAAGGTCGAGCACGATGCGAAGGCTGATCTTATGCCTCATTTTGGTTTGGTTCGGCGGGACGGCGCCAGCCGAAGCCGGCTCTTCGGTTCGGGGCGCGGCGATGCAGGCCGGCCCGGCGCAAGCGGCGCCCGCGCCGAAACCGGCGCAAAAGCCTGCCGCCAAGAAACCCCCGGCCAAGCCAAGCCCCGTCGCCAAAGAGGCGTTCGGTGCCGCAGCCGAACCTGCGCCCCTCGCCGCGCGCTCGATCGGCGGCTATGCCAAAGGCTGTCTCGCCGGCGGCGCGGCGCTACCCATCAACGGTCCCAACTGGCAGGTGATGCGGCTGTCGCGGAACCGCAATTGGGGCAATCCGCGGCTGCTCGACTTTTTGGAACGGCTGGCGAGCGACGCGCGCGCGCTCGACGGCTGGCCCGGTCTCCTGGTCGGCGACATGTCGCAGCCGCGCGGTGGTCCGATGGTGAACGGCCATACCAGCCACCAGATCGGGCTCGACGCCGATATCTGGCTCACGCCGATGCCCGATCGCACCCTCACCCCGCAAGAGCGCGAGGACATGACGGCGGAGTCGATGCTCAAGGACCCGTTCAGCGTCGACCCTGAAGTGTTCACGCTCCAGCATGTAAAGCTCATCAAGCGGGCCGCCTCCTATCCGCAGCTCGCGCGCATCTTCGTGCACCCGGCGATCAAGAAGGCGCTGTGCGAACAGGCGCCGCGGGTCGGCAAGGAGCGCGGTTGGCTCGGCAAGGTCAGGCCGTGGTGGAACCACCACTATCATTTTCACGTGCGGCTCTATTGCCCCGCCGGATCCGATGGCTGCGAGAACCAGCCGCCGGTGAGAGGCGACGACGGCTGCGGCCAGGAACTGAAGGACTGGTACGCGATGCTCAAGAAATCCGCGGTGTGGATGGCGGAGCAGCAGGTCAGACCGGATACCAAGCCTGCGCCAAGCAAGTCGCCGATGCGGCTTGCCGATCTACCCAAGGAGTGCGGCGCCGTGCTCACCGCGGGTGACTTCGAGCCGCCGCAACAGGGCGAGGAGGCAACGCCCCCCGCCGTGGTCCTGCGCGCCATGGCAAGTAAGGAGGCCGGGCCGGGAGTCCCGATTCTCACGCCAACCCAGCTCAAGGCCTTGGCCGGCGGTGCCAACCCCATGGAAGCGGGCGTACCCGTGCCCGACCGAAATCCGGTCCGCTGACCGCTTCATTTTGGGCCCGGCATCGGGCAGTATGTCTGCCATGCAAGAACGGCGGCAGGAGCCGGTGGAAGAGCAGCGGAACGTCTATGGCGAACCGCTCAAGAGTTGCTCGGAGCGGCCGCTGACCGGCTTTTTCCGCACCGGCTGCTGTCACACCGGCCCCGAGGACATTGGCATGCATACGGTCTGCGTCGAGGTGACGGCCGAGTTTCTCGCCTTCTCCAAGTCGCGCGGCAACGACCTCTCCACGCCGCAGCCCGATTTCGATTTCCCGGGACTGCAACCGGGCGACCGCTGGTGCCTGTGCGCCGCGCGCTGGCGGGAGGCGCTCGAAGCGGGTGCCGCGCCCCGGGTGATCCTCGGCGCCACGCATGAGGCGACGCTCGAGATCGTCGACCTTCGCGACCTGAAGCGGTACGCGATCGATCTCGCCTGAGGCGCGAGACTCTCCTGAACAATTGAACGGCTGATGGAAGCATGGCCTGATGGCGAAGAAAAAATCGGACTCGACGAAGACGAAGAAGAAGCCCGAGACCGCGGCTCAAGCCCGGGCGCGGAAGAAGCGGCAGATCTTCGTCGAGGGGCATAAGCGCAAATTCCTGGTGGTGGTCGACGAGACGCCGGAATGCGAGAGCGCGCTCGCCTTCGCCGCGAGCCGCGCGCAACGCACGGCGGGCCAGTTGGCGCTGCTCTACGTGTTCGAGCCGGGCACCGATATCTGGCTTGGGGTCGAGGAGATCGCGCGCGAGGAGGGACACAATAAGGCCAGGGCCGTGTTCCGCCTGTTCGGGCGCAAGCTGAAGGCGATGGGCTTTGAGGACCTTGTGCCGGAGGAAATCGTGCGGGAAGGCGACAAGGCCGAGGAGATCACCAATCTGATCGAGGAGGACGAGGATATCGGCGTCTTGGTACTCGGCGCCTCCAAGGATCCGTCAGGGCCAGGCCCGCTCGTCTCCACGCTGGCCGGCGGCAGGCATGCCGGCATGTTTCCGGTGCCGATCACCGTGGTGCCGGGCCACCTTTCGATCGAGGAGATTCTGGCGCTGGCGTAGGCTCAAGACGACCCGCCGGTCACGGCAGGCTGACCCTGACCCCGAGACCCATATAGTTGGAGCCGTCGCCGCGCGGGCCGATGACGCCATAGGCGCCAGAGCGGTGATGCAGTCGCGGCACCAACTGCATGTTGGGCAGCGCGTCATGCGACAGCTCAAGCTCGAAGGCGAGATACGCGAGCAGCTTCTGCGGGGCGCGGTCCTTGCGCGCGCTCTCAAGCAGTGGCTCCTTGAAGGCGTAAGACAGTCCCTGGCCGAAGGCGGCGTTCACGCTCAATTCGCCGGGAAGCGCGAGATCGGGGCTACGCAGATAGAAGGCGAGAGTGACCTCGGGGTAGTCCATCTCGCCGAAGTGGTGGAGATATTGGCCTTCGAGCTCGATCTGGCTGTCCTGCAAAATGGGCACTGCCACCGGCAAGCCCGGCAACAGCACGCGCGAGAGGCCGGCGCCGACGAAATACTGGTCCCACCATTCGAGGTCGCCGCGCGCAGCCTGACGGGGGAGATTGCCGAGATTGTCGTGCGCCCATTTGGCGCCGTAGACGGTGGCATGCCAGCTGCGCTGCTCCGCCTCCGGCTTCAATGTCGAGGCGGCGCCAGGCGAACAGGCCAAGGCCCAGAACCCGGCCACGGCGAGCGCCGGCCAGAACCGGCCCATCCCACGATCGCTTTTTTGCATCAAATTGTTCCCTCTTGCCCCGATCGCCGGGGATTCGGCGCGGAGCGTAGCATCTCTGTCCGGACAGTCGAACCCGAAGGACAACTCGACCGGCGTGAGACTGAGCGATACCGAACATTCACCAACCCGGTGATCGCCCGCCCTTGCGGGCGCGCGAGCTTTTATCTGTCGTGCGCTTCCGTCATCCGGCGAATTCGGGGCGAGTTATCCCCGCCCTTCAAACCTCGCTTAGACTCACGCCACCTTGTCCTTCCGAGGGCGCTTTCGCGAGGCGTTGCGATAGTGGGATGAGGTGCGGCGCCCGCGGGCTTGGTTCGCACCCAAGCACTCGGGCCGTATCGGGGCTCCCCCCGGGACCACTACGGGTCCCTGTCAGGAGCTGGCTGACCGCCCGGCCATAGCCTGCAACGGAAAGCGGGGCCCGATGCCGACCAAAGACGCCGCAAATGAGCATGTGCTTGGCTGGCGGAGTTTGTGGCGCGTTTTTGATGCGCTACCGCTTCGCACCATGAGCGCGTGCGGCGCGCCGGAAGGCGCCTGCCGCGGTCCCGAAAGGATCGCGGACACTAAAAGTCTGCGCCGTTCGGCGCGCCACCCCTCCTGCCCGGAGGGGAGATTGACCATATAAGCCGGACGCTGAGATGCGCCGCGGCGACGGATTTGCACGCCCGACATGGCTTGACTTCGGACGGGCTGGGGCCAAGTATGGACTAGAATTATTCTAAGCTACAAGCGGCCCTTAGGCGTCGCGCGTTAGCTCCAACGAGGCAAATTATGTTCATCCAGACCGAGGCCACGCCGAATCCCGCCACCTTGAAATTCATTCCCGGGCGGCCCGTGCTCGACCAGGGCACGCTCGAGTTTCTCGGCGCCGAGGAGAGCCAGTCCTCGCCGCTCGCCTCGCGCCTGTTCGAGATCGAGGGCGTCAAGGGCGTGTTTTTCGGCACCGACTTTATCAGCGTCACCAAGGGCGACGGCGAGTGGCAGCATCTGAAGCCCGCAATCCTCGGTGTCATCATGGAGCACTATCTGTCCGGCGAAGCCGTGACCAAGGGAGAGCCGACCGGATCGGAAAGCTCCGAGGGCGGCGAGTTCTACGCGCCGGAGGACGAGGAGATCGTCCAGACCATCAAGGAGCTGCTGGAGACCCGCGTGCGGCCCGCGGTGGCGCAGGACGGCGGCGACATCACCTTCCAGGGCTTTCGCGAGGGCGTGGTGTTTCTGCATATGCGCGGCGCCTGCTCGGGCTGCCCAAGTTCGACGGCGACTTTGCGCCATGGGATCGAGAACCTGCTTCGGCATTTCATTCCCGAGGTGCAAGAGGTGCGGCCGGTTTGACGGGCAAGCTCCCCGAACGCTGCCTCAACCAGATCTTCCGCGAGGCGCGCACCCATAACGCCTGGCGCGACGTGGACATTCCAGATTCGCTGCTGCATGAGCTGGTGGACCTCGCCAAGTTCGGGCCGACCAGCGCGAATTGCAGCCCGGCGCGATTCCTGTTCGTAAAGTCGCGCGGGGCGAAGGAACGGCTGAAGCCCCTGCTCTCCGAGGGCAATCAAGAAAAGACCATGAAGGCGCCGGTCTGCGCCATCGTCGGCTACGATCTCGACTTTTATCTCCATCTGCCCAAACTGTTCCCGCATACCGACGCCAAGAGCTGGTTCGAAGGCAAGCCTAAGAAGATCGAGGAAACCGCCTTCCGCAACGGCACGCTTCAGGGCGCTTATCTCATCATCGCCGCGCGAGCGCTTGGCCTGGATACCGGGCCGATGTCGGGCTTCGACACTAAAGGCGTCGACGCCGAGTTCTTCGCCGGCACCAACATCAAGTCGAACTTCCTGTGCAGTCTGGGCCATGGCGATCCGAGCGTGCTGCGCCCGCGCTCGCCGCGCTTCGCCTTCGACGAGACGGCGAAGATCCTCTAGGACGTTCCCGCATGAACATCCTGGCGCTCGAGACCAGCATGGGCGCTTGCTCGGCGGCGGTGCTGCGCAACGGCGGCGCGGCACCCAAGCTGTTGGCCCGGTATGCGCCGATGGAACGCGGTCATGCCGAGGCGGTGATGCCGATGGTGGAGGAAGTGATGGCCGAAGCCGGGCTGGACTTCGCCGATCTCGGTCTGATCGCCGTGACGACCGGGCCGGGCAGCTTCACCGGGGTTCGCATCGCCATTGCCGCCGCGCGCGGGCTGGCGCTAGTGACAACGGCCAAGCTTTTTGGAACCGACAGTCTGACGGTGATGGCGCGCGTCGCACAAAAGAGTGGCGCCCCGAACGGACCGCTGGCGGTGGCGGCCGATGCGCGCCGTGGCATGCTCTATTTCGGGCTCTACGATGCGGCAGGCCGCAAGCTCGAGGGCCCGCTGTTGCTTGCGCCCGACGATGCGGCGGCGATGCTTCCACCCGAACTTCGCTCTGCGGTGGGCAGCGGCGCGTCTCTTCTTGCCGCGGCAGCTCAATTGCGGGGACAGGCGATCGAAGCCGGTCTGCCGGAATTACAGCCGGATGCCGCGGCGCTCGCCGAGATCGCTTGCGTGAGCGGCGAGACGACGCCGATCTTGCGGCCGCTCTATTTGCGGCCGCCGGATGCCAAGCCGCAAACACAGCAGGTGGCGCGGCGCTGATGCCTGTCGAGATTCTCGTTACGCGCGCGGGCCCCTACGACCCAATGTCAATGGCGGCCATTCACCAAGCCTGCTTCGCGAAAGCGTGGGATGAAGCGGCGATGGCACAGTTCGTCGCTTCGCCCGAAGCACTGTGCCTGGTCGGCTCGACCGCCGACTCGTTAGGCGCCATGATGGGCGGCCTCTTGATCGCGCGCAAAGCCGCCGACGAAGCGGAGATCCTCACCTTCTGTGTCGCGCCGGCCTGCCGCAATGCGGGACTCGGCCGCGCACTGCTCGAAACCGCGGTGAAGGAGCTGCGCGACGCCGGCGCCAAACAACTCTTTCTCGAAGTGGAGCAACGCAACGAAGCGGCGCTGAAGCTCTATCGTTCTTTCGGCGCGGTCCCTGTCGGAAAACGCGAGCGCTATTACGAGCATGGCGCCGACGCCGCGATCTTCTGCCTTGCCCTTTGAGGCGCTGCCGCCGATGATGACGGCCCGCTGGCGAAAGACGGGACCGCAAGGCAGCAGATCATGTCCAAGATTGCCACGGCGGAAAACAGGCTGGAGCGTCTCTGCGCCGAGCGGGGAATGCGGATGACAGGCCAACGGCGCACCATCGCCAGGGTGCTGTCCGAAGCCGAGGATCACCCAGATGTGGAGGAGGTCTATCGCCGCGCAAGCGCCCGCGATCCGCGCATCTCGCTGTCGACCGTGTATCGCACCGTGCGCCTGTTCGAGGGCGCGGGGATTCTCGACCGGCACGAATTCGGCGACGGCCGGGCCCGCTACGAGCCGGCCGGGCATGGCCACCACGACCACCTCATCAACGTCAAGACCGGCGAAGTGATCGAGTTCCGCAACGAACAGATCGAGAAGCTGCAGGAGGCCGTGGCGCTGGAGCTCGGCTTCCGTCTGATCGGCCACCGGCTGGAACTGTTCGGGGTGCCGCTGAAGCGCGGCAAATAGGGCCCGCCGGCACGGGCAACGACCGGTTCCGCACGCAAAACGCGCCACGGTTTGACTCAAAGCCGCCCGCGCGCCAACCTCAAGAGGCTTTCGAGGGGACAGCGAAAGAAAAGGGGGATGGCGTGATGATGAGACGGGTCCTGTTTGCAGCCGCGGTCGCCACGGTAAGTTGGACGGCGCAAGCCGAGCATGCCATTGCGCCAGAAGCGAAGCTCGTCCCCGCCGTGACGCGGGAGGTCTGCACCGAGGCGGTCTGGGGCTCCGGCGATATCCGCACCACTGACTGCCGCGTGGAGGTTCGCGCAGCGCCCGGACCAAACCCGGCGCTCAAGGGCATCTGCACCGTCTTCTACGGGCGCCGGACTTGCCACTGAGCCGACGCCCTAGCGCCGATCCGGGCCGCGTGCTTTAGGACGCCATGCGACGTTTGCGCGCCTTCCTGGTGCTGGCGGCCTTCTTCGCCTTCACCCTGCCCTTGATGCCGCTCCAGCTCCTGTTCGTGAAAGCAGGCTCCCGCTACGCGCGCAGCTTCCCGCATTGGTATCACCGGCAGGTCTGCAGGATCGTCGGCATCCGTCTCAACGTCGAGGGAGCGGTGGCCGAGGAGCAGGGAGTGCTGCTGATCTCCAACCATGTCTCCTGGATCGACATCACCGTGCTCTCCGCCGTGGCGCCGGTGTCGTTCGTGGCCAAGCAGGAGGTGGCGTCGTGGCCATTCGTGAGCTGGCTCGCCAAATTGCAGCGCTCGGTGTTCGTCGACCGCAACCGGCGAAACGAAGTCGGCCACAAGGCGAACGAAATTCTGGAGCGGCTCGCCGCCGGCGACCATATCGTGCTGTTCGCCGAGGGCACGTCGAGCGACGGCAACAGCGTGGTGCCGTTCAAAACCGCCTTGTTCGCGGCCGCCAAGCCGCCGAACGGCGACCCGATGGGGGCGAAGGTCTCGGCCCAGACCTTGGCGATCACCTATCCGAAGATCTACGGGCTGCCGCTTTGCCGACGCGGGCGGCACGTGATCGCCTGGTATGGCGACATGGATTTGGCGAGCCACGCCTGGCGGCTGCTCGGCTTGGGCCCGATCGATGCGCATATCCGCATCGGGCCGCCGGTGCCGCTCGACGATTTCCCCGACCGCAAGGCACTCGCCCGGTATGCCGAGGATCAGGTCCGCAACGACGTGGTCGAGTTGCTGCGCGGGGCCGGCGCGGAAACGAGATGCGGCGGCCGCTGGAGTATCGAGACCGTGAACTAGGGCGCTGCCGCTGCTGGAGTTCGCAAGCAGCGCCCTAGCACAGTCCCGGAGCTACATCGCGCGCCTGAGCCTGATGGTGTCGAGCACCGTGGCGGGCGCGAAGTTTCCGTTGGGCAATTGCCGGATCAGGCCGGCCTTCACCACGTTCAGCAAGGTGGTGTGCACGCCGCGCTCGGCTGTGTCGGCGTCGGCGAAATAGCCCTCCTGGAGCGACAGCCGCCTGAGGTCGTCCCGCGACATCGCGCCGGCCTCGTTCAACTTGCGAATGAGGAAATCGGCAAGCGGCGCCTGCGGCTGGGCCAAGGCTTGCGGCTGCTGCGGTACATGCTGCGCCTGCGGCTGCGGGGCGTGTTGTGCGGCCTGATGCGCCGCATGCTGAGGCGCGTGCCGGGCGGTATGGTGCACCGTCTCCCGTGCCGGCGCGGCCGGCTGCGGCGGCGACGTTTCGAGCCGGCGAAGCTCCAGCTCCAGGAGCCGGTTCACGGCTTCGAACTCGGTCTTGAGATCGTCGAGCCGTTGATCGTGCTCACGCTTGAGCTGGTCGATCAGCTTGTCGAACTGAGCCTCGTGGGCGTTGATCTGCTCTTCAAGCAGATTGGCCCGGTCTTGCAGATCCCCGCGAATATCACGCATTTGCTTGCCCCTCGTTCTTGGTGTTGTTCCAATCGCCGAGCGGGCTGGCAGGTTCACGCAAGACCAGACGAACGCTGCCGGCCACCGCGCCCGGCAAAGCCACTTCGATACACTGTACGCTAAAGGCGTCCGGCAAAGCCTCCTTGGCCGGTCCCCGGGGGCATCTTAACCATTGCCGAAGGCGCTGTCTCGATTCGCTATTTTTGGCAGAAATGCCGAGGATCGAGCCGGGCCGGCCAGCAATGCTCGCTCGCTTCGTCTTGGGTCTGAGGCCGGTCCAGCGAGTGAAGGGCAAGCTTTTCCTTGAGCAAATTGTCCACAGCCCCGCGATGCGGCCCGCTCATCTTGGCGAATGGTGGCTGGCCCTGCTCTTCGCCTACCGCCTTCGTCTTGCTGGAGCGCGTCTGGGCTTTGCCATCTCAGGCAAAAAGGCTGCCAGGAGCCCGATCGCCGGGACGAAGGAGCATAGGAGGTAAACGAAGGTGATGGAGGTGTGATCGGCGAGCCAGCCGAGAAAGGCGGCGCCAATGCCTGCCACGCCGAAGGCAAGACCGAAGAAAAGTCCCGCGACCATGCCGACCCGGCCCGGGATCAGACTCTGGGCATAGACGATGATGGCCGGATGCGCCGAAGCTAGGATGAGACCGATGATCACGCTGAGGATCGCGGTCCAGAACAGGTCGACATAAGGCAGCGCCAAGGTGAAGGGCAGCACGCCGAGGATCGACCACCAGATCACTCGCCTGGTGCCGATCCGGTCGCCAATCGGGCCGCCAATCACGGTGCCCGCGGCAACGGCGAACAGGAACAGAAACAAATAGAGCTGCGCACTCTGCACCGACAGCCCGAATGTGTGAATCAGGTAGAATGTGTAGAAGCTCGTGATGCTGACCAGATAGAAGTCCTTGGAGAAGGTGAGCGCCATCAGAATGGCGACGGTTCTTCTCACTTTGCCACGCGTCACTTCGTGGATCGCTTCGAGCTCGCTCGGCTGCGGCGCGCCGTTATTGAGCTTCAGCGTCTTGCCGTACCACGAACCGATGCCCGCCAGCATGACGATGGCGATCAGCGCCACCACCGAGAACCAGGCGATGCTGCCCTGCCCGTAAGGCAGCACCACGAACGCCGCGAGCAGCGGGCCGAGCGCGGTGCCGAAATTGCCGCCGACCTGGAATACCGACTGGGCGAGGCCATGCGCACCGCCCGAGGCCAACCGCGCCACGCGTGAAGATTCCGGGTGGAACACCGACGAGCCCATGCCGATCAGCCCGACCGCGACCAGGATCAAGCCATAGGTCGAGGCGAAGGCGGCGATCAGCAGGCCGAGCAGCGAGCAAGCCATGCCCGCCACCAGCGAATAGGGCGTCGGGTAGCGGTCGGTGACATAGCCGACGACGGGCTGCAAAATCGAGGCGGTGAAGGTAAAGGTGAATGTGATCAGGCCGATCTGGCGGAAGTCGAGCCCGAGGCTGTCCTTGATCATGGGATAGAGCGCCACGATCAAGGATTGAATCACGTCGTTCAGCATATGGCAGATGCTGATGGCGGCGAGCACCGCGACCGCGGTCTTTTGCGCGGTAGGTGAGACCGCGGGACGGTTCGGTTCGGTCGCCATGCTTAAGAGCCCCTGGCCGGGTTCAGATCGAGCGGGCAGAATTGGGCCCAACCGTGCGCGCCCCGCAAGGGGTCATTTACGCGCGCCAAGCTAAGCGGCCGGAACGGAGGCCATGCAGCCTGTCCTCGTCATCGAGCTTCTGATCTTGATCGGGGTGGCGAACGCCCTACCGGTCGCCGCCAAGAAGCTGTTCGGGGAGCGCTGGGCTCGGCCGGTCGACGGCGGCGCGACTTTCTTCGATGGCCGGCCGGTGTTCGGTCCCTCCAAGACCATCCGGGGGATGCTGCTGTCGCTGTTGATCACGCCGCTCTTCGCGCTGCCGCTGGGATTCCCATGGGAGCTGGGTGCGCTGATCGCCGCGGCGGTCATGGTTGGCGATCTCCTCTCCAGCTTTCTCAAGCGCCGCATGGGGCTCGCGCCGAGCAGCCGCGCCACCGGCCTCGATCAGATCCCCGAGTCGCTGTTTCCGTTTCTGGCCAGCCGCTGGCTCGTGCCGGTGAGTCCGCTGGATATCGTAGCGGGCGTGACGATCTTCCTGGTGGCGGCGCCGCTTCTCTCGCGGCTCTTCCATCGTCTCGGCTTGCGCGATCAGCCCTATTGACCGGCGCGCGTCAGGATCGCGTCAGACGATGCAGGGTGATCTCGGGCGGACAATTGAACCGCACCGGCACGATGCAGACGCCGGCGCCGACCGAGGTGTAGCCGATCATGTCGTGATAGCGCCAAGGGCCCGCGCCCAGGGACCGCGGCAAGACCGAGTCGAGCGTGATGGGGATGCGGCCCGGCAGGCAGATCTGTCCGCCATGGGTGTGGCCGCTGAGCAGGAGGTTGAAATCGGCGTGCGCCGCCTGGCGGTAGATTTCCGGCGTATGCGAGATCAGGATCGAGAACTCGTCGTTGGGAATTTGCGCACTTGCCTTTTCGATATTGTCGACCCGGTAGAAATGTGCGTCGTCGATGCCGGCGAGATGGATGCGCTCGCCGCCCCGATCGAAGGTCTCGCTCTCATTGAGGAGGACCTTGATACCCATTGCCTCGAGGCCCGGCACCAAGCGAATCGTGTCGTGATTGCCGAGCACGCCATAGACTGGACCGGTCAGAGCGGCCCGGACTGGCGCCATCCCGGCGAGCGTCGTGTCGTAGCGGCCGAACGTGTCGCCGCGATAGTCGCCGGTCAGCACGCAAAGGTCATAGGTCAGTCGCTGCACCAGAGCGATCACCCGGCGCATCGCGGCTTCGCTCATCTCCACATGCAGGTCGCTGAGCTGAAGGATGGTGACGCCGTCGAAGGCTTGCGGCAGATGCGGCGAGACGATGCGGTTGTGTCTGAGCTCGACCTTGGCGGCGTTACCGGCCCCGCGCCAGTAAAGCCCCGACGCCATCAGCACGGCGCGGATCAGGGCGTGCGAGGGTTTCAGGTTCTCAATGTGAAAGAAGTTGAGCCCCTGGCCGAAGACCTGCGCCTCGTGGTCCTTCTCGATGCCGAGCCGCTGGCGCGCATAGCGGCGCCCGAGGCGCTGCTCCAGAATGGCAAGGACATCGTCGTCGGACATGATGCGGCGGACTCGGTTCGAGGGGATCGGCAGAATTGGGCCAAAATCCCCCGGAAGGGCAATAGCCGATTTGACGCCAATTCGTCGCGCCGTTGAAATCTGGCCAGGACCGCGCGGGAAGAAACCCAGGCGGCTTTTGGCACGAGACCCATGCCGCGGCCGTTGGCTGGGCCGCGGATCTCTGTCAGGACAAATCTTGCGGTGAACGGGTTCTCACGCCCGCGTCGGAGATAGCGAGGATGATCGCTTAAGGGCTGCTGCGAAGGAGTTGGCGGAGGGGGAGGGATTCGAACCCTCGAGACGGTTGCCCGCCTACACACTTTCCAGGCGTGCGCCTTCGACCACTCGGCCACCCCTCCTTGAGAAGGCGCGCACTATAGCGAAGCACCCTCAGGGTTCAAGCAAGCCGGCAGGCTCCAGGCGGGTCCCGTTCACGGAGACCTGACGCAGCCATGATTTGAACCTGAGCCGGCAATAGCCTATGTAAGGGTTACAGCATCAAACCGCCACGTATCGGCCATGCTCATGCTCTTGCGCATTCTCGGCGTCTGGCTGCTCCTGCTTGCCATGGTCGCCGCCGTGATCGACGCCACCAAGTCCCTGGCGGGCGGCGGCGCGTGGGTGGTTACGCCGATGGGCGAGCAATGGCGGGCCCTCAACGCCGACAGCCTGGCGGCGACGAAGACCTGGATCGAAACCAATGCCGGGCCGATCTTCTGGGACCCGCTGATGACCAGCATTTTGCAGGCGCCGACCTGGGTGGTGTTCGGCATTCTCGGCGTCCTGCTCTACTGGCTCGGGCAGAAGCGGAAGCCGGTCGAAGTGTTCATCAATTAGGGGCGTTCGAGGGCGGGGGGAGCCTCGGTGCAAACGGAGACCTCCATGTTCAGCTTGAAGCGCAAACCGCTGTCGATACCCTCGCCCGATCAGGCGCTGCCCGGGCGCAGCCAGCCCCTTCCAACCGCCGCGGCGCATTTCGCTCCGCGCCCCAGAAGCAGCCGAGCCCGAACAGCGCCTGCTCCGCGCCTTCGGGGTAGGGGCCTTTGAGGGGGGCGCCGGTCACGAAATGCGCCGCGGCGGTGGGAAGGGGCTGGCTGCGCCCGGGCAGCGCTTGATCGGGCGAGGGTATCGACAGCGGTTTGCG
>JAWOJH010000194.1:0-3158 GCA_046481725.1 Methyloceanibacter sp. | reverse complement strand
GCCCGGCAAGGCGACCGTCCGGTTCGACTTTGCCTATGACGGCGGCGGGCCTGGCAAGGGCGGCACGGGCACGCTGTTCGTGAACGGCGAGAAGGTCGGCGAAGGCCGTATCGAGCACACCCAGCCTGGCATGTTCTCCGCGGACGAGACCGCCGACGTCGGCATCGACCTCGGCACGCCGGTGGTGGAGGCGATCGGGGCGGAGCACGCGTCGAAGTTCAGTGGCCGTATCGAGAAGGTTATCGTAGAGGTGCGCAAATGATGGGTCCCCGCGAACTCGTGATCGCTGCCGCAATTCTCCTGTTCGGCACGCCGGCCTTTGCGCAGGCTCCTGCGCCGGCCCCCGCCACGTCCAAGCCGATATCCACTTCGCTGGGAATGGTCGTGTTCCCCGCAAAAGGCCAGGCGCCCCAACGGCAAGCCCAAGACGAGGGTGAGTGCTACGCCTGGTCCAAGGGCCAGACCGGCGTGGACCCGATGGCGCCACCGCCAGCGGCCGCGCAAACAGCTCAGCCAGCCGCCCAGCAAGCGCACGGTACAGATGGGTCGCGTCTTCGTGGCGCCGCGCGCGGCGCGGCTGCGGGCGCGATTATCGGTGAGGTGGCGGACGACGATGCCGGCAAGGGTGCGGCGATCGGCGCCACGGCCGGCGTCGTGGCCGGCGGGCGGCAGAGCCGCAAGGCCCAGCAGCAGACCGCCCAGCAGGCGACGCAGCAGCAGCAACACGCCGCGCAACAGCAGCAGGCTGCGCAGCAGCAGCAGATGGATCTGTTCAGGAAGGGCTTCGCTGCCTGTCTCGAGCCGAAGGGCTACACCGTCAAGTAACTGTGGTCTTTCCTTGCTCGATCGCTGGAATTGACTGCGAAGGGAACAAGGTACTACAAGGGCGACACCCTGAATCGTCGGCCCCGAGGCCTCACGTTATTCCACTCTGGAATCGACCGGCCACGGCGCCTGCTTTTTTGTCGTCGCAACAGTAATTGCGGCATTTGCCGCGGAGTACGCCGGATGACAATGCTTCCGAACACTATGCGGGCCATGGGCCTCGCACTTGCCGCAATCGCCGCCGCCTCAGCCCCGGTCGTCTGGGCCGCCGATCCCCAGGTCGGAGTCGCCGGTGCCCTGGACAAGCGATCAGCGGAGAAGGCGTATCCAGCGCAAAAGGTTTATTCACCGTACGCAGGACGCAACTTCCCGACGCGCCCCTATTTCGGCGACACACACCTGCACACGTCGTTCTCCATGGATGCGGGAGCCTTCGGCGCCCGCCTGACGCCCCGCGATGCGTACGTTTTCGCAAAGGGCAG
Organism: Methyloceanibacter sp.; assembly: GCA_046481725.1. Lineage (GTDB taxonomy): Bacteria > Pseudomonadota > Alphaproteobacteria > Rhizobiales > Methyloligellaceae > Methyloceanibacter. Next base: position 1,851 of record JAWOJH010000194.1, on the reverse strand, counting down.
CGAAGTGAAGTCCTCGAGTGGCCAACCCGTGAAGCTGTCGCGACCGCTCGACTTCCTCGTCGTGGCAGATCACTCCGACGGCATGGGTTTCTTCCCACTGCTCATAGGCGGCAATCCGGAGATCATGGCCGATCCGCAGGGCAAGAAGTGGTACGAGATGATCCGCTCGGGCGAGGGCGCCGCGGCGGCGATGGACATCATCCAAAGCTTCGGCAAGGGCGAGATCTCGAAGGCGATCCTGCCGGTGCCAGGCACGCGCGCCTACCAGGGCGCGTGGGCCGAGACGATCAAGGCCGCGGAAGAAGCCAACGAGCCCGGGCGCTTCACCGCCTTCATCGGCTACGAGTGGACCTCGAATACCGGTGGCAACAACCTGCATCGCAACGTGATCTTCCGAGACGGCGCGACAAGGGCGGGCACCGTGGAGCCGTTCACCACGATGCAGCCGCTCGGCAGCGACAACCCGGCCGATCTCTGGAAGTGGATGGCCGGGTACGAGGCGAAGACCGGCGGCAACGTTCTCGCCATCGCCCACAACGGCAACCTGTCGAACGGAATCATGTTTCCGACCGTCGAGGCCTTCGGCCAGCCGATCGACCGCGCGTATGCCGAGAATCGCGCCAGGTGGGAGCGCCTCTACGAGGTCACCCAGACCAAGGGCGACGGCGAGGCACATCCGTACCTGTCGCCCAACGACGAGTTCGCGAACTTCGAGACCTGGGACAAGGGCAACCTCGACGGCAGCGCGGCCAAGACCAAGGACATGCTCGAGTTTGAGTATGCGCGATCGTCCCTCAAGAACGGCCTGATGCTCGAGCAGAAGCTCGGCGTGAATCCCTACAAGTTCGGCCTGATCGGCAGCAGCGACGCCCACACCGGCCTCGCCGCGATGGAGGAGGACAATTTCTTCGGCAAGACCGCGCCGCAGGAACCGAGCCCGGAACGCATGACCGCCACGTTCTTCGACAATGCGCAGACCGGCGTGAAGATCATGGACTGGGAAGTGTCCGCCTCCGGTTACGCGGCGGTCTGGGCCACCGACAACACGCGCGAAGCGCTGTTCGACGCGATGGAGCGTCGCGAGACCTACGCGACCACCGGCACGCGCGTGGTCGTGCGCTTCTTCGGCGGTTGGGATTTCGAGCCGAAGGATGCCGGCAATCGCCTGCCCGCCGCGATCGGCTATGGTAAGGGCGTGCCCATGGGCGGCGATCTGCGTGCCGCACCCGCCGGCAAGGCGCCGTCGTTCCTGGTCGCGGCCCTGAAGGACCCGATTGGCGCGAATCTCGATCGCATCCAGATCGTCAAGGGCTGGCTCGACGCCCAGGGCCAGGTGCAGGAGAAGGTCTACGACGTCGCCTGGGGCGACGCCGAGAAGCGCAAGCCCGGCGCGAACGGCAAGCTGCCGCCGGTCGGCAGCACGGTCGACGTGGCGAACGCCAGCTGGACCAACACCATCGGCGATCCGGAGCTGATCACGGTCTGGAAGGACCCCGACTTCGACCCGAAGCAGCGCGCGTTCTATTACGCCCGCGTGCTCGAGATACCGACCCCGCGCTGGACCGCGTACGACGCGAAGCGCTTTGGCATCCAGCCCTTGCCCGGCACGACGCTGACCCTGCAGGAGCGCGCCTACACATCGCCGATCTGGTACACGCCGGGCGGGTGATTGCTCGGGCTCGCTGCCGGCAAGGCACTGATCCTCGGGAAGTTCGTGCTGCTCCGGTCACCAGGCCGACGTCCCGCTCGCGCTGCTCAACATCGAGGGCGAGGCAGGACAATTCGTCCCAATCGCCACGGCGTTTGCGAATGGCGCATCAGGCAGCGGTGCCGCAGAATTGTGTGTATCCG
>JAWOJH010000153.1:0-2689 GCA_046481725.1 Methyloceanibacter sp. | reverse complement strand
ATCCGCGGCACAGCCGCTCGACCGACTCGCGGATGCTCTGCTGGTCGGCGGTCAGGGAGAAGTCCATTGCTTGCCTCGTTGCTTCAGGTTTTCGGTTCGGGAGCGCGGACGAGCTTGCACTCGAGCGGGGCGCGGATCAGCGCCTCGTCGCAATTCCGCCTCGCGCAGGGTCTCGACGCTCTCGGCATTCTTCGTGGAACTGGGCGCGGGCTACCGTGTTCATCGCGGCCAGGAACTTCTCGCGCCGTGTCGGCTCCCGAAAACCGCCCGAACTCATTGGCTGCCAAGGTCAGCTGCTTCTTCAATGCTCAACCTCGCAGAGCTATCGTCTGCTCGCAAATGTATCGATCACTGCAAGCGACGACTGCCTTGCGGAGTTTCCGCTGGCGCAAGCCCGACGATGCGGATTCCCGCCAGCGGCCCCATGATGCGGGATTCCGTCTTCAGGCGGGGGAGGCCGAGGCGGCCTGATCCGGCTCGCGAGTGACACCCGCGGCCATGAGCTCGCGAATCTGCCCCGGCGAGTAGCCATGCTCTCGGAGTACGGCAACGCTGTCTTCGCCCAGACGTGGCACCGGACGCGTGGCGCGCGGCTGGGTCGCCGACCATGTGCTGGGGACCGCCATCTGCCGCAGTCGGCCTTCGCTGGGGTGCTCTGCGGTCGAGAAGAAGCCCGCTGCCGCGAGATGCGGGTCGTCCAGAAGCGATTCGAGGCTGTGCAGCGGCATCGCCGGAATGTCTGCCTTCTCCAGAAGGTCGAGCCACTCGGCCGTGCTGCGTTCGGCGATCAGGGCAGCCAGTTCGGCGTAGAGCACCCTGATGTTTTCGGTGCGCGTTGCCATGTTCGCAAAGCGCGGATCGCGTTCGAATTCCGCTTCGCGTCCGAGAAGCCGAAAGAACGAACGCCATTGCCGGTCGGAGTAAACGAGCACGCAAAGGTAGCCGTCCTTCGTCTGATAGGGCCGGCGATCGGGGGTGAGCATGCGCGCGTATCCGGGCGGACCGAGTGGCGGATCGAAGGTTTCACCCGCCAGATGGTCGCCCAGCACGAAGCTCGCCATCGTCTCGAACATGGGAATGTCTATGCGCTGGCCCTCGCCCGTCCGCTCCTGATGCAGCAGCGCGGCGTTGATGAGGCCCACGGCCGACAGTGCTACGCCTCGATCGATGATCGCAGTGGGAACGTAATGCGGGGGCTCCCCGCTTGCCGTATGGGAAAGCCACGGTATTGCCACGGCGCCCTGTATCAAGTCGTCGTAGGCCGGGCGAGACGCGTAAGGCCCCTTCTGACCATAGCCGAACATGCCTGCGTAGATGATGCGCGGATTCACCGCGGCAACTTCTTCGTAGGAAATGCCGAGGCGAGCCATCACCTGCGGCCGGAGATTGGACACCATGACATGAGCATCTGTCAGCAGCCGCATGAGGACGTCACGACCGGCAGGCCGCTTCAGGTCCAGCACGATGCTGCGCTTGCTGCGGTTAACGTTCAGGAATATGGCGCCCATGCCGAAGTGGCGACAGGGGCCGATGTTGCGGATTGGATCGCCCTCCGGCGCCTCCACCTTGATCACGTCGGCACCCATGTCGCCCAGGATCTGCGTGGCGTAGGGCGCCATCAGAACGTTGGAGAGATCCACGACCTTGATGCCTTGCAGGGGCAACTTCACGCTTTGCTTCCTTCGTGGGCGGCGCGCTCGGCTGCTTGTCGCTCCATGCCGCTTGCCGGGCGCACCGGAAAAGATGTCGGCGAAGTGTAATACCGCTTTGCACGAGCGATACGCGACGAGCTATCGCCGACGAGTCGTCCAGGCTGCGGCAGATTGCATGGCCCCCTTGCGCAGGGGTCGGCGCCGGCCGCCGGTCAACTGGAGTCGCACTGTTGAATTCGCTTATCCGTATCTCATACGCGTATGCGAAAATCCTAAACAATCGCCATTGCAGTGTCAACAGCACCACATGGGACCGGCCGCCGCGCCGCGCACCGGAGAGTTCGAGCCGCGACGGCCACCGGGAGTGACGCGAGTCCGCATTGACAGTCCCTCGGCCTTGCGATACAAATCAGTTGATCCATTTATGCGTATTCAATACCTGTATGCGTACTGCAGGTGTCCATTCGGCTCGCCCAGCGAATGAGCGCCTCGCATCCGAATCAACCACGCGCGTCTCAACATGAGCATCGACTTCACACCTGAACAGCGGCAGATCGCCTCGAGCGTTCAGCGCATATGCGCGCGCTTCGGAGATTCCTACTGGCTCGAGCGCGACAATGACGGGCGATTTCCGGAAGAGTTCTGCCGGGCGATCGCCGATAACGGCTTCATGGGCATTGCCATGCCCGTCGAGTATGGCGGAGCAGGCCTCGGCATCACCGAGGCAGCGCTGCTGATGCAGGCCATCTCGGAGTCCGGCGCGGGCAACGGCGGAGTGTCGTCGGTCAGCCTGGGCATCTTCGGACTCAACCCCGTCGTGAGATTCGGCACGTCCGAACAGAAGACCCGCATGTTGCCGCCCATCATCAAGCGGCAGGACATCGCCTGTTTCGGCGTGACCGAGCCCGATGCGGGTCTGGACACCGCGAGCGTCCGCACTCGCGCCGTGCGCAAAGGTGACCGGTACATCGTGCATGGCCAGAAGATCTGGATCTCGGCCGCGCAGGTGGCCAACAAGATCCTGCTGATTGCCCGTA
>JAWOJH010000070.1:0-9807 GCA_046481725.1 Methyloceanibacter sp. | reverse complement strand
GCTCAATTGCGCCAGCACCGAGCCATCGCTCAGATGCACCAGGCAATGGACGATCGATTGCGGGTGGATCACCACATCGAGCTTGGCCGGAGGCAGCGCGAAGAGGTGATGCGCCTCGAGCAGTTCGAGCCCCTTGTTCATCAAGGTCGCGGAATCGATGGTGACTTTGGGACCCATCGACCAGTTGGGGTGGTTGAGGGCTTGGTCCGGCCGGGCGACGCGCATCTCCTCGAGGCTCCAGGCGCGGAATGGGCCGCCCGACGCGGTCAGGCAGACGCGCTCGATGCACTCTGGCCGGGTGCCGGCCGTCACTTGCATCACCGCCGAATGTTCTGAATCGACGGGCAGCAAGGTGGTTTTCGCCTGTGCGACTTCGGCCATGAAGATATCGCCCGCCGAGACCAGGCATTCTTTGTTGGCGAGTGCGGTCATGCGTCCTTGCCGCACGGCTTCGAGGGTGGGCTTCAAGCCCGCCGCGCCGACGATCGCCGCCATCACCCAGTCGGCCGGGCGGCGTGCGGCCTCGAGCAACGCCTCCTCGCCTGCGGACGCCTCGATGCCGGTGCCCGTCAGCGCGGCGCGCAATGCTTCATAGGCCTCCGGGTCGGCGACCACCGCGAGTTCGGCGCGGTGCAGAATGGCAAGTTGGGCGAGCCTGGCCGCGTTGTGGCCGCCGGTGAGGGCCACGACATGGTAGGAGCCGGGCGCCCGACCAATGAGATCGAGCGTGCTCTCGCCGATCGAGCCGGTGGCGCCAAGCACGGAGATCCGGCGCGGCTGGGCGGCGCCGGGCGCGGTGCCGATAGCGAGGGGTGCGAGCGACGGCGACACGGAACGTACTTTCACCAGTCGAGCAGACCGCGGCCCGGATTGGCAGGGTCGCGCAGTGCGATCACCGCGGCGAGCATCGCGGCGAACAATAGACCGTCGACGCGGTCGAGCAACCCGCCATGGCCAGGAATCATTTGGCTCATGTCCTTGGCTCCGAAGCGCCGCTTTACCCAGCTCTCGGTCAGGTCTCCGGCCTGGCAGGCCAGCGCCAGCGCTACGCTCACCAGCGCAAGCCAAGCGGCCGATGTGCTCTTGAGGGCGGCAGCGAAGGCCAGGCCGACAAGGGCTGGCGTTAGGGCGCCGACCACGAACCCGCTCCAGGTTTTGCGCGGAGAGATGCGCGGCGCGAGCTTGGGGCCGCCGATCAGCCGACCGGCGCCATAAGAGGCCGTATCGGTGGTCCAGGCAACCGCGAAAAGATAGACCAATGCGAGCGCGCCAAGGGTCACATCGCTGCGAAGCCAGATCAAGGCTGCGGCAGGCAGCGCGACATAGAGGAGACCGGCGAGCGACCAGGCGGCCTCGGACCGCGCGGGCGTGGTGACGAAGATGGCGACCGAGGCGGCGGCGAGGATCAGGGCCGCGAGGTCCGGCTGCCCCAGGGCCACGAGCACGGCGACAGCGGCGACGGTCACCGCGGAGATTAGCGCCGTGGCGTCGAAGCCATTGCCGCGGGTCAGGTGACCCCATTCCCAGGCGGCCAAACCGCCGCCCACCATGACCAGCACGAGAAAGCTCCAGGGACTGTAGAGCGTGGCGCCGAGCGCCAAGGCCGCGAGCACGAGCGCGGAAGCAAGCCGCAGGACGACCTCCGGCCTCTGGGCGCCCGCTTTCTCGCGCTCGTCCTCGGGAAGCGTTCCAGTCTCCCTCACGCGCTCGATCTCGCGGAGGTACCCCCGAAGCGGCGGCTGCGGCGTCGATATTCGGCAATCGCCGACTCGAGATGGTCGCGCGTGAAGTCCGGCCAGTAGGTGTCGACGAACACGAACTCGGCATAGGCAAGCTGCCAGAGCAGAAAGTTCGACAGGCGACGTTCGCCGCTGGTCCTAATCAGAAGGTCGGGATCTGGCAGATTGGCGGTATCGAGATAGGCGCCGAACCGCTCTTCCGTCACCTCGCCCGCGGTCAACGCGCCGGTCGACACGTCCTCGGCAATCCGCTGCGCCGCCCGGGCGATCTCGTCACGCGCGCCGTAGTTGAAGGCGATGGTCAGATTGAGCGCCGTATTGTCCTTGGTCAGCGCCACGGCTTCGTCGATCATCTTCACGAGATCGGCATCGAGGCCGGCGCGCGTGCCGATGACGCGGATTTTCACGCCATGCTTATGCAGATCGGCCAGGTCGCGGCGAACGAAGCGGCGCAGGAGCCCGAACAAATCGTTGATCTCCTGCTTCGGGCGCGTCCAGTTCTCCGAGGAGAAGCTGAACAGGGTGAGATGCCCAATGCCGAGTTCGAGCGCGGCTTCCACCGTGCGCCGCACGCTCTCCACGCCCTGACGGTGGCCCTCGGCGCGCGGCAGTCCGCGCTCGCCGGCCCAACGCCCGTTCCCATCCATGATGATCGCGATATGGCGAATGGCGGGTCCATCGGTGTCGGACCAGGCCAGCTTTTCCACCGCAAGCGTCACGTTTAGTTGCTCCGGATTAGAGGTCGGGGGCGTCTGCTCGGTACTCGCATCAGACTTGCATGATTTCGGCTTCCTTGCTCGCAAGGGCCTCGTCGATTTCCTTGATGACCTTGTCGGTCAGTTCCTGCACCTTGGTCGAGAGCGCGTGATGCTCGTCCTTGCCCATCTCGTGGTCCTTCTCGGCGCGCTTCAGATGCTCCATGCCGTCGCGACGGACGTTGCGCACGGCCACGCGCGCCTGCTCGGCATATTTGTGGGCCACCTTGGCGATCTCCTGACGCCGCTCCTGATTGAGCTCCGGAATTGGCAAGCGCATGAGCTGGCCCTCGACCACCGGATTAAGGCCGAGATCGGACTCGCGGATGGCGCGTTCCACCGCGCCGACTTGGCTGCGGTCCCAGACCTGGACGGTGATCAGCCGGGACTCGGGCACGTTTACCGTGGCGAGCTGGTTGAGAGGCATGGGATTGCCATAGGCATTCACCATGATCGGATCGAGCAGGCTGGCATTGGCTCGGCCGGTGCGTAAGCCACCGAATTCCTGCTTCAGCACGCCGAGAGCGCCACGCATCCGCCGCTCGATCTCTTTCAGGTCGAAGCTAGCCATGTCGCCTTCCTGCTTCCGCCCAAGCCGCCAAACCGGCCCCGGCTACCTGCGTTTCCTCAGGTCTCTCCGCCGTCGATCACGGTCGAGGAGCCGTTTCCCTGTAGCACTGAAGTCAAGCCGCCTTGGCATTTGATGGAGAACACAATTATCGGAATCTGATTGTCGCGGGCAAGGGCGATTGCGGCGCCGTCCATGACCCGCAGATCCTGTCGCAAGACCTCCCCATAGGTCAGCCGGTCGTAGCGGCTTGCATTGGGGGACGTCTTCGGGTCGGCGTCGTAGACGCCATCCACCTGAGTCGCCTTGAACAGCGCATCGCAGCCCATCTCGGCGGCACGCAGTGCGGCTGCCGTATCGGTGGTGAAATAGGGATTGCCGGTTCCGCCTGCGAAAATCACCACCCTGCCCTTGTCGAGATGGTCGAGGGCTTTGTCGCGGATGTAGGATTCGCACACGGTAGGCATCGGAATGGCCGACAGCACCCGCACCGACACTCCCTCCCCCTCAATGGCGGTCTGAAGCGCAAGCGCGTTCATCACCGTCGCCAGCATGCCCATATAGTCGGCGCGCGCGCGGTCCATGCCGCCTTCCGCCGCCATCAGGCCGCGGTAAATATTACCGGCGCCAACCACCAAGCAGACCTGGGCGCCCGCGGCCATCGTTTGCGCGATGCCGCGGGCAATGGGCTTCACGACAGCGAGATCGATGCCAGAGCCCTTGTCACCCGCCAGGGCTTCGCCCGACAGTTTCAACATTACGCGGCGGTAGCGAAGCTTCGCGGCGGCTTGCGGCTTGGCCATCAGTCAAATCTCCGGCGCGCGGCGGCGAATGCGACTCGATCGGCCGTGGCCCAAACCTAAGGTTGAGACGCCGCGGCCGCAACCTCGGCGGCGAAATCGCTGTCGGGCCGGTCAATCCCCTCGCCTAGAGCAAACCGATAGAAGCCCGTGATCTTGATCGGCGCGGCGGCCGCCTTCTCGGCGGCCGTGAGCGCCTTGGCCACGGTGAGATCGGGATCGTGCACGAACGCCTGCTCCAGCAGTACGACTTCCTCGTAGAATTTGCGCAAGCGGCCCTCCACCATCTTCTCGATGACGTTGGCGGGCTTGCCCGACTCCTTCGCCTGCTCGGTCAATACGGCGCGCTCCCGCTCGATCAGTTCCTTGTCGAGGCTTTCGGCCGTGACGGCCTGCGGGTTGGCGGCGGCGATATGCATGGCGACCTGCCGGCCAAAGGCCTTGAGCTGCTCGGCATCGCCGTCAGACTCGAGCGCCACGATCACGCCGATCTTGCCGAGACCCGGGGCGATCGTATTGTGCATGTAGCTGGCGACGACTCCTTTGGCGGCGGACAGATAAGCGGCCCGGCGCAAGGTCATGTTCTCGCCGATCGAGCCAATCATCTCCTTGATGGTATCGGCCACGGTCGCCTTGCCGCCGGCATATTTGGCGTCAGCAAGTTTGCCGAGGTCGCCCTTGACCTTCAACGCGGCTGCGGCAATCGCGCTCGCCATCTCCTGGAACGTGGGGTTGCGGGCGACGAAATCGGTCTCTGAGTTGACCTCGACCAGCGCGGCCTCCTTGGCCTCGGCGGCGAGCCCGATCAGACCCTCGGCTGCGACCCGGCCGGCCTTCTTCGCGGCCTTGGCCAGGCCCTTGGCCCGCAACCAGTCGACCGCGGCCTCCATGTCGCCATTGGTCTCGTTGAGGGCCGCCTTGCAGTCCATCATGCCTGCACCGGTCTTCTCGCGCAGTTCCTTGACCGTGGTTGCGGTAATCGTCGCCATGTCTTGCACCTTAGCCCTTGTCTCTAGCCTTCTTGAGTCTCGGTGCCTTTATCGGCGTCCGCGGCTTCCTTCGGCTTGCGGGGCGGTTGCTTGCCGTCGGCTCTTGCTCCGCCTCGCCCAGGCCCTCTCGCCTCGCTGCGTACGGGGCGCTTTTTCGGCCGGCGGGCGGCGTGAGCAGGCCGCTCGGCCCCCTCGCCATCTAGGCCGGGCTCCGCGACCGGTTCTTCGGCCGCGCCGAGATCCATGCCGACGGCGCCTTGCGCGCGCTCGATACCGTCGAGCGCGGCTTTAGCGACCAAGTCGCAGTAAAACGTGATGGCGCGGCCGGCGTCGTCATTGCCCGGAATGGGGTGGCTGATGCCGTCGGGGTCGCAATTCGAATCGACAATCGCCACGACCGGCATGTGCAGCTTGCGCGCCTCGGCGATCGCGATCGACTCCTTGTTGGTGTCGATGACGAACATCAGGTCGGGCACGGCGCCCATATCCTTGATGCCGCCAAGCGAGCGCTCGAGCTTGTCTTTTTCGCGGGTGAGCTGGAGCAGCTCCTTCTTGGTGAGCCCGTGATGGTCGCCCTGGAGCAGCTCCTCGAGCGATTTGAGGCGCTTGATCGAGTTGGAAATCGTGCGCCAGTTGGTGAGGGTGCCGCCGAGCCAGCGGTGATTGACGAAATATTGCGCGCAGGATTTCGCGGCCTCGGCCACCGCCTCCGACGCCTGGCGCTTGGTGCCGACGAAGAGGACGCGGCCGCCTTTGGCGACGACATCGGAAATAGCAAGCAGCGCCTGATGCAGCAACGGCACTGTCTGGGTCAGATCGATGATGTGAATGTTGTTGCGGGAACCGTAGATGAACGGTTCCATCTTCGGGTTCCAGCGATGGGTCTGATGACCGAAATGAACGCCAGCTTCGAGCAGCTGGCGCATAGATACATTAGGCAGTGCCATTGGACTGCTGACTCCTTTTTCCGGTTCTGTCCGCCGCGGGGTGAGGACCGGCCGAAGCCGGTCACCGGAGCGAGGCACAAAGGCTGGAAGCCCTTGCGACGCCTAGCGTCCCGCGTGTGAGATGACGGGGTTTATAGGGAGGGGCATCCGGCTTGGCAAGGCCTGGGACCCGCGAATTACAGGTTTCCGGGCCCCTAAAGGGCGCTGATCGCCCCCACCCCGTCGACGAGCTTCAGCGCGCTTCGCTGCTTCGGGGTGGCATCGATGCCCTGGGGCAGCTCGAACTCGACCTCCTGGGCGAGATCGTCGAGGCAAAGCACCAGCCGGAACTGCCCCTGGCCGCCGTCTGTGCCGACTTGTTCGGCCAGAGGCGCCAGCGCTCGGACATCTTCAACGTAGATTTTCATGCCCGCATGGCGCGCCTCGGCCGCCTTGTCGAGCGAGGCGAGCTTCTGCACCCTGACCTTGAGGGCCTCGCCCTCGGCTTCGGCCTCGACCTCGAGCAGCACCGCCGTCCCCGGCTCGAGCAAGGCGCGGGACGCCGCCAGCAGTTCGGAGAAGATCACGGCTTCGAACTGGCCGGTCGGATCGGAAAAGGCGGCGAAGGCGTAGGCATTACCGGTCTTGCCCTTGCGCTCGCGGGCGGACAGCACGGTGCCGGCAACGGTGCCGACCACGCGGCGCGCGCGCGCCTTGGCGGCGAACTCGATCCAAGGCTCGGCGCCGAGCGCTTCGAGCACGTCGCGGTAGTCGTCGAGCGGGTGACCGGTGAGGAAGAAGCCGACCGCCTCGAATTCCTTTGAGAGCCGGTCGGTCGGCACCCAAGCCTTCATGGGCCGAAGCTCGACGGGTGGCGGGAGCTGCGCGGCGGCAGAAAAGAGATCCTCCTGCCCCTCGGCGCTCGCCTCCTGCGACCGGTTGCCGGCGGCGATGATGCGGTCGACATTGGCGAAGGCGGTCGCCCGGTCGAGCCCAAGCTCGTCGAGCGCGCCGGCTGCGGCCAGCGTCTCGAGCGCACGCTTGTTGACGAGGCGCGGATTGATCCGGCGGGCGAAGTCGGAAATGTCCTTGAAAGCGCCCCCCTGCTCGCGTTCCGCGCAAATATGCTCCACGGCATGGCGGCCGATATTCTTCAGCGCCGCCAGTGAATAGCGGATGGCGCCAGCGCTGGGGATGAAGCCGAGCTCGGAATGGTTCACCGACGGCGGCTCAACCTTCATGCCGAGCCGCCGCGCCTCCTGCGCGAAGCCGTTCAGCTTGTCGGTATTGCCCATGTCGAGCGTCATCGAGGCGGCGATGAATTCGGTCGCGAAATTCGCTTTGAGATAGGCGGTCTGGTAGGCGATCAACGCATAGGCCGCGGCGTGCGATTTGTTGAAGCCATAGCCGGCGAATTTGGCCACCAGCTCGAAGATATATTCGGCGCGGCCGCGGTCGACGCCGTTCGCTACCGCGCCCTCGACGAAGCGCTTCCGCTGCGCGTCCATTTCCTTCTTGATTTTTTTGCCCATGGCGCGGCGGAGCAGATCGGCCTCGCCGAGCGAAAAGCCGGAGAGCACCTGAGCGATCTGCATCACCTGCTCCTGATAGATGATGACGCCGTAGGTCTCGTCCAGAATCGGCGCGATCATCGGGTGCAAACTCTCGATCTGCTCACGCCCGTGCTTGCGGTTCACATAGGAGTCGATGTTGTCCATCGGGCCCGGGCGATACAGCGCGACGATGGCGATGATGTCCTCGAAGCGATCGGGCTTAAGCTTGCGCAGCGCGTCGCGCATGCCCTGGCCTTCGAGCTGGAACACGCCGACCGTGTCACCCTTTTGCAGCAGCGCATAGCTGGCGGGATCGTCGAGCGGCAAAGTGGCGGGATCGATGTCGATGCCGCGCCGCGCGATCAGTTTGCGTGCGGTCTCGATGACGGTAAGGGTTTTCAGTCCCAGAAAGTCGAATTTCACGAGCCCCGCGGCCTCGGCCCATTTCATGCTGAACTGGGTCGCGGGCAGTTGCGCGCGGGCGTCGCGGTAGAGCGGCACGAGCTCGATCAGCGGCCGGTCGGCGATGACCACCCCTGCCGCGTGGGTCGAGGCGTGGCGGTAAAGCCCTTCGAGGCGCTGGCCGATATCGAGCAGCTTGGCCACGATCGGCTCGGCGTCCCGCGACTCCTGCAGCCGCGGTTCGGTGGCGATCGCCTGGCCCAAAGTCACGGGATTGGCGGGGTTCATCGGCACGAGTTTGCAGAGCCGGTCCACCTGCCCATAGGGCATTTGCAGCACGCGGCCGACATCGCGGAGCACGGCGCGGGCCTGGAGCTTGCCGAAGGTGATGATATGCGCCACGCGATGCGCGCCGTAGCGCTCGCGCACATAGGCGATTACCTCATCACGCCGGTCCTGGCAGAAATCGATGTCGAAGTCCGGCATCGACACGCGCTCGGGATTGAGGAAGCGTTCGAACAGCAGCCCGAAACGGATCGGGTCGAGATCGGTGATGGTGAGGGCGTAGGCCACGAGCGAGCCCGCGCCCGAGCCACGGCCGGGGCCGACGGGAATATTCTGCGCTTTGGCCCATTTGATGAAGTCGGCGACGATCAGGAAGTAGCCCTGATAGTTCATGCCGGTGATGACATCGAGCTCGAAGGCGAGCCGGTGGGCATAGGCCTTTGCGTCATGGCCGGGCGCGGTGCCGTGCTGTGCGATCCTGAGCTTTAGGCCAGCTTCAGATTGGCGCCGCAGCTCTTCGGCCTCCGTCTCGGCCAGCGCGCTGGTCGCCTCGCCGTTGGTCAGGAAGGGCGGCAGGATGGGTTGTCGCTGGAGCGGCCGGTAGGCGCAGCGGCGGGCGATCTCGACGGTAGTCTCCAATGCCTCGGGTAGATCGGCGAACAGTGCTCGCATTTGCGCGGCGGTCTTGAAATAGTGCTCGGGGCTCAGGCGGCGGCGATCGTCGACCGCGACATAACTCCCGGCGGCGATACAGATCAGCGCGTCATGCGCCTCGTAGTCCTCGGCAGTGGCGAAATAGGGCTCGTTGGTGGCGACGATGGGAAGGTCGAGATCGTAGGCGAGATCGAGCAGCAGCGGCTCGATGGTTCGTTCCTGCCGCAATCCGTGCCGTTGGATCTCGACATAAAGCCGGTCGCCGAACATGTCCCGCAGCGCTTCGAGCCGGGCGCGCGCGAGTTCGGCGTTGCCCTCCGCGAGCGCGGCGTCGATCGGTCCTTCCGGTCCGCCGGTCAGCGCGATCAGGCCGCCGGCGTGAGAGGCAAGGCCGGCGATGGCGGTGACCACCGTGCCGGTTTCGCTGGCGGCGAAATAGGCGTCGGTCGAAAGCCGCATCAGATTGGCGTAGCCCTCGGCGTCCTTGGCGAGCAGCGCAATGCGTCCGTCGGCGCGCGGGCGGCCGGCCTCCACCCCGGTCGTGAGCCCCGTACTGTCCCGCTCGGCGGGGAAGGCAAGCGACAACGACATGCCGATGATGGGCTGGACCCCGGCGCCGGCCAAGGCTTCGGAAAATTCGAGCGCGCCGAACAGATTGTTGGAATCGGTGAGCGCGAGCGCCGGCGCCCCATCGTCGCGCGCAAGCTGCGCGAGCCTCGGGATCGTCAGCGCGCCTTCGAGCAGCGAATAGGCCGAATGGACCCGAAGATGCACGAAAGGTGGCGCGTCCTGGCTCATGCTTCACTCGTTCCGGGATTCGTCATGCTCGGCAACAGGCGACGGTCAGTCCGGCAGCTTCTATCCCCGGATTTCACTAGCAGGTTCTTGTATTGTTCTCACGTTACCATATCATGGCCGGGCTTGCCCCGGCCATCCACGTCTCTGATTCTAAACGGAAATTCGTGGATACCGGGACTTCGCCGGGGAATGTCGATTAGAGCGACGGGCTAGCCGCTCACCTCGACAACGGCGACCTCTTCTTCGACCAGGAGCCCGTCCACGAGCCGCAAGGTGCGGTCCATGCGCGCGGCCAGATCGAGATTGTGCGTGGCGATCACGGCTGCGACGCCGGAGTT
>JAWOJH010000005.1:0-4272 GCA_046481725.1 Methyloceanibacter sp. | reverse complement strand
TCTATGTGCTGATGCCAATGCGGGTATGAGGGCCGGTCGCAAGGGGCGGCGCGAGACGAAAACGTTACCGGGCGAGGCCGACGCGACGCGCCACTACATCCGCAGCCTCAAGCTCACCGATTTCCGCAACTATGCCCGCGCGGAGCTTGCGCTCGAGGCGCGGCCGGTGGTGCTGATCGGCGACAACGGCTCGGGCAAGACCAATCTGCTCGAAGCCGTCTCGCTGCTCGGGCCCGGCCACGGCCTGCGCGGCCGCCCCTATGGCGAACTTTGCCGCAAAGAGGGTGCGGGCGGCTTCGCCGTGGCGGCCACTGTCGTCTCCAGCGCGGACGAGATCGACATCGGCACCGGCATCCTGTCCGGCACACGCGAGGAGACGAGCGGCCGCGCCGTGCGCATCGCCGGCAAAGAGGCGAGCGCGGGCGCACTCGCCGAATATGTCAAGCTCGTCTGGCTGATCCCGGCCATGGACGGGCTGTTCACCGGGGCTGCATCGGAGCGGCGCCGCTTCCTCGACCGGCTTGTGCTTGCCGTCGATCCGAAGATGCGCTCCCCACTCAGCCGCTACGACCGGGCCATGCGGCAGCGGAACCGGCTGTTCCAGCTCAAGGAGGGCAGCCGCACCCTGTTCGAAGGGCTCGAAGAGCAGATGGCGGAGGCGGGCGTCGCCATCGCCGCGGCGAGGCTCGATGCGGTCGCCCGTCTCATCGGCTTGATCGAGCGCATGCGGACGATCCGCGGCGAAGGCCCCTTCCCGCACGCGCTGATCGCGCTCGAGGGCATGCTCGAAGCGGCACTTGCCGACCGTTCCGCCACCGAGGTCGAGGACGCATTCCGCGCCGGCCTGGCCGAAGGCCGCGAGCGCGACCGGGCCGCTTCGCGGGCCCTTGAAGGTCCGCATCTAAGCGACCTAATTGTGAGTCACGGCCCCAAAGACACCCCCGCACAGCACTGCTCTTCGGGCGAGCAAAAGGCGCTTTTGATCGGCCTCATTCTCGCCAAGGCCGAGTTGATCCGGGAGATCGAGGGCACGGCGCCGCTGGTTCTGCTGGACGAGGTCGCCGCGCATCTCGACCAGGCCCGCCGGGAGGCGCTTTTTGGCGAAATTTCAAGGCTTGGCGGCCAGGCCTGGATGACCGGCACCGACCGCGACCTATTCGCGCCCATCGCAGAAGAAGCGCAAATTTTTGCGGTGAATCGGGGTAGAATTACGCTCGATTCACCGGCCGGCTGACGCCCCCTGCCGGCAAGACCAACAACCGCATTCTGGACCCCTGTTCTCAACCCATGACACCAGCCTCCAAACGCAAGCAGGAAGCCGCCGCCGAGTATGGCGCGGAGTCGATCAAGGTCCTGAAAGGGCTCGACGCCGTGCGCAAACGGCCGGGCATGTATATCGGCGATACCGACGACGGCTCCGGCCTGCACCACATGGTCTACGAGGTGGTGGACAATGCCATCGACGAGGCCCTGGCCGGTTTCTGCGACGCGATCGTCATCACGCTCAATGCCGACGGCTCGGTCACGGTCGAGGACAACGGCCGCGGTATCCCCACCGAGATCCACAAGGGCGAAGGCGTGTCGGCCGCCGAAGTGATCATGACCCAGCTGCATGCCGGCGGGAAGTTCGACCAGAACTCCTACAAGGTCTCAGGCGGGCTGCATGGCGTCGGCGTGTCGGTGGTCAACGCGCTCTCCTCGAAGCTCGAGCTCACCATCTGGCGCGACGGCAAGGAGTATTTCATGCGCTTCGCCGACGGCGTGCCCGAGGCACCGCTCAAACCGAACGGCGATGCCGGGGGCAAGACCGGCACGCGTATCACGTTCGTGCCTTCAACCGCCACCTTCACCATGGTCGAGTTCGACTATGCGACTTTGGAGCACCGCCTGCGTGAGCTGGCATTCCTCAATTCGGGCGTGCGCATCGTGCTGTCCGATCATCGCGGCGTCGAGCCGAAGGTCGAGGAGATGCGCTATGAGGGTGGGCTCAGGGCCTTCGTGCGCTTCCTGGACCGCACCAAGCATCCTTTGATCAACGAGCCGATCGTGGTGGAGAAGCAGCAAGGCGCCATCATCATCGAGGCGGCGCTGTGGTGGAACGACAGCTATCACGAGAACGTGCTCTGCTTCACCAACAACATCCCGCAACGCGACGGCGGCACTCATCTGGCCGGCTTCCGCGCGGCGCTGACCCGCACCGTCAACACTTATGCGGCGGAGTCCGGCATCGCCAAGAAGGAGAAGGTGGCGCTGACCGGTGACGACGCCCGCGAGGGGCTGACCTGCGTCCTCTCGGTCAAGGTGCCGGACCCGAAATTTTCGAGTCAGACCAAGGATAAGCTCGTCTCCTCCGAGGTGCGCCCGGTGGTGGAGAGCGTCATGGGCGACGCGATCTCGGGCTGGTTCGAGGAGAATCCCGGCGAAGCGCGCAACATCGTGCAGAAAATCGTCGAGGCCGCCGCCGCGCGCGAGGCGGCGCGCAAAGCACGCGATCTGACCCGCCGCAAGGGCGCGCTTGACATGGCGTCGCTGCCCGGAAAGCTCGCCGATTGCCAGGAACGCGATCCCGCCAAGTCGGAATTGTTCCTGGTCGAGGGCGACTCGGCCGGCGGCAGCGCCAAGCAGGCGCGCGACCGCGCCTTCCAGGCGGTGCTGCCGTTGCGTGGCAAGATCCTCAACGTAGAGCGGGCGCGCTTCGACAAGATGCTGTCGAGCCAGGAGATCGGCACCTTGATCACCGCGCTCGGCACCGGCATCGGCAAGGACGAGTTCGACCTGGCGAAGCTCCGCTACCACAAGATCATCATCATGACCGACGCCGATGTCGACGGCTCGCATATCCGAACTCTGCTGCTCACCTTCTTCTATCGGCAGATGCAGTCGTTGATCGAAGCGGGACATCTGTTCATCGCTCAGCCGCCGCTCTACAAGGTTAAGCGCGGGCAGCAGGAGCGCTATCTCAAGGACGAGAAGGCGCTGGAGGATTATCTGATCGGCGAGGGGCTGGACGACGCGCTGCTCGTCACCGGCGACAATGCAAACCGCGGCGGCGGAGACTTACGCGACATCGTCGAAACCGCGCGCAAGATCGGCGGCATCCTCAAAGGGCTGCATGCCCGCTATCCGCGCTTCGTCGTCGAGCAGGTAGCGATCGCCGGCGCCCTTAACCCGAAATTGCTGAAAGAGGGCAAGCACGCCCAAGCGGCTGCCGCCTATATCGCCAAGCGCCTGGATGCGCTGGCCGAGGAGACCGAGCGGGGCTGGCATGGCGAGGCGCTGCCCGAAGGGGGTTTACGCTTCTGGCGCGAGTTGCGCGGGGTGATGGAGTCGCATCTGATCGACGGGCCGTTCATCGCCTCCGCCGATGCGCTCAAGCTCGACCACTATGCCGAGCATTTGCAGGAGGTCTATGCCAAGCCCGCGACCTTGAAGCGTAAGGACACGAGCCTCGCGGTGCACGGGCCGAGCGAGCTGCTCGATGCGGTGATGACTGCGGGACGCAAGGGCCTGACCCTCCAGCGCTACAAAGGTCTCGGCGAAATGAACCCGGACCAGCTCTGGGACACCACGCTCGACCTGGAGACCCGCACCATCCTGCAGGTGAAGATTAAGGAAGGCGAGGATGCCGACGACATCTTCTCGCGGCTGATGGGCGACGTGGTCGAGCCGCGCCGGGAGTTCATCCAAGCCAATGCGCTGCAAGTCGCCAATCTGGATGTTTAGCGCCGCCAGAGCTTTGCCATGAGCCCCACTGTTCTGCGTGAGAGGGGCTATCGGTGAGCCCCATCTCGGCCCAAGGCAGCGTGGTGCTTCAATTCTTTAACATTGTGTCAATCCGGAACGCCTAGCCTTTCCGTTCGAGAGGTGCGCCGTGCTCCGCGAGCGGAGCTTTAGGGCGCGGCCTCGCCTTCGCTTGGGGGCAAGGACGGGGGTCATGCAAGGCGCGCGGCGGAAGCCTAAACAAGGCGCGAAATCGCAGCGCCGCGGCGAGGCCGCGTTCGGCGCGCGGCAGTCACGCCATCGGCCCCAGCGCCGGCGGCGCAAAGCCTCCGGCCTGAAGCGCTGGACGCTGCAACATCCCTGGCTTTATCGGGGCGTCAAGTTCTCGCTGCTGGCCGCGATCTGGGGCGCGCTGTTGCTCAGCCTGGCGGTGGTCTATTTCATCGCCCGGCTGCCGGACCCCACCATCGCCGCGCTCGACGACCGGCCCCCCAACGTCACGGTGCTGGCGGAGGACGGCACAGTGCTCGCCGAGCGGGGGCTGCGCCGCGG
>JAWOJH010000021.1:0-5265 GCA_046481725.1 Methyloceanibacter sp. | reverse complement strand
CTCGCTGTCGCTATAGGTACGCTCGGACGTTGCCATGACGCTCCACTTTTGAAAGAGTAGCCGCCTTCCCTATCACTCAAAGCATATCGAGAGGCTTCGAGCCGATCAATGGAAGCCTTTACGGCTCAGTCACAAACCACGAACAGGGGCCAGGCGGCGCCCCGTCAGGCGCGTGTCACTACCACCGCGCGGCTGCATTTCGGCTTCCTCGATCCAAGCGGACGGGGAGACCGGCCGTTCGGCTCGTTCGGGCTTGCGCTGGACCGGCCGAAAACGCGGCTGATGCTGGCGCCGGCCCGCACGTTTCAGGTGAGCGGTCCCGAGCGAGAACGCGCGCGGCGCTATCTCAAGACCATCGCGCAAAGCTGCGGGATCGACGCGGCCTACAAGCTTCATATCGACGAGGCAATTCCGCCGCATGCGGGTCTCGGCTCGGGCACGCAACTCGCGCTCGCGGTGGGGTCGGCCTTTGCCGCGCTCGAAGGCGTACGGCTCGCCCCAATGGAGATTGCCGCGCGGCTTGGCCGTGGCGCGCGCTCGGGCATCGGGATCGCCACCTTCGCCCGAGGGGGCGTCGTGCTCGACGGTGGACCCAGCGTCGGCAGTCTGCCCGAACTCGCGAGCCGTCTCCCCTTCCCTGCGGAATGGCGCGTGATCCTGATCTTCGACAGTGAGGCCAGCGGGCTTGCCGGGGCCAGCGAGGCCGATGCCTTCCAGACGCTGCCGGACTTTCCGCAGCGCGAGGTGGACGAGCTTCGCCGGCGAGTCACGCAAGGGGCGCTGCCGGCGCTTGCGGCAAACGACTTCGCAGGGTTCTGCGAGCATGTCGGATTTTTGCAGGCCAGCATGGGTCGCTATTTCGCCCCTCTGCAAGGAGGTCCCTATACCAGCAAGCTGGTCGGTGCCGTGCTCGATTGGCTTCAGGGCAAGGGCCTGATCGGGGTCGGCCAAAGCTCTTGGGGGCCGACCGGATTTGCATTCGTCGCCTCGGAGGCCGAAGGCCAGGCCCGGCTCGACGATCTCCGCGCCACATTCAGGGACCCGAGCCTCGGCTTCGATCTGGCCCAGGGCCATAATGAAGGCGCCAAGATCGAGATGAACACCGAGAGAAACCGGTAACTCAAGCAATAGAGACGCTTTGCCGCCGCGCCGTTTGTGCTAAAGCGATGCGCCTGAAGGCCCGCAACTTGAACCGCACCGAGCGGCCGAGCGCGCGGGCCGTGCCTTAAGCAGGGAGATGACAAGCCTATGGGGAACCCCCGCATTCTGCACATGATCACGCCGCTCAAGCATATGAGCCCGTTCGACGTGAACATGGCGCTCGACGCCGGATTCGATGCCGCCATTCCTTATACCAACGTGACCATCGAGGACGTTGCCGGGCTGGTGCAGGACGCAATCTTCTCGCGCGGCCCCGAGGGCGTGAAGCGTACCGGCGTGTTCATCGGCGGCAAGCGGGCGATCGAGGCCCTCGACATGATGGATCGCGCCAAAAAGGCGATGGTGCCGCCCTTCGAGATCTCGGTGTTTGCCGATCCCGCCGGGTCCTTCACCACCGCGGCGGCGATGGTCGCCTGCGTAAAGAAGGCTCTGCATGACAAGTTCAATACCGGGCTCAAGGGCAAGCGGGTGGCGGTGTTCGGCGGCACCGGGGTGGTCGCGTTCGCGTCTGCGGTGATTGCCGCGATGGATGGCGCCTCCTCCACCTTGATCGGCTATGACGGACCGGATCGCGTGCGCAAACTCGCCGAGGAGGCCAAGGCGCGGTTCGGCGTCGACATCAACTATGCCGACGGCAGCAGCGAGGACCAGAAAACCGAGCTGGTGCGCGATGCGGATGTCGTCTTCGCGGCCGGTCCCGCAGGACGCCGGCTGCTGACCCTCGACCAGCTTAAGCAGGCCAAAAACCTTCTGGTGGCGACCGACGTCAACGCCGTGCCGCCCTCCGGCGTCGAGGGCATCGACGTGAACGACAACGCGGCGCCGATCAAGGGCATCGACGCCGTGGGCATCGGCGCGCTCGCGGTCGGCAACATCAAATACAAAACCGAAGCCGGCCTGTTCAAGCAGATGATCGAGGCGGAGAAGCCGGTCTATCTCGATTTTCGGGATGCCTACACGCTTGCGCAAAAGCTCGCAGGCTGAGTCTCTCCGGCCCTCGCTGCTAATCGCGGCGGTCTCGGGGCGGGCGCTGGCGCAAGCGGCGAGACGCGCCGGTTTCACGCCGCTGGTGGCGGACTTCTTCGCCGACACCGACACGCTGGCTGCGGCGCATGCCTGCCGCAAGCTGAGAAGCGACATCGCCCGCGGATTCCGCGCGAGCAGTCTGCTGCGCGCGCTCGACGCCTTGGCCAAAGCTGCTCCCTCCCCGGTGCGCGGATTCGTTTATGGCGCCGGCTTCGAGGACCGGCCGGACTTGCTGCGGAGAATCGCTGAGCGCTGGCCGATCATCGGCAATGACGCCGCCACCGTCGCCCGGATCAAGGCGCCGGAGATCTTCTTCGCCGAGCTTGCGCGGCTTCGCGTGCCGCATCCGGCTACCGTCACCACGCGGCCCGCTCGGAACGCGGGCTGGCTCGTCAAGAAGATCGGTGGCGCCGGCGGCAGCCATATTGCGCCAAGCCGGCTGAGCCAGGGCGACCCCGGTTTCTACTTTCAGGAGCGCGTCGCGGGACGTGCGGTCTCGGCTCTGTTCGCCGGTAATGGCAGGGACGCGCGCGTGCTCGGACTCAGCGAACAATGGACCGCACCTTCCGGGCGAAATCTCTGGCGCTATGGCGGCGCGGTGCGCCCCGCAACCCTCTCCCCCGCGGCCACGCGGAAGATAACATCGGCGGTCAAGCGGGTGAGCCGGGCATTCGCCCTCAAGGGAATCGCCTCGGCGGATTTCTTGGTGTCGGGCGAACAGGCACTCCTGCTCGAGATCAATCCACGGCCGGGAGCCACGCTGGATATTTTCGACTGCGGGCGGACGCCGCTGCTGCGGCTGCATGTCGAGGCGGCCAGCGAAGACAAATTACCGCCCGGCAAATTGAAATTCGAGGATGCCATGGCCTCGGCGATCGTTTATGCGGAGCGCGGCGGTGCGGCGTCGCGCGGCACGGTCTGGCCCGACTGGACCGCCGATCGGCCTAAGCCTTCGGAATGGATCGACAAAAACCGCCCGATATGCACTGTGTTGGCCCGCAGCGACACCAAGGCACGGGCCAAGCGCCTGATTGAGGAGAGAATTTGCGAGATCCTGGCTGGGCTTCAAAAAAATGGCAGGGGGGAAGACGGTGAACAAGAGGGAAGACATCGCCGGAGCGCGCAAGGCGGCGCTGCCAAGCGTCAACGCCAAGGCGGAGCCGCTCGTCAACGCGCTGATCGATGATGCCGACGCGCTGCGCGTCGAGGTCAGCCATGGATCGCTTGGCGAATGCCGCATCGATTGCGGCGTGCGCGCGGTGGGCGGCTTGGAGGCAGGCCGTCGCCTGTCCGAAATCTGTCTCGGCGGGCTCGGCCGGGTCGAACTGGAGACCACCGACCCGGACAGTTCATGGCCCTTCATGGTGACGGTGCACACGGCGCAGCCGGTGCTGGCTTGCCTCGGTTCGCAATATGCAGGCTGGAGCCTGTCGAGCGAAGACAACGGCAAGAAATACAGCGTACTCGGCTCGGGTCCGGCCCGGGCGATCGGTTCCTCGGAAAAGCTGTTTGACGAGCTCGGCTATCGCGACCAGGCGGCCAGCGCGGTGCTCGTGCTGGAAGCCGACCGGCCGCCGCCCCCCGCCTTGGTCGAGCAGGTCGCCAAGGCCTGCAAACTCAAGCCGGAGCGCCTCACCTTCCTCTATGCGCCGACATCGAGCCTCGCGGGCACGGTGCAGATCGCCGCGCGCTGCCTGGAAGTTGCGCTGCATAAGGCGCATGAATTGCACTTCCCGCTCGATCAGATCGTCGACGGCATCGCCACGGCGCCGCTACCGCCGCCGGCGCCCGATTTCATTGCCGCCATGGGGCGCACCAACGATGCGATCATCTATGGCGGCCGCGCCCAGCTGTTCGTGTCGAGCGGCGCGAAAGAGGCGAAGCAGCTGGCCGACAATTTGCCGAGCCTGAAATCGAAGGATTACGGCAAGCCGTTCGCCGATATCTTCGCCGCGGTGAAGGGCGACTTCTATGCGATCGACCGCATGCTGTTCAGCCCGGCCATGGTGACGGTGACCTCGCTCAAAACCGGCGAGAGCTTCGAGGGCGGACGCATCGACAGCGCCGTGCTGTCACGGTCCTTCGCCTGACGCGCCATGCGAAAGCAAACAGCCTCCGAAGCCGCCATCGTCATGTTCGGCGATGGCCGCGACTGGCATGGCAAGAGCCTCACCCGCGCCTTCAAGCGGCGCGGCATCACCCCCCTGCTCGCGCCGCTCAATCAATGCGGCTTCTCGACCGAGACGGCGACCGGGCTCGCCATACCCGGGCTCGGGGATCGTCTGCCCGAGGGCGCCTTTGTGCGGTTCGTGCCGGGTGGAACCTTCGAGGAGGTCACGCTTTATCTCGGGGTGCTGCATGCGCTACGTGAACTGGGGGTGACCGTGTGGAACGATGCTCGCGCCATCGAGCGTTGCGTCGACAAGTCGACCACGACCTTTTTCCTCCAGAAGGCCGGCCTGCCGACGCCGCGCACCTTCGCCAAGGTCAATCGTGACGAAGCCGAGGCGCTCGTGGCGACAGCGGCGGCGGATGGCGGTAAATTGGTGCAAAAGCCGCTCTTCGGGGCCCAGGGTGAAGGCTTGCGGCTGATTTCGGCCATCGCCGATCTCGCCTCGCCGGAGGAGGTCAACGGGGTCTATTATCTTCAGGAGTTCATTCCGCCGGCGCAGAAGCACCATCAGGATTGGCGGCTGTTCGTGTGCGCCGGCCGGGTTGTCGCCGCGATGATCAGACACGGTTCGAGCTGGATCACCAATATCAAGCAGGGCGCTCGCGCCAAGGCCGCCATCGCCGGCCAGGAGCTTGCCGATCTGGCCGTGCGGGCGGCGGCTTGCGTCGGTGCCGACTATGCCGGGGTCGACATCATCCAGGCTAGGGACGGCAAGTTCTATGTGCTCGAGGTCAATTCGATGCCGGCCTGGAACGGCTTGCAGCGCGTCAGCCGCGCGCGCATCTCCGATCGCCTCGTCGACGCCTTTCTCGACGTGGCCCTGCCGAGAGAGCGGCTTAAAGGCCGAGAGGGCGCTTGACCAGGTCGCCCCAGCCCCGTGCCGTTGCCCAAGCCTTCCTCGACGC
>JAWOJH010000013.1:0-3316 GCA_046481725.1 Methyloceanibacter sp. | reverse complement strand
CGCTTCGTCTACACCGTCGCCGACATGCTTTACCGGGTGACCGAGCCGGCGCTCCGCCCGATCCGCAGCATCATCCCCAATCTCGGCGGCATCGACATCTCGCCGGTCATTCTGATCCTGTTCCTCCTGTTCATCCGCGACGTGGTGCTGCTCGGTTGGATCCTGCCGGCGGTCACGCCGTCAGCCAGACTTTGAGCGTCCCGGCGCTTAAGCTCGAACTTCGCATCGCCAGCGCCGGCGTGATGCTGCCCGTGAGGTTGACCCCCAAATCGTCGCGTGACGGGATCGCCGGCATCGAATGGTTCGGCGACGAAGGCGTGTTGAAGGCGCGCGTGCGCGCGGTTCCCGAGCGAGGCCGCGCCAATCGGGCGCTGGAGCGGCTGATCGCCGATTGGCTTGGCGTGGCGCCGTCCTCCGTGTCGGTGGAGCAAGGCACGAAATCGCGCGTGAAGCAGGTGCTGGTCGCGGGCGATGCCGCGACGCTCGCGGCGCTGATCGAAAGCCGGCTCGCCGCGCTAGCCGGCTAGCGCCGCCTCGATCTCCGCCACGATCGCCTCTGCCGCCGCGCGCGGATCGTCTGCCCTGGTGATCGGGCGCCCGACCACGAGACAGCTCGCGCCCGCGCGGATCGCCATCGCCGGCGTCATCACCCGTGCCTGGTCCTGCGCGTCGCTGCCTTGCGGTCTGACACCCGGCGTGACGATCAGAAAATCCGGCCCGCAGGCCTTGCGGATTGCCGCCGCCTCGTGTCCGGAAGCGACCACGCCGTCGAAGCCTGCTTCCTTGGCGAGCTTGGCGCGATGCAGCACGACCTCGCCAAGCGGATGATCGCAACATTGCTCGACCAGATCGGCGCCGGTCAGATTGGTGAGCACGGTGATGCCGAGCAACTTGAGGGCGCCGTCGCCGCGCCCGCGCACCGCGGCGGCAAGCGTCTTCTGGTCGAGCGCATGCACGGTGAGGAACTCCACGCCCAGGCGGGCGATCGCCGCGGTGGCCCGCTCGACCGTCGCTTCGATATCGAGCAGCTTGGCGTCGACGAACACGCGCCGGCCGCGCTGGGCCAGTTCCTGGGCCAGCTGGAGGCCGCCGGAGAACAGCAGCTCGAGCCCGATCTTGTAGACCCCGACGGCGTCGCCGAGGCCCTCGATCAGCTTCTTGGAGGCCTCCAAATCCGGCACGTCGAGCGCCACGATCAGCCGGTCGCGCGGCAGCATCAGGCGAGTTTCCGCGCGGCGACGGCAAGCGCCTCGACCACGCTCTTGCAGAGATTTTGCTGCGCCTCGTCCTTGAGGCTGCCGTCCTCCTCGAAGGCGTGCATGGCGTGCGGGACGGCGATCTGCTGCGGGATCACCAGCGCGCCCATGCCGACCGAAAGGATCTGGCGCAGTTGCAACAGGCTCCGCATCGCCCCGTAATGGCCCGGCGCAGCCCCGCCGATGGCGAACACGCGGCTCCTGAACACTTCCAGCCCGCTCTCGCCCTTGGCGCGCACCCGCGTCACCCAATCGAGCGTGTTCTTGAGCAGCGGCGTCACCGAGGAATTATATTCGGGGCTGGCGATGAACACGCCCTGATACTCGCCGAGCAGCGCCTTGAAGGCGCGCGCCCGCTCCGGCGGTCCCTCCGCCGCTTCCAGATCGCCGTTATAGATCGGCATCGGATAGTCCTTGAGATCGACCTGCACCGCCTCGATGCCGTTGGCTTCGGCGATATGGCGGCCGAGCGCCGCGAGCTTCTTGTTGAACGAACCTTCGCGCGTGCTGCCGGCGAAGAAGAGAAGTCGCATCATTGGGTCCTCGGGCGGGCATGGCTTTGACGCCACTCTAGGTCAAAGCGGCGGCGGAAGGGTAGACGCTACTCGCGGATACCTTCGAAGAATTCCTTGACCCGGGCGAAGAAGCCGGTCGATGCCGGGTTCGTGCTCGCGTTCGATGCCTCTTCGAACTGCTTGAGCAGATCGCGCTGCTGGCGCGACAGGTTCTTGGGCGTTTCGACCTCGACCTGAATATAGAGATCGCCCTGCTGCTTGGAGCGCAGCACCGGCATGCCCTTGGCCTTGATGCGGAACTGCTTGCCGCTCTCGGTGCCCTCCGGGATCTTCACCCGAGTCCTGCCGCCGTCGATGGTCGGCACCTCGATTTGGCCGCCGAGCGCCGCCGCGGTCATGGCGATCGGCACGCGGCAGAACAGATCGGCGCCGTCGCGCTGGAAGAATTCGTGCGGCTTGATCGACAGGAAAATGTAGAGATCGCCGGGCGGCCCGCCGCGCAACCCGGCCTCGCCTTCACCGGCGAGCCGGATGCGGGTGCCGTCTTCCACGCCGACGGGGATGGTCACCGACAAGGTCCGCTCGCGGGTCACGCGCCCCAAGCCGTTGCAGGACGGGCATGGCGTCTCGATCGTCTCGCCGCGCCCCTGGCAGGACGGGCAGGTGCGCTCGATGGTGAAGAAGCCCTGGGTGGCGCGCACCTTGCCGATGCCGCCGCAGGTCCGGCAGGTCGTGGGCGCGGTGCCGGTCTTGGCGCCGGAGCCCGAGCACGCGTCGCAGACGACCGAGGTCGGCACCCGGATCTGCGCGGCCTTGCCGTTATAGGCCTCGGCGAGCGTGATCTCCATGTTGTAGCGGAGATCCGAGCCGCGCTCGCGCGCCGAGCGCTGGCGCGGGCGGCGGTTGCCCATGAACTCGCCGAACAGATCGTCGAACATCGCCGGCGTCGGCCTCGGCGCGCTTGGCCGGATCCAGTTTGATTGCTCCTGCGACGATCAACATCGGACTCTCCTTTCACTACTAACGGCTATCGCACATCGGCGTGCGTGGTCTGCCAGGAAACATCGAATCAGCAATGCAGCGCAATGGCGCTGATCACATAGTTCGCAAACGCAGGCGAGCCATTCAAACCGCACCAGAATTCAGTGGCCCTTGCGCTTGAGCCTGGCGGTCCGTTGATAAACAGGCGCGCAAGCGAAAATGAGGATTTCGGCGCCTTGATACGGGGCGAAATCTCTCAATTTCGCTCTTGCCGTACTCTTTGTTGAGGATGTCGTAACGGCAGTCAGTCGGCTCTCATGGCGTCGATGGCTGAGAGGATGTCGTCGGGGTGTGCGCGTTGTCGGTACGAGTCGGCGCGGAAGGTCCAACGCACGGTACCGTCCTTGTCGACGAGAACCTGCGCTGGGTAGGCAATGTCGTTTCCCTCATGGCCGCCGCGATGGCGGATACCCAGAGCGTCGAGCAGTTCGCCGTGTTCGTCCGACAGAAACGTGAACGGCACGGCGAGGCGCTGTCTCAGTCTCTCCGAGGTGTCCGGCGAGT
>JAWOJH010000168.1:0-15584 GCA_046481725.1 Methyloceanibacter sp. | reverse complement strand
CTCATAGGATGGGTCGCCCGGATGCTCGGCGGCATGGAGCGTGCCGTTTCCCTTGAGATAGGGCGCGAGGATTTCGGTGTACCAGCCGCGTCCCGGATAGATCTCGACCACCGTCATGTCCGGCTTGATGCCGAAGAAGGTGAGCGTTTCGAGCGGGTGGCGATATTGATCGCGCGCCTTGTTATCAGCCGATCTATGGTCGCCGGTGATAACCTCCTTCAGGCGCTCGTCCTGCGGCTCCGCGTGCGCGACGATCGATACGAGGGCGAAAAATCCGAGCATCGGAAGCAAAAGGATTGGGCTCTTGCGGATTGGGATCATGTCTTCCCCGAAATTGTTGGAATGGCAGTTGCCGGCAGCCTAACCCCCGAACGACCGCGTGCAAGCAGACTTCTGCGTCAATTCAAGAAAGGTTGATGCTCGGAATCGGTCTGTCCCGCGCGCAGGCGCCTGGTCAGAGGACTGCCCCCTGTTCCCAATTTGGGAAGGGGTCAGGCAGGCCTTTCCAGCGCGAAGCAGGTGTCAGCGGTTCGCCGGCGGCGACGAGGCAATCGTCGAGCGCAGCCCGGATGCCGGCCTCGTCTAAACCAATGCCGATGAAGACGATTTCCTGCCGTCGATCGCCAACCACGGGATGCCAGTTTCGGCTCAGCCTGTCCCGCCACTCAGGATGATCCGGCCATCGCTCCTGCGGTATCGCTGCCCACCAATAGCCCGCGCCGCTGATCCGCCGGAGGCGTCCCGCGATGGACAGTTCGCCACACCATATCGGCCGTGTCGCGAGCCACACATGGCCCTTGGCGCGTAGCAGACCCGGCCAAGAGCCCTCCAGAAAAGCTTCTAACAGGGCAGGATGAAACGGTCTTCGTGCGCGATACACGAAGCTCGTGATGCCGTACTCCTCCGTTTCGGGCACGTGCCGCTCCAAGCCATAGAGTTCCTTCACCCAGAGCGGATGTTCTTGCGCCTTCTCGGCATCGAACGACAGCGTGTTCAGCACCGCGGCCAGCGGTACCCGGCAAAAATCAGCATCGACGATCTTGGCGTCCGGATTGAGGGCCTTCACCACTGAGAGTACGGTCTTGCGCTCGTCGGTTGTAACCAACGACACCTTGTTTAGGATGACGATATTGGCAAACTCGATCTGATCTGTGAGCAGATCGGCGACACTATCCTCCTCGTCTTCCTTTCCGTTATCGTCATGCTGATCCAGTGATCCGTAGTCTTTCACGAAGTTTTTGCAGTCGACGACGGTGACCATCGTGTCGAGTCGCGTGATATCGGAAAGGCTTCGTCCGTCACTATCCCGGAATTCGAATGTCACGGCGATCGGAGCCGGCTCGGCGATGCCGCTGGCTTCGATGATGAGGCAGTCATAGAGGCCGGCTTCGGCAAGCCGCCTCACCTCGGTCAGGAGATCCTCCCGCAAGGTGCAGCAAATGCACCCATTGGTCATCTCCACCAATGTCTCGTCCGTGCGCGAAAGGTCTGCGCCGCCGCTGCGTATCAGTTCGGCGTCAATATTGATCTCGGACATGTCGTTGACGATGACCGCGACCTTCTTCCCCTCGCGATTATTCAGGATGTGGTTCAGGAGGGTGGTCTTGCCTGCACCGAGAAACCCTGAAATCACCGTCACCGGCAGTTTTGCGCCGTCCATGCCCGCTCCGCAATGTTATAACATATCATATCCGGCGCTGGACGCCATGGCAACCGGCCATTGCCGTTTGCGAGCAGGGTTGGAGGCTTGCGCGACCTGGCCAGCGCGTATAAACATATCTTTATGTCTAGTGAGAGCGACGCACGGAAGCCCCAAGGCCTGTCCCGCGTGCAGGCGCTCGCTGCGCTGAGAGGCGCGGGCGAGGCCACGCGCTTGCGCATCCTGGCGCTGCTCGCCTGCGGCGAGTTGAACGTCAAGGATCTGACCCAGATCCTTGGGCAAAGCCAGCCGCGCATCAGCCGGCATTTGAAGCTCATGGCCGACGCCGGTCTGGTCAAGCGGTTCCGCGAAGGCTCCTGGGTGTTCTTCCGCCTGGCCGAGTCCGGCGCCGAAGCCGAGCTTGCCGAAGCCATCGTCGCCAGCCTCGACCCGGCCGACCTCACTTTGGCCCGCGATCGCGCCCGCGCCCAAGCCGTGCAAAAGGCGCGTGCCGAAGCCGCGCAGGCCTATTTCAAGGACCATGCGGGCGAGTGGGACCAGATCCGCGCGCTGCATGTGGCCGAGCAGGACGTCGAAGCCGCCATGGACGAGGCGCTGGGCGAGGGGCCGTTCAACCTCCTGGTCGATCTCGGCACCGGCACCGGGCGCATCCTCGAACTGTTCGCGCCCCGCGCCGCCCGCGCCCTCGGCTTCGATCTCAATCACGCCATGCTGGCTTACGCCCGCATGAAACTCGAACGCGCCGGCCTCGGCCATGCGCAGGTGCGCCACGGCGATCTGTACAATGTGCCGCTGCCCGACGCCGCCGCCGATGCGGTGGTGCTGCATCAGGTGCTGCACTTCCTCGACGACCCGGCGGCGGCGCTCGCCGAGGCGGGCCGGGTGCTCGCTCCCGGCGGCAAGCTGCTGGTGGTCGACTTCGCCCCGCATGAGCTTGAGTTCTTGCGCGAGCAGGCGGCGCATCGGCGGCTCGGCTTCGCCCGAGACCAGCTCGATCGCTGGCTCGCCGGCACCGGCCTCAAGCTCGAGCGCTTTCGCGAGCTCAAGCCCGAGCCTGCCGCCGGCAAGCTCACCGTCTCGCTCTGGCTTGGCGCGAAGCCGGCGCTGGCCGGCAAGAAGCGCAAACCGGCCCACAAGGTGGAGGCCGCCGCCTGATGCTTGCCTCCAGCGAACATAAGAGCCGCATCCTTGGCCGCGGCGCGATCGACGTCTCCTTCGAGTTCTTCCCGCCCAAGACGGCTTCGATGGAAGAGACCTTGTGGACTTCGATCCGCAGGCTCGAGCCGCTGCGTCCGAAATATGTCTCGGTCACCTATGGCGCCGGAGGCAGCACCCGCGAGCGCACCCACGCCACGCTCGGCCGTATCCTGCGCGAGACCACCCTCAAACCGGCGGCCCATCTGACCTGCGTCGCCGCGACCAAAGGGGAGGTCGACGAGATCATTCGCGACTATTGGGATCTGGGTGTGCGTCACATCGTGGCGCTGCGCGGCGACCCGCCGGGCGGCGTCGGCGAGCGCTACGAGCCGGCTCCGGGCGGTTATGTCAACGCCGCCGATCTTACCAAGGGCATCAAGGCGATCGCGCCGTTCGAGGTGTCGGTCGGCTGCTATCCCGAGAAGCATCCGGAGTCGCCTTCGGTCGAGGCCGATATCGATATGCTGAAGGCCAAGATCGATGCCGGCGCGTCGGGCGCGATCACCCAGTTCTTTTTCGATAACGAAGTCTATTTCCGCTATCTCGATCGGGTCCGCGCCGCGGGCATCGACGTGCCCATCGTGCCCGGCCTGATCCCGATTCACAATTTCAAGCAGGTCTCGGGCTTCGCCGCCAAGTCTGGCGCGAGCGTGCCGGATTGGCTCGGCCACCGGTTCGAGGGCCTGGACGAGGATCAGGAGACGCGACATCTGGTGGCCGCCGCGGTCGCCGCCGAACAAGTGATGGGCCTGGTCGACCAGGGCATCACCGAGTTTCACTTCTACACGCTGAACCGCGCCGACCTGGTCTATGCCATCTGCCATCTCTTGGGCCTGCGTCCGGCCAAGGCTTTCACCGGGGCGCAAGCCGCATCATGACCCGCGAACAGCGTATCCGAGCCCTGAACGAGGCCGCGCGCGAGCGCATCCTCATCCTCGATGGTGCCATGGGCACGATGATCCAGCGCTACAAGCTGGACGAGGCCGGCTACCGCGGCGAGCGCTTCAAGGACTTCACGCGCGATCTCAGGGGCAATAGCGACGTGCTGGTGCTGACGCAGCCCGACATCATCCGCGAAATCCACGCAGCCTATCTCGAGGCGGGCGCCGACATCGTCGAGACCAATACCTTCAACGCCCAGGCCATCAGCCAAAGCGATTACGGCCTGGAGGATCTCGCCTATGAAATGAATGTCGCCGGCGCAAAGCTGGCGCGCGAAGCCGCCGACGCCTGGACCGCCAGGACGCCGGACCGCCCGCGCTTCGTCGCCGGCGCCATCGGTCCGACCAACCGCACCGCCTCGATCTCGCCCGACGTCAACAATCCGGGCTTCCGCAATGTCGGCTTCGACGAACTGGTCGAGGCCTATGCGACCCAGGCGCGCGGCCTGATCGACGGCGGCGCCGATATCATCTTGATCGAGACCATCTTCGACACCTTGAACGCCAAGGCCGCCGGCTTTGCCGTGGAGCAGGTGTTCGAGGAGACGGGGATCGAACTGCCGATCATGATCTCCGACACCATCACCGACCTGTCGGGGCGCAACCTGTCCGGCCAGACGCCCGAGGCATTCTGGTACTCGATGAAGCATCTCAGGCCGTTTTCCGTCGGCATGAATTGTTCGTTCGGCGCCGAGCAGCTTCGCCCCTCGGTCGACGAGATCGCCCGCGTCGCCGACACTTTGGTCAGCGTCTATCCCAATGCCGGGCTGCCCAACGAGATGGGCGGTTACGACGAGACGCCCGAGCAGATGGCCGGGCTGCTCGAGGAATGGGCGCGCGACGGGCTGATCAATATTGTCGGCGGCTGTTGCGGCACGACGCCGGACCATATCCGCGCCATCGCCGCCGCCGTTTCGAAATATCCGCCGCGTTACGTACCGGAGGTGGAGCACAGGCTGCGCCTCTCCGGGCTGGAGCCTTTCGTCCATGGGTAAACCGAGTGACTGACGGCGCACAAAATTTCGTCATGGTGGGCGAGCGGACCAACGTCACCGGCTCCGCCCGCTTCCGCAAGCTGATCGAGGCGAACGACTACGCCGCCGCGCTCGAAGTCGCGCGCCAGCAGGTCGAGAGCGGCGCCAACATGCTCGACGTCAACATGGATGAGGGCATGCTGAATTCCGAGGAAGCGATGGTCACCTTCCTCAATTTGATCGCGGCCGAGCCCGACATCGCCCGCGTGCCGATCATGATCGACTCGTCGAAATGGTCGGTGATCGAGGCTGGGCTCAAATGCGTGCAGGGCAAGGCGGTGGTCAATTCGATCAGCCTGAAGGAAGGCGAGGAGCCGTTCCTCGATCACGCCAAGAAGGTTCTGCGCTACGGCGCCGCCGTCGTGGTGATGGCCTTCGACGAGCAGGGCCAGGCCGAGACCGCTGAGCGCAAATTCGAGATCTGCAAGCGCGCCTACGAGCTGCTCACCGGGAAGGTCGGCTTCCCGCCCGAGGACATCATTTTCGATCCCAACATCTTCGCCGTCGCCACCGGCATCGAGGAGCACAACGACTACGCCCACGCCTATATCGAGGCCACGCGCCGCATCAAGGCGGAGCTGCCTCACGTGCATGTCTCAGGCGGCGTGTCGAACCTGTCCTTCGCCTTTCGCGGCAATGAGCGGGTGCGCGAGGCGATGCATTCGGTGTTTCTCTATCACGCCATCCGGGCCGGCATGGATATGGGCATCGTCAACGCCGGCCAGCTCGCGCTCTACGACGACATCGACCCGGAACTGCGCACCCTCGTTGAGGACGTCGTTCTCAACCGCCGCCCCGACGCGACCGACCGCCTGCTCGAAGCCGCCGGGCGCTACAGGGGCGAGGGGATGCAAAGGAAAGAAGCCGATCTTTCCTGGCGCGAGAAGCCGGTCGAGGAGCGGTTGACCTATGCGCTGGTGCACGGCATCGGCACCTATATCGATCAGGACACCGAGGAAGCGCGCCAAAGGGTCGAGCGCCCGCTGCATGTCATCGAAGGCCCGCTGATGCAGGGCATGAGCGTCGTTGGCGATCTGTTCGGCGCGGGCAAGATGTTTTTGCCGCAGGTGGTGAAGTCGGCGCGGGTGATGAAGCAGGCAGTCGCCTATCTCATGCCCTTCATGGAGAAGGAGAAGGAGGAGCTCGGCCTGGCGCAGGGCGAGCCCGCGGGCCGCATCGTGCTCGCCACGGTGAAAGGCGACGTGCATGACATCGGCAAGAACATCGTCGGCGTCGTGCTCCAATGCAACAATTACGAAGTGATCGATCTCGGCGTGATGGTGCCGTCGCAGAGGATTCTCGACGCCGCCCGCGAGAAGAAGGCGCATCTGATCGGCCTGTCCGGCCTGATCACGCCGTCGCTCGATGAAATGTGCCATGTCGCGGCCGAGATGGAGCGTGAGGGCTTCGATCTGCCGCTGTTGATCGGCGGCGCCACCACCAGCCTCGTCCACACCGCGGTCAAGATCAGTCCGAACTATCGCAAGAGCCAAGCCATATACGTTACCGACGCGTCCCGCGCCGTCGGTGTGGTGTCGAGCCTGATGTCGCAGGAGGAGCGGCCCAAGACCATCGCGCGGGTGCGCGAGGAATATCGCAACATGGCGGACTCCTACGCGCGCGGCCAAGCGGAAAAGGCGCGCACCGCGCTGGCGGATGCCCGCGCCAACCGGCTTAAGCTCGATTGGGCGGGCTATACGCCGCCCAGGCCGGCCTTCCTCGGCCCGCGGCTGTTCAAGAGCTACGACCTGGCGGACCTCGCGCGCTATATCGACTGGACGCCGTTCTTTCATGCCTGGGAACTGAAGGGTACTTACCCTCGAATTCTCGAGGACGACAAATATGGCGAAGCCGCGCGCAACCTCTTCGCCGACGCGCAAGCCATGCTTAAGCAGCTGATCGAGGAGAAATGGCTCACCGCCAATGCCGTGGTCGCCTTCTGGCCGGCCAACAGCATTGGCGACGACATCGAGCTCTACACCGACGACACGCGCACCAAGCGTCTCGCCTCCCTGCATACGCTGCGTCAGCAGATGGCACGGGATCCGGGCAGGGCCAATCTCGCTTTGGCCGATTTCGTGGCGCCGAAGGAGTCGGGACTTGCCGACTATGTCGGCGGTTTCGCCGTTACCACCGGCATCGGCGAGGACGACGTGGCGCGAAGATTCGAGCGCGCCAACGACGACTATTCGAAGATCATGGTCAAGGCGCTTGCCGACCGGTTGGCGGAGGCCTTTGCCGAGGCGTTGCACGAGAAGGTGCGCAAGGAGCTCTGGGCCTATGCGCCGGAGGAGCGCCTGTCCAGCGAGCAGATGATCGCCGAGCAATATGCGGGCATCCGCCCGGCGCCGGGCTATCCCGCCCAGCCTGACCATACCGAGAAGCGCACCCTGTTCGATCTTCTCGGCGCGGAGCAGGCAACCGGCCTTAAGCTGACCGAGAGCTATGCGATGTGGCCGGCAGCCGCGGTCTCGGGCCTCTATTTCTCGCATCCCGAGAGCCGCTATTTCGGCGTCGGCAAGATCGGCCGCGATCAAGTCGCCGACTACGCCGCCCGCAAGGGCTGGACTCTTGAGGAGGCCGAGCGCTGGCTGGCCCCGATCCTCAACTACGACCCGAGGCGCGTCGCCACCGCCGCCGCATGAGAAGAAGAGTTGGCAGGCGCAATGTCACGCCTGCCAGCGGCCCATCAGAGTTAAATTCGTGAAGTCGTTGCGAGCCCCCGGCTCGCCTAGATCATTCCGAGAATGACCGCGGCGAGGAAACCAAAGGACATGACCGCCATCACGGCGGTAATCGTGGCTGTAAGTTCCATCGGAAGCTCCTTTCCGATTGGAGGGGCCCCTTCTAGCCGTGCCCAGAGTGTAGAAGGCCCCTCGACCATCGCCAAGACGTTTCCTTGTTGCACTGCACAAACGCTTGCGCGCCAAGGCTCGGACGGTCGAACGCCTTGCGGGCGGATTGGTTCACAGAACTTCGAGGATACTTTTCAGGAGCGAGAAACGGTTGCAATCGATCCTGTCCGAAGTGGTAAATAGCCGGCTCGAATCGGCCGACTCGTGTTCGTTCGGCCGGCGGGCAAAGCAAAAATCGGCGCGGCACAGTTTGGCCGTTGCGGCAACACATTCCGGGCGCGGTTGTGGGTTAATTCAGCGCTTGCCATCGATCTGCGGGGGAAGAGACCTGCGTCCGGAGCGTTGGCCGCCCACGAGAGGGAACTCGCGTATGAGGATCGCCACCATTCTAGGCCTTGGCGTTTTGGGCACATTCCTGGCCGCTCCGGCGCAGGCTCTCACCATCTCCAATATCGATAACGATTCTCACACCGTGACGATCAAGATCGGCGGCGACAGCACCGAATTGGTGGTTGGGCCGCAGGCCTCGATCGAAGCGGCCTGCGAGGCGGGCTGCATGGTGGAACTCGCCAACGGCGAGAAGTACCAACTGCAGGGCGACGAAGAGATCGCCATCGAAGGCGGCATCATCTTCGTCGATGCCGCCAAGGGCGTTGCGGATTAGCCTTTGGAGCCCGCCGACTCAGCGGAGCGGAAACTTCCGCAGCAGGATCTCGTCATAGCCGTGCGTCACCAAGCCCGGCAGGGTTGCCGCGGGGCGGAAGCCGTGCCGCCGGTAGAACTCTAGCGCCCGGCTGTTGAAGGACGAGGCGCAAACCCACAGATTGCGCGCGCCGTGACGCGCGCCCTCCCGCTCGAACCAATCAAGCACGCCGGCGCCGATGCCCTGACCCTGATACGGCGGCAGGATCGCCAGCAGTTCCAGATAAGGTCCTTTCAGCCAGGGATGCCGCACGCAGACCGCGCCTGCCGTCTCCCCGGCCGTCTCGATTCGGTAGCGTGCAGCGCCGTCGGCGGCGACCAGAAATCGCGCCAATGCCTCCGCCGGGTAATCCATTTCGGACCAAGGCGGAATCGCCGCGATCGAAGCCGCCAGCCCGGCGCAGGCTTCCGCCTCGAGCGCGACCAGCCGCGCCCCCGGAAGCTCAATTGGCGGGACCGAAAAGCCTGAAGACATTTTGCTGCTGCTGCTGCTGCTGTTGCTTGCGCCGGGGAGGCCGCGCGACCCGTGTCGCTACGCGCGGATGGTCGAGATAGCAGGCCTGGGCGATCACCGGCTTGCCCGCCGCCAGCAACTCGCTCACCGTGACGAAGCGATAGCCTTCCGCCTTCAGCTTGGGAATGGCAAGGGTCAGCGCATCGGCGGTGTTGCGGCCGCGGCCATTGGCATGCGCGACGACGATCGCGCCCGGATGCGCCTTGCCAAGGATGGTTGCCGCGATCGCCTTGGCCGAGCGGCCGGGATCGGGATCGCCGGTCACCACGTCCCATTGAATGGCGAGCTGGCCATGTTCGGCCGCGGCTTGCAGCGCGGCCGCGTTGCAGGTCCCGAACGGAAAGCGGAGCAAGGCCAGCCGCTCCGGCAGCGCAGTCTCGGCCCCCGGCATGGCGCAGTCATTGGCCAACAGGCTGTTGCGGGCGCGGGCATAGGCCGCCTCCGTCAGCACGATCTCGTCTTGCAGCGCTTGGCCCGAGAGCCGCGCCATGTCGAGATGGCGGAAACCGTGCGCGCCGAGCTCGAAATTCGGATCGGCGAGCAACTGTGCGGTGCGCTCGGTGTGGCTCTCCATCCATTTGCCGCTGACGAAGAAGGTCGCTTTCACCGCCTCGGCGCGCAGCAGGTCGACGATGCGCCCGTCATAGCCGGCGATGGTGCCGTCGGCCTCGCAGAGGTCGAAGGTCAGTGCGATCAGCTTTTCGCCGGGCGGCAGCTCGACGCTTCGGATCGAGCCGCGCTGCGCCTCGGGTATCGGCGTCGCGGCGGCGACCGGCTCCTGCCGTAGCCTTGGCAGGTCGAGCTTGTTTCGCGCGCGGGCCGGCTTCGCCTCGCTCGTCGTGGCTGTCAGTTTCTGCGGCGTCCAGCAGCGATCGAGCAGGCTCGCGGCGACCGGCTCTTCGGCCAGGGCCGGCGCGGCTGCGACCAACGCAAGAAATGCAGCTCTGCCGATGCGACCCATCGCCGGTACCCCCAGCCCCCGCGCCATTCAGCGGTGTTGGCCCTGCGGCGTCAACTGCGTACCCCGATAGATGGGCCGCTCGCGCGAATTTTTCCGCCTTCTGTCCATTATTTCGGCGCCACGGAGGCTTATAATTGTAAATGTTCCGCCCGAACGATCGATGGAGGAAGCCATGCTGAAAGTCTCGCTGTTGGCCGCGTTGCTCGCCATGGGCACCAGCCCGGCCTTGGCCGCCAAGGACCTCTGCAACGACGCGCATATGCGGCAAATGGATCAGATGATCGAGCAGATGACCGACGCCGCCAAACAGCAGGAAGCGACCGAGGCGCTCGACAAATCCAAGGCTGCGATGAAAGCCGGCGATAACGCGGAATGCATGAAATATATGGACGAGGCGCACAAGGCCATGGGCCTGTAGGTGCGCGAGTCCTAACGCGCGAAACGGCTGAGATCGGCCTCGGAGATCATCGGGCAGGCCAAGGTCTTGGAGAGAGCTTCGATCAACTCTCCTTCGGAATTGGCCCGGACATAGATCCCGTTGCTCTCGTGGGCGAGGCACTGGAGTTCCATGATGCTGTCGGCGCCGGTCCAGGAATATCCGTCATAGCGGAAGGCGATGACGTGGATGGTGAGCTGGTCGGCAGTCAGGCGAAGCTGCTTGGCCAAGGCGCAAGGTGACCGGCCGCAGGTTTCCTCGCCGTCGGTGACCACCACGATCACGCCAGGCTTGCTATGATAGTTTAGGACTTCGGCCGCTTTTTCGACCCCCTCCGTGAGCGGCGTCTTGCCGGCGGGCACCAGCGAGTTGACGGCGCTCATGATGGGCTTGGTCGCATCCGGGCTGGGCTTAAGTTCGAGCTTCACGTTGCACTGATTGTATGGCCCTGGGCCGTAAGTGATCAGGCCGACGCGGCGATGCGAGGTGGCGATCGGCAGCACCTCGGCCAGCGCGGAGCGGACCTCGTCGATGCGTGCCTTCGAATTCGGAATGCCGAGAATCTGGTTGCCCGACATCGACCCGGACGCGTCGAACACGATCATCGCGTCCTCGGTGCAGGGCGAGGGCTTTTTCTGCTCCTCGGCGCCGGCCGCGGACAGGCTGCCGGTCAACAGTAAAGCCAGGAAACCAAAGCGAAAAACTCGCCTGGCGGCAATGGGGCGGGAGGCTAGTATCAAGGCCATGCGCAAAATCTCCGGAGGTCCCAACTCTAGCGCAAGAATCGCCGATGCGAAGGGGTTTCCTGCCGCAGTCCCGAGGGTCATCGTGCGGATTCCCATCAGCCCTTCCCTTTGGTCCGGGTCTGGCCCCGGGCGGCGTTCGCCTCCAGGAAGCCGATCATCAGGCTCGCCACGTCGACCCCGGTCGCCTTCTCCAGCCCCTCGATGCCCGGCGAGGAATTGACCTCGAGCACGAGCGGCCCGCTCTTCGAGCGCAGCATGTCCACGCCGCAGACATTGAGGCCGAGCGTGCGCGCGGCGCGGACCGCGGCACTTCGCTCCTGCGGTGTGATGCGCACCATCTCGCCCGAGCCGCCGCGATGCAGGTTGGAACGGAACTCGCCGGGCGGCCCGGACCGCTTCA
Organism: Methyloceanibacter sp.; assembly: GCA_046481725.1. Taxonomy (GTDB): domain Bacteria; phylum Pseudomonadota; class Alphaproteobacteria; order Rhizobiales; family Methyloligellaceae; genus Methyloceanibacter. Next base: position 4,138 of record JAWOJH010000168.1, on the reverse strand, counting down.
TCGCCGCCACGACTTTCTCGCCGATCACCAGCGCGCGGATGTCGGTGCCGTCGGCCTCCTTGATGAATTCCTGCACCAGGATGTTGACATTGACTCCCTGGAACGCCTCGATCACCGACTTGGCGGACTTGACGGTCTCGCCGAGCACCACGCCGATCCCTTGCGTGCCTTCAAGCAGCTTGATGACCACCGGCGCGCCGCCGACCAGATCTATAATGTCTTCCGCCTCGCGCGGATCGTGGGTGAAGGCGGTGACCGGCAGCCCGATGCCGCGCCGCGCCAGGAGCTGGAGACAGCGCAGCTTGTCGCGGCTGCGGCCGATCGCCACCGACTCGTTCAGCGAATAGACGCCCATTACCTCGAACTGCCTGAGCACCGCGAGCCCGTAAAAGGTCACCGAGGCGCCAATGCGCGGGATCACCGCATCGAAATCCTCGAGCCGCCGCTTGCGGTAGTACAGCGTGGGCCGGCGCGAGGTGATGTTGATCGACACTCTGAGCGTGTTGATCACCTCGATCTCGTGGCCGCGGTCGCGCGCCGCCTCGCAGATGCGGCGGTGGCTGTAGAGGTGCGGATTGCGCGCGAGCAACGCGATCTTCATGCTTATCTCTTGCGGGGGCTGGTTATCGCAGCAATCTGCCTGCCCTTAGCGACTGGGGCTTGCTGCGGCGATGGAGTTTTGCCGCGTGCGCGCCGAGCAGATAGGAGCGGCCGGGCTCGATCAGCGCGCGGCCCTCCAGTGCGGAGCGCCCGAGCAGCATACGAAAGCCCATCTGATCGCGATTGGCGAGCGCAAGCTCGATCGGCCAGGCCTGTTCGCCGATCCTGAGCAAGGTCCGGATGATGTAGCGCCGCTCGACTCCGCCGCCGGAATTGCGCACCGCGCGCTCGTCGACCGCGCAAGCCTCGCACACCACCTTCATGGCTTCGCTGCGCTGCATCGGTTGCAGCTCGAACCTGACCCAGAGCGCGCCGGCGCGGCGGAACGGCTCGATCCGGTAGGCGTGCAGCGCACTGGTCCTCGCGCCGGTATCGACCTTCGCCTTGATCGCGCCGACCTTCAGATCGGGCAGCGCGACCCATTCGCGCCAGCCGATCTTGAGCGGCTCTTTAGGGGTAGGACGTGCTTCCATGTTTGAACGCGGGGACCAGCGAGGGTTGCGCATGATTTAGCATAGGGAAACCGGCTTGGCTCTGCTTCTAAGCGCCGCCGGCGCGGCTATACTCGGGGGGCGGGAGAGCTTCGGGGGGAGCCGGCGCCATGGGCAGGAACCAGCACGTGGTAAGCCAAGGGGAGCGCTGGGCGGTCACGGCCGAAGGCGCGCCTCAGCCGAGCGGCGTGTTCAAGACCCAGAGCGAGGCCTGGGAGAAGGCCAAGGCCATCGCCCGCAGAGAACGCTCCGAGGCGATCCTCTATGGGCGGAACGGCCTGGTCCGCGTCCGCAGCAGCTATGGCTACGACCCGCCCCGCAGCAAGACCCTAGGCAAAGTGTAATTTGCCGGACTTTGCCCCTTCTGCATAATGCGGCCACTCAAATCGGGCAGGTCAGCGTCGTGCCGGAGCCTCCGCTCAAATATCGCGCGTTCATCTCTTACAGCCACGCTGACACCGACTGGGCGAAATGGCTGCAGCGCGGGCTCGAAGGCTTCAAAATCGACAGGGACCTGGCCGGACGAGCGACTTCGAGGGGCGCTATCCCAGACACGCTGCGCCCGATTTTCCGCGACCGCGAGGACTTCACCGCCGGTGAGGTGCTGCCGGAGCAGACGCTTACCGCGCTCGATGCGTCAAACGCCTTGATCGTCGTCTGTTCGCCGGCCTCGGCCGGGAGCAGCTACGTCAATGAGGAGGTGCGCCTCTTCAAATCGCGGCATCCCCAGCGGCCGGCGATCCCGCTCATCGTCGGTGGAAAGCCGGGCGATCCGGAGCGCGAATGTTTCCCGCCCGCGGTCAGGTTCAAGCTCGATGCCAGGGGGCGTATCACCAAGAAGAAAGCCGAGATGCTTGCCGCAGATGCGCGCGACGAGCAGGGCGGCAAGTACCTTGCGCTTGCAAAGGTGATCGCCGGACTGCTCGGCCTGTCATCCGACGATGTGTTCCGCCGCGCCGAGCGCGAACGCCGCGCCGCCCGCCGCCGCCGCCGCGTGCAGGCCCTCGTCGGCGCGCTCGCTCTTCTGCTCGTCGCAGCAGGCGCAAGCTGGCTCAATCAGGATTATCTGTGGGAGCAATACTATTGGCGCTTCGTCATGGGGCCAACCGTGCTGACGATGGTCGAAGAGCGCGCGCTGAAACCGGGCGAGAAATTTGCGGAGTGCAGCAACGGCTGTCCTACAATGGTCATTGTCCCCGCCGGCAAGTTCATAATGGGTTCGCCAGAGGATCAAGGCGATGACAAAGAGCGTCCGCAGCACGAGGTCACCGTAGCCAAGCCGCTCGCAATTGGCGGATATGAGGTGACATTCGCGCAATGGGACGCATGTGTCGCCGCGGGCGCGTGCCCGCATGCTCCCGACAGTGGCTGGGGCCGTGGCGAGCGGCCGGTGATCAATGTGAGTTGGGACGACGCCCGGCAATACGCCGTTTGGCTCGCTCGGCTCACCGGCAAGGACTACAGGCTGCTAAGCGAGGCAGAGTGGGAATACGCCGCTCGGGCCGGCACGACGGCGGCTTATGCGTGGGGGGATGAAGTCGTAAGCGGCAACGCCAACCGGCTGGCCGACGGCACGACGACGGCCGCCTCGTTGCGTGCCGAGATGGGCGACGGCAACGCCAATTGCGGTGAGTGCGGAAGTCGATGGGACAACAAGCAGACGGCTCCAGTTGGCTCGTTCAAAGCGAATGCCTTCGGTCTTGAAGATATGCACGGCAACGTGTGGGAATGGGTCGAGGACCGTTCGCATGATGATTACCACGGCGCACCGACCGACGCGAGCGCTTGGCTCAAAGGTGGCAGCACGAGTCGCCGCGTCCTTCGCGGCGGGGCCTGGAACAGCTTCCCAGAGGACGTCCGGTCGGCCAGCCGCGTCGGGGGCGCCTCCGGCGAGCGGAACAACAGTGGCGGCTTCCGCGTCGCGCGGGACCTCGATCAGTAACGCTTCGCTAACTTCCCGTTGAGCGCGCATTTACCGCGCCGGTGAATTTTCTCCGCGCGCTAAGTCCGCATAGGCCTGTTTGTTTTCGCCTTCGGCGCAAGCTCCTCCCAAAACAAGAACCAAAACACGATTGGAGGCGCTTTATGGACCGCAAACCAGGGACTACGCGCGCGCTGTCCGGTACGGCTGCCGCGCTTTTTATCGCATCGACCTTGTTCACCGGCGCCTGCACCGTCCGGAATACGTCGTTCGACTTTCCGGCGATGCGGCTTACCAGTTCGCCGGCCGACACCGTCCAGTCCCCGCAGCAGTAGCGCGAAAGGGGCTGTCATGAAGTTTCTGATCGGCGCGCTGGCGCTCGCCGTCATCGGGGTGATTTTCGTCCTGCCGGTGGTGGTGCTGCTCGGCGGCTATCCCTTGACCGCGAGCGGGCGGCAAAACCTCGGCAAGACGATGGACCGGGGCAAGCTCTCGCATATCGAACGCCAATTCGCCCCGCGTGCCGCCACTTCAGTGAACTAGCCGCGGCCAGGGCTTTGATGTAAAAGCCATTTACATGAGTCCCTCGGAGCGCGGCGGACGCCGGCCGCACAGCTATCATCACGGCAACCTCAAAGAGGTGCTGCTCGAAGCGGCGCGCAAGCTGATCGAGCAATATGGCCCGGCCGGCTTCAGCCTGACCGAGGCCGCGCGCCTCGCCGGCGTCAGTCCGGCCGCGCCCTACCGCCATTTCCGCGACCGCGACGCGCTACTAGCCGAGGTGGCGCGTTCGGGCTTCGAGCGCTTCGCCGCCCGGCTCGACATGGCCTGGAACAACGGCGTGCCGACGCCGCTCTCGGCCTTCGAAAATCTCGGCCGCGCCTACCTCGCCTTCGCCCGCGACGAACCGGCGAGCTACACGGTGATGTTCGAGACCGGCATTCTTCCCGGCGAGGACGGCAAGACGCTTCCTGCCGCGGAGCGCGCCTTCGACGTGTTGCAACAGGCGGCCGCCGCGCTTTGCCGGCAGCTCCCTGAGGCCGAGCGGCCGCCGCTCAAGCTGATG
>JAWOJH010000109.1:0-2505 GCA_046481725.1 Methyloceanibacter sp. | reverse complement strand
CCAGCGTCATCGAGCATTGAAGACGGGCGCCGGATCGGCTACAATTCGGCAATTCAAATTCAGGCGGGTTCGCGCGAGCGGCTCGCCTGAATTTTGTCACCTGCGCCACGCCCGATTTCTTGCCCAGCGGAGTATTCCTTGTCACGTGCCCAGCCCGCCATCCTTGTTCTAGCTGACGGTTCGATCTTTCGCGGCCTGTCCATCGGCGCCGACGGCATCACGACCGGTGAGGTGGTATTCAACACCGCGCTGACCGGCTATCAAGAAATCCTCACCGATCCCTCGTATTCGCGCCAGATCGTCACGCTGACCTACCCCCATATCGGCAACACCGGCATCAATGCCGAGGACGTCGAGGCGGACCGCATCCACGCAGCCGGCCTGGTGGTACGCGATGCGCCGCGCCTGCATTCGAATTTCCGTGCCGCCCAGTCTCTGCCCGATTACCTCAGAAGCCAGAACATCGTGGCGATCGCCGACATCGACACGCGGCGGCTGACCCGCATCCTGCGCGAAAAGGGTGCGCAGAGCGGCTGCATCATGGCCGGTGCAGTGGACGAAGCAAAAGCGCTCGAGGCCGCGCGTGCGTTTCCGGGTCTGGCCGGCATGGATCTGGCCAAGGTCGTGACGGCGCCCGCGTCCTACGCGTGGAGCGAAACCGAGTGGAAGCTCGGCGCCGGCTATGGCCAGCAGACCGAACCGCGCTTCCATGTCGTCGCCTTCGATTACGGCGTCAAGCGCAACATCCTGCGCATGCTGGCCGAGCGCGGTTGCCGCCTCACCGTGCTGCCGGCCACCGCGACCGCGGCCGAGGCGATGGCGCTGAAGCCGGACGGCATTTTCCTCTCCAACGGCCCCGGCGACCCGGAGCCGTGCGACTACGCGATCCAGGCGATCGGCGAACTGGTGGCGGCGAAAATCCCGACCTTCGGCATCTGCCTCGGCCACCAGTTGCTGGCGCTTGCCTCGGGCGCCAAGACCGTCAAAATGAAGTTCGGCCACCACGGCGCCAACCATCCGGTCAAGGACCTCGACAGCGGACGCGTGGCGATCACCAGTCAGAACCACGGCTTCGCGGTGGATGCAGCGACGCTTCCGGCCAATATCCGCAGCACCCATGTCTCGCTGTTCGACGGCTCGCTGCAAGGGATTGCGCGCACCGACGCCCCCGCATTCAGCTTCCAGGGCCACCCTGAAGCCAGCCCCGGCCCGCATGACGTGAGCTATTTGTTCGACCGATTTATCAAGCTGATGGCCGATCACGCCGGAGCACACTGATCATGCCCAAGCGCACTGACCTTAAAAGTATCCTCATCATCGGCGCCGGCCCCATTGTCATCGGGCAGGCGTGCGAATTCGACTACTCCGGCGCCCAGGCGTGCAAGGCGCTGCGCGAGGAGGGCTACAAGGTCATCCTCGTCAACAGCAATCCGGCGACGATCATGACCGACCCGGACATGGCCGACGTCACCTACATCGAGCCGATTTCCTGGCAGGTGGTCGAAAAGATCATCGCCAAGGAGCGCCCCGATGCGCTCTTGCCGACCATGGGCGGGCAGACCGCGCTCAACTGCGCGCTCGACCTTGCCAAGCACGGCGTGCTGGAAAAATACGGCGTCGAGATGATCGGCGCGTCGAAGGAGGCGATCGACAAGGCGGAGGACCGCGAAAAATTCAAGGCCGCGATGACCAAGATCGGTCTGGGTTCCGCGCGTTCGTCGATCGCCCACAGCATGGAAGAGGCACTGCAGGTGCAGGCGGCGCTGGGCTTTCCGTCGATCATCCGGCCTTCGTTCACGATGGGCGGCTCGGGCGGCGGCAGTGCGTACAAGAAGGACGAATTCGTCGCCATCTGCGAGCGCGGCCTGGAAGCCTCGCCGACCCACGAGCTGCTGATCGAGGAATCGCTGCTCGGCTGGAAAGAGTACGAGATGGAGGTGGTGCGCGACCGCAAGGACAACTGCATCATCATCTGCTCGATCGAGAACTTCGACCCGATGGGCGTGCACCCCGGCGACTCCATCACTGTCGCGCCGGCGCAGACGCTGACCGACAAGGAATTCCAAATCCTGCGCAACGCCTCGCTGGCGGTGCTGCGCGAGATCGGCGTGGAAACGGGCGGCTCCAACGTGCAGTTCTCGATCAACCCGGAAGACGGGCGCATGGTGGTGATCGAGATGAACCCGCGCGTATCGCGTTCTTCTGCACTGGCGTCGAAGGCGACCGGCTTCCCGATCGCCAAGGTGGCGGCCAAACTGGCGATTGGCTATACGCTCGACGAGTTGCAGAACGACATTACCGGCGGCGCGACTCCGGCTTCGTTCGAGCCGTCGATCGATTACGTGGTGACCAAGATTCCGCGCTTCGCTTTCGAGAAATTCCCCCTGTTCGTCAAAATCATCAGGATTTTCGACGATGCCGCCGCTCTGGATCTTAACGATCGCTTCACGCGCAAGGTGATCTTCCGGATTGATGTAGTAGACGTCGTGCGCAGCAACAAGCGGT
>JAWOJH010000108.1:0-6597 GCA_046481725.1 Methyloceanibacter sp. | reverse complement strand
GCCGGCGTGTCGTCGTCCGCTTCGGGCGTGCCGATGCACAGATGCCCGATAAAGGCCCAATGCTCCGGCAGGTCAAGGATCGCGCGCATGCGCGCCGGATCGAGGATCGACACCCAGCCGACACCCAGCCCTTCCGCGCGTGTGGCGAGCCAGAGCGTGTGGATGGCGGTGACCACCGAATAATCGAGCGTCTCGGGCATGGTGGCGCGGCCGAGCCTTCCGCCTTGCGCGGTGGCGCGGTCTGAAAACACCGAGACCTGGCAGGGCGCATCGTCGAGGCCGGCGAGCTTGAGCCGCGCATAGAGCGCGGCGCGGTCGCTATCCTGCTGCGCCAGCGCGTCCTTATTGCAAGTCTCGAAGCAGGCGCGGATCGCGGCGCGGCGCGCCTCGTCCTCGACGATGACGAAGCGCCACGGCTCGCTCAAGCCCACCGACGGCGAGAGACAGGCAATCCCGATCAGCCGCTCGATCGCGCCGGCGGGTAACGGCTCGCGCTTGAAGCGGCGCACATCGCGCCGCCAGCGGAGCAGATCGTAGAGCCGCTCGCGAAACCCCGCATCGAATTGGGGGGCGTCCTCCCGCGTCTCTGCGACCGCGACCTTATCCTCGCTTTGCATATAACCACTTTAGCACGGAGGGCCCGGCATGCCCCGGGAAAGGCAGCGCTACGAGCGGCTAGGGGCACTCCGGGTGACGCAAGTCGGCAGCGAGCATGCGATTGGACCGCAGAGGCCAAGCTGTTCGGGCAGGCGAAGTCCGCCGCTAAGCTTTGCTAATGCGCTTCGACGCTGCGCGAGACCGAACTCTCGACCAGCTTCAGGTCCGGATATGCGCGCTGGAACCGATTATCGGCCTCGGTCTCGGCGGCTTGCTGAGTGAGGGCGGTGATGGTGTAGCGCTGTAGTTCGATGCCGCCTCGCGCATAGGAGACGGTAAAAGCGTGTTTCAGCGGCGGGCGTCCCATGGCAGTCATCCTTCCAGGCTAAAACGTCCCCCCGGGTTAAACGAGCCTCTACCCCGCGACGGCGGCGCGGATCTTGGCGGGGTGGGTGAGCGCGGCGAAGTCGTCCATCAGGGTCTTGGTGATGGGGCCGACGGCGAATGTGTAGTCGCCGATCGACGAGACCGGCGTGACCTCGGCGGCGGTGCCGGTGATGAAGCACTCGGAGAAATCGGCAAGCTCTTGCGGCAGGATCGCCCGCTCGATCACTTTCAGGCCGCGCTGCTTGGCGAGGCCGATCACCGCGCGGCGGGTGATGCCGTCGAGGAAGCAATCCGGCAGCGGCGTGTGCAGCACGCCGTTTTGCACGAAGAAGATATTGGCGCCGGTGCATTCGGCGATCTGGCCGCGCCAGTCGAGCATCAACGCGTCGGCATAGCCATCGCGCTCGGCGCGGTGCTTCTCGATGGTGCAGATCATATACAGGCCGGCTGCCTTGCTCTTGACCGGCGCGGTGGCGGGGTCAGGGCGGCGATATTTGGCGAAGGCGAGCTTCAGCCCCTTCTCGCGCGCGCGCGGATCGAAATAGGAGCCCCAGTCCCAGGCGCAGATCGCGACATTGATCTTGGTCTTCTGCGCGGCGACGCCCATCTGCTCGGAGCCGCGCCAGGCGATCGGACGGATATAGGCGTCGGTCAGCTGGTTAGCCCGCAGCACCTCGCGCGCCGCCTTGTCCAGCTCGGCGACCGGATATGGAATGGCGAAGTCGAGGATCTTGGCGCTCTCGTGCAGGCGCTGATTGTGCTCGGTCAGCTTGAAGATCTCGCCGTCATAGGCGCGCATCCCCTCGAACACGGCGCTCGCATAATGCAATGCGTGGCTCAGGACATGCAGGCGCGCCTCGGCCCAGGGCACCAGCTTGCCGTTCAGCCAGATGAAGCCCTCGCGCTGGTCGTAAGGGACGGTCGTCATCGAGTTCCTCCCGCAAGCGGTGCCGGCCTTCTTGGCTTGCGCCCGGGCCGGGCTCCTTGCTGCGCCACCGAACGCCTCTCATAGCACCCCCGACGGCAATTGCGCGAGCAAGCGCCGAGGCGTATCAATGGCGAAATAAGTCAACATGGCTGACATAACCGAGCGCGAAAAATAAGTCAACATGACTGACCTAAATGACAGACAGCAGCGGGCGGAGATTCCGGCCGGGCCGAAGCCGCGCGGCAATGGCGGGGCGGCACGGAAACGTGCGGTTTCCGAGGCGAAATTGCTGGAATTCGCCGAGCTCTTGTTCTTCGCCTATCGCGATTTCACCTCCGATCCGGACGCGATCTTGGAGGATTTCAGCTTCGGCCGGGCGCATCACCGGGTGCTGCATTTCGTCAACCGCCACTCGGGCTTGCGGGTGGCCGACCTGCTCGACATCCTGACGATCACCAAGCAGAGCCTGTCCCGGGTGCTCAAGCAGTTGATCGACAAGGGCTATATCGTGCAGCAGGCGGGCGAAGCGGATCGGCGCGAGCGGCTCTTGTCCCCCACCGAGAAGGGCCGGGCGCTGGCCGAGCGGCTGGCCGCGCCGCAATCGGTGCGCCTGGCGGCGGCCTTGAAGGCGGCGGGCCCCGGCGCGGAGGCGGTTTTGCGCCGCTTTTTCGAAGCCATGATCAATGCCGAAGAACGGCCCAAAGTCTCCTCCATCATGCATGCTTCGCCGACCCCGCTGAAGCCGGGCGGCAAGGGCTAGGCCATGCGCAAGGGGGGAGATCGATGACCATGCCGACCCCGATCAAGACCCATCGCGGCGCCTGTCCCGACGACAACGCGCCGCATATTCTGGTGGTTGACGACGACAGCCGCATCCGCGATCTGCTCGCCCGCTTTCTGCAAGACAAAGGCTTCCGCGTGACCACGGCGGTGGACGCCGCGAGTGCGCGCGCCACTATGCGCAGCCTCGCCTTCGACCTGCTGATTCTCGACGTGATGATGCCGCAGGAATCTGGGCTCGATTTCGCCCGCTCGCTGCGAACCGAGTCGCAAGTGCCGATCCTGATGCTGACGGCCCGCGCCGAGATCGAGCAGCGCATCGAGGGGCTGGAGACCGGGGTCGACGATTATCTGGCCAAGCCGTTCGAGCCGCGTGAGCTTTTGTTGCGGGTCAGCAACGTGCTCCGTCGCGGCGGCGCGGGCCAAGCCACCGGCGAAGTGCGCATGGGCGCGTTCGTGTTCCATATCTCGCGCGGCGAGCTCAAGCGCGACGACGAGACCATCCGACTGACCGAACGCGAGCGCGACCTGCTCCGCTATTTCGCGCAGCGGCCGGGCATGCCGGTGTCCCGCCAAGAACTCGCCAAGGACGCCGATGCCGGCGGCGAGCGCGCGGTCGACGTGCAGATCAACCGGCTCAGACGCAAGATCGAGCACGACCCTGCCAACCCGGTCTATCTCCAGACCGTGCGCGGCAAGGGCTACATTCTTTATTCCGAGTGATGGACGCGCGCGCGCCAGCCTCCCCCCTCGTGCCCGAGCGCCGCAGGCCGCTCAAGCGCCTCCTCGGCGCGTTCGGCGAGCGGATGCCGAAGGGGCTCTATGCGCGGGCGCTCATCATCATCATCGCGCCGATGGTGCTGCTGCAATCGGTGCTGACCTTCGTGTTCCTGGAACGCCATTGGCAGACGGTGACGCGGCGCCTTTCGACGGTCACCGTGCAGAATGTCGGCATGCTGATCGATCTGTATAAAGTCTATCCGCAGGACCGCGAGGGCGAGGCTTTGGTCCGGCTGGCGGAACAGAATCTCGGCTTACGGGTACGGTTCGCGCCCGGCGAGGAGCTGCCGCCGGTGCGCTCGAAGCCGTTCTTCAATCTGCTCGACTCCACTCTGTCCGAGGAATTGACCCGGCAGATCGGCCGGCCGTTCTGGATCGACACGGTGGGCCGCTCCAATCTGGTCGATATCCGCATCAAACTCGACGACGCGGTGATGCATGTGCTGGCGCGGCGAAGCCAGACATATGCGTCGAACTCGCAGATCTTCCTGCTGTGGATGGTCGGCACCTCGCTGGTGCTGCTCACCGTGGCGATCCTGTTCCTGCACAACCAGATCAAGCCGATCGTGCGGCTGTCGGAAGCGGCCGAGAGCTTCGGCAAGGGTCGCCCGCCGCCGGCGGATTTCCGGCCGCGCGGCGCGCGCGAGGTCCGCCAGGCGGCGCACGCCTTCATCGAGATGCGCGACCGGATCGAGCGGCATGTCGAGCAGCGCACGGTAATGCTGGCCGGGGTCAGCCACGATCTGCGCACGATCCTGACCCGCTTCAAGCTGCAACTCGCCCTGTTCGAGGATTCGCCGGAACTGGGAGCCATGCGTGCCGATGTCGACGAGATGCAGGCCATGCTCGAGGACTACATGGCCTTTGCCAAGGGCGATTCCGGCGAGGAGATCGTGCGCACCGATATCGGCGAGATCCTGAGCGAGGTGAAGGGCCAGGCGCATGGCGGCAAAGACATCGCGGTTGAGATCAAGGATGCGCCGCTCGTGGTCCCAGTGCGCCGCCACGCCTTCAAGCGCGCCGTCGCCAATCTGATCAACAATGCCGCGCGGTTCGCCGCGCATGTCAATGTCAGCGCCGCCAAGCAGAACGGTGCCCTCACCGTCTCGGTCGAGGATGACGGCCCCGGCATTCCAGACGCCGAGCACGAGCACGTGTTCCGGCCCTTCTACCGGCTCGACCATGCGCGCAATCAAGATTCCGGCTCGACCGGACTCGGCCTCGCGATCGCCCGCGACATTGCCCGTATCCATGGCGGGGACATCGCGCTGAGCCGATCCTCGCTGGGCGGCTTGAAGGCCGTGCTAAAAGTGCCTGTTTAGGATCGGTGATCGGACCACTGGGAGGAGAAGCTTATGCGCCGCAGGTTCGTTGGGATTGCAGTTTCCGCGCTGATCGCATGCGCCGGACCTGCCTTCGCGATCGACATGACCGAGGAAATCCAGGAAGAGGAACAGCCGGGCTCCGAGATCGAACTCGATATCGGCGGCGGCAGCGCCACGATCCATCGCAAGGATGGCCAGCCTTTGTTGGGTCTTGGGGAGGGCGAATTCGGGCTTGGGGGAGGCGAGCCGTTGCAGCCCCTGGACGACCCGGACGACCCCGTGGCCCCGGACCCGACCGACGCGGAACTTCCCGGTGAAGGGCCCGAGGATCTGTCAGGTCCCTTCGACGAAGATCCGCTGCCGGAATAATCCAATCGTATCAGTGCGCGCTGACCGGCGACGGTCCCGGTCCCGCGGGCGGCGGCGGTGCGGCACCGTCCTCCTTGCGGCCCCAGCCGCGCGGCATGAAGGCGCAGGCCAGCCGGCACATATCGGCGCAAGCCTGGTCGACCGCCGACAGCATGCGCTCGCCCCTGGCCAGCCGCTGGTCGAGCGCGGCCATGGTCTTGTCGAGCGAGGGCGAGGGATCGTCGAGCCAGATCTGGAATACCTTGGCGTAGACCGAGGCGAGCCCGGCGACGCGCAGCGCGCCGCCCGGTCCATCCAGTTTCGCGCCCGAACCGGCCAGCATCCAATATTGCGAGGCGAGCGAGGAGCAAAGCAGCGCCGCCGACTCGCCGGGGCGGCAGCAGAGATAGGACGAGATGCGTTTCAGGGCTGGCTTGTAAGGCTGCATCACCTCGAAGCGGGTCATCAGCATGTCGAACAGACGGTCGCGCGGACTTTGGCTTTCCCCGGCGGGCTTCGCCTTGGCGAGCACCTCGGCATCGACTTCCTTCTGGAAAGCCCGCACGACGTCCGACTTGCAGGAAAACTCGCGGCGAAGATCGGCCAGGTCGAGGCCAGCGGCCTGGGCGACGTCGATAAGGGTGATGTCGCCCCAGCTTCGCTCTTTGGCCAGATCGATTGCGGCCCGCACGGCCTTGGAACGCTTGGAAAAATCGTCGAACATTGGGCGTCCTCCTTCAGTCCTGAAGATAGGCGTTATTAGTGGCCATCGGAAGACGCCATGGCCTCATGGTCCGAGACGGGCCCTCCGGGCGCTCCTCACCTTGAGGATTAATCCCTCGCCCTGAGAAGGCGCGAAACGCGCCGTCTCGAAGGGTGAGGGCCCCTACGACGACAGTTCTTTCGAGCGCTTGGCGGCGGCGGCGACGGCGCGGGTGAGCAGGTCCTTCACCCCGTCTTTGCCCATCAGCACTTCTAGCGCGGCCGCGGTCGTGCCCTTGGGCGAGGTCACCTTCTCTCTCAGTTCCGCCGGCGACAGGTCCGATCGGCGCAGCAAGGCGCCTGCGCCCTCGACCGTGGCGCGCGCCAGACGCTGCGCCAGCCCGGCCTCGAGACCGGCGGCGCGGCCGGCTTCCGCCAGACATTCGGCGAGCAGAAAGACATAGGCGGGCCCGCTGCCGGAAACGGCGGTCACCGCATCGAGCAGGCTTTCGTCGTCGAGCCAGACAACATCGCCCACAGCTTCGAGCAGAGCGGTGCATTCCGCCGCTTGCGCGGCCGTTACCGCTGCATTGGCGCACGCGGCCGTCATGCTGCTGCCCACCGCCGCGGCGGTATTCGGCATGGCCCGGACGATTGCCGTGCCCGGCGGCAAGCTTCGCGCGAGGCTTTCCAGCGTGCGCCCCGCGGCAATCGACAACAGCACGGTGGCATCGCCGATCATGGGCTCGA
>JAWOJH010000038.1:0-24011 GCA_046481725.1 Methyloceanibacter sp. | reverse complement strand
TTGCGGCGTCCGCCTTGGCAGCAGATCGCGGGCGACAACTGGCTCGAAGTGGAAGCCGTCGCGGCGGCCGTGCGCGCGCTCGGCGCCACGCCGCGACGTGTGTTTATCGCGCTCGGGCGGAGCGAGCTTGGTGCGTTCGAGACGGCCCCGCAGCATGTCTATCTCGTGCGCAGCGTCGATCGGGTGGAACCGCCGCTCGCCGTGCCGCGGGCGAACTATCTCACCGCGCGTGGGCCCTTCAGCGAAGCGGCGGACCGCGCGCTGCTGGAGCAGCACCGCATCGATGTGGTGGTCGCCAAGAATAGCGGGGGTGAGGCGACCTACGGCAAGATCGCCGCATGCCGCGCGCTCGGTCTGCCGGTAATCATGCTGAGGCGCCCAACCTTGCCGGAAGCCGAGTCCGTCGTCACCGCCGGCGAGGTGCTTGCCTGGCTCGATCATGCGCTGACCCTCTCCACCGCGCGCGGCGTATAGACCAGCGGGCTTTGCCCCGGCCGTGCGATCACGCGCGTTTCGCGCGAACCGACGATCACCAAGGTGGCCATGTCGGCGGCGACCCCGCCGGCCTCGGCGAGCGTGAAGATGGTCAGCCTCTCATCGGCGCGGCCCACCGCCCGGCCGAAGATCACCGGCGTCGCGCCCGGTAAATGCCGGGACAAGAGACCGAAGGCCTTGGCGAGCTGCCAGGGCCGCGCCCGCGACACCGGATTGTAGAGCGCGATGACGAACCCCGCGCCCGCCGCCGCGTCGAGCCGACGCTCGATCAACTCCCACGGCTTCAGATTGTCGGACAGCGAAATGGCGCAGAAATCGTGGCCGAGCGGGGCGCCCGCGCGCGCCGCCACCGCGAGCATGGCGGTGACGCCCGGAATGACGGCAATGTCGAGTGCGCGCCAGGCTTCGGGTCCCGTCTCGATCGCCTCGCAGACCGAGGCGGCCATGGCGAATACGCCGGGGTCGCCGCCGGAAACCAGCGCCACTTGCGCGCCGCTTGCCGCATGGCGCAGCGCCGCCTCGGCGCGCGTGGTCTCCTCGCGATTGTCCGAAGCATGGCGCGTCTGGCCCTCCCGCACCTTTACGCGGTCGAGATAGACGCCATAGCCGTAAAGCGCCTCGGCGGCGGCAAGCGCGTCGCGCGCGTCCCCGCTCAGCGCCTGATCGCCGCCCGGCCCGAGCCCTACCACCATCAGCCGTCCGCTCATGGCCGCCCTTCCCAGCCCGGCACCAGCACCATGGCGAAATAGGGCGCGATGGTATCGAGCTTGTCGACGAGTGGCATGATGGCGGCATTGGCCATGGTGCCGCGTTCGACATAGATGGCGCGGTCGAGCCGTCCCGCCCGGTCGAGTGCGCGGCGCACCTTGGGCAGGTGGCGGCCGAGCTTCATCACCACCGCCGCGTCGGTGTCGGCGAGCCTGCGCTCCAGCTCGAACTCGGGCAGGGTCGCGGGCAGCACGGTGAACACGTCGTCGCCCTGGGCGATCGGCGTGCCGACCGCCGACCAGCAGCCGGACATGCCGGTGACGCCGGCGACGATCTCGGCCGGGTAGCGAGTGCTTAGGCGGACATGCAGATGCATGTAGGAGCCGTAGAACAGGGGATCGCCCTCGGCGATCACCGCCACTGTCCGGCCCTGGTCGAGCCGCGCGGCGATCCGCGCCGCGGCCTCGTCATAAAAGTCACCGATCGCCTCGCGATAGGCGGCGTCCTGTTTGGGAATCTCGGTCGTCACCGGATAGAGCAGCGGCAACTCCTCGGCATCCGGCTTGAAATGTGCCGCCGCGATCGTCCGCGCATTGCTCGCATTCCCCGCCTTGGCGAAATGCGCCACCACGTCGGCCGCGCCGAGCGCGGCGATGGCGTTCAGGGTCAGCAGGCCCGGATCGCCGGGACCGACGCCAATGCCGATGAGACGTGCGCCGTTCATATTCCCTCCCGCGCCAGAGCATTGACCGCGGCGGCCGTCATGGCGCTGCCGCCCATCCGCCCGCGTACGATCAGATAGGGCACGCCGAAGCCATTGGCGGCAAGTGCCTCCTTCGATTCCGCCGCGCCGACGAAGCCGACCGGCACGCCGATAATGGCGGCGGGCCTCGGCGCGCCGAAATCCAGCATTTCCAGCAGCCGGAACAGCGCGGTCGGCGCATTGCCGATGGCAACCAGCGCGCCCTCGATCCGGTCGCGCCAGAGTTCGAGCGCTGCCGCGGAGCGGGTCGTGCCGAGCTTCGCCGCAAGCTCGGGCACGCTTGAATCGCGCAAGGTGCAGATCACCTCGTTCGCCGCCGGGAGCCGTGCGCGGGTGATGCCATGCGCCACCATCTCCGCGTCGCAGAAAATCGGCGCGCCGCGCCTGAGCGCCCCGCGCGCCGCATCAACCAGCCCGGGAGCGAAGTCGATCGCGCCTGCGGCCTCGACCTGGCCGCAGGCATGGATCATGCGCACGGCGATTTCCGCCTCCTCGGCCGAGAAGCGCGAGAGATCCGCTTCGGCGCGGATGATGGCGAAGGAGCGCTCGTAGATCGCCGCGCCGTCGCGCAGATAATCCTGCTTAAGCATGCACCGGCTCCCGCTTACCGGTGAGCGCCGGGACCAGTCTGTTCGGCGGAACAAATTCGGATGGCGCGGCCCGCGCCGTGCCGTCGCGGACGATGCCGCAGCCTTGCTCCGTGCCGATGACGGTGAGCGGCGCGCGCGCGGGATGCGCGCAGCCTTTGGCGCAGCCCGACACATGCAGCACGATGCCGTCGCCGGCGGGAAGCTCCACCTCCTGCGCGATCTCCGCGGCCAGGACGCGGGCGGCGATCAGCCCGTGCATGCAGTGCGGCGCGCCGGGGCAGGCGGCGATGCGGCGGCGCGGGTCGGAAGCGTCCACGGCGAAGCCTAAACGCCGCGCCTCGTCTCGCATCGTCTTTATCGTTGTCCGCTTGAAGGGCCCGAGCAGCAGCGCGCGATCCGGCGCAGGCCGCGCCCACAAGGCACCCTGCGTTCTGGCGATCTCGGTAAGCGCGCCGAGCGTGGGGGCCTCGACCTGGCCGAAAGCGAGCGCCACGCCCAGCGCGTAGAGATTGTCCTTGAGGCAATGCGCGCCAACCATGGCGGTGGAAAGCCGCAGTGGCGGGGGCGGTTCGAGCGCGATGCGGCTTCGGATCGCGGCCCGCAGAGCAGCAATCCCTTCGCTCCGCAGCACATCGGCGGCGCGCGCTTCCGGTCCATGGGATGAAATCACCGTAAGCAGCTGCAGCACGGCATCGCACGTCTCGTTCGGCGCGACCGCGCCGAGCGGCTGTGCCGTTGCGGCATCGCCTGCGACCGCCAAATAGAGCAACGGACCGTTCGCCGTAGCGACGGCCCTGACCCTGATATCCGCGGCAAGGGCATCGAGGGGAAGCCTGCCGCCGCCATCCACGATCACTGAAACTTTCGGCGCTAGCGTGAGTCTCGGAGCGGCCAGCGCTTTGCGCAGCTCACCTGCAAGCGCGTGCGCATCGATGAGAGCGGTGGGATCGTCCAGCAGTGGATCGGCAAGTACTGGAACGCCGTCGGCGATATCGATGCCGAGCGCAGAAATTGTATCGGCCAAGAGCGGCGCCGAATCCGCAGTGAGGCCGCGTATCTGGACGCTACCGCGGGCTGAGATCTCCATCGTGCCATTGCCGTGCGCGCGCGCGGCGGCGCAAAGACGGGCGAGCACCCTGAGTGGAATCGGCTCGGCCGGGAGGAAGCGCACTAGCAAGCCATCGCCGGTCTGCATTGGTGTGGACAGGCCGGGACAGGCGCCGCGGGCGAAGGTTCGGGTCATAGCGCCGCCTCCGTCGCAAGTCCGCGCAAGCCTTCGAGATCGTTGCGGCGCGGATGCCACAGTCCTTTGCGCCGCACGCTATCCAGTCTCTCGGCAATCGCCTGGGCGGCGGCGGGATTCTCGCCGAGCAGGAAATCGCGCACCAGCGGGTCGGCGAGATACGCCTCGTGCACCGCATCGAACAGCGCGCTCGACACCGCGCCGGTCGTCTCGGCGAAATCGGCGAGCCGGTCAACCGTCTCGGCAAGCTCGGCCGCGCCGCGCGCGCCATGCCGCATCATGCCCCGGATGAAGCGGGGATTGGTGGCGCGGCCGCGCACGATTCTGGCCAGCGCCGTGGGAAGCGGCCTGGCCCGCGGGCGGCCCGGGTCGGTGGTGTCGAGCACGATCAGATCGGCCTCGCGCCCAAGCGAGGCGGCGGCCGCGGCAAAGCCGCCGATATGCGCCGCGTCCTCCGCGCCTTCCAGCAGATCGCGCGAAGGATCGTCGCTGCCATGCAGCAGAAGATCGGCGTCAGCCACGCGCGCCGCGAACGCGCCTGGCGCGGACACGCCTTCGCCCTCGGCGCCGGAATAGATGTGAGACGTCGCCGCGAGATAGGCCGCCCCGATCGCATCGGGCGCGCTGTCTTGCCCGAGCAAATCCTCGACACCGGCGCCATAGGCGCCCGGCGCCGTGCCGAAGATGCGCGCGCGGCTTTCCCTGCCATTGCTGCGCCGAACCGCCGCAAGCGGATTTTCCTCGTCGTCTTCCTCGCGCGCCGCGACCAGTTCGGTGGCCGCATCGAGCAGCGCGATCTGCGCCGGGAACAGATCGCGGAACAGGCCCGAGATGCGCCAGGTGACGTCGACGCGCGGCCGGCCCATGCTCGCGGGCGGCAGCACCTCGATGCCGGTGACCCGGCCGGTGGCAAGGTCCCAGATCGGGCGGCAGCCCATCAGCGCCAGCCCCTGGGCGATCTCCTCACCGCCGGTCCTGAGCGTGGCGCTGCCCCAGAGATCGATCACCAGCGAGCGCGGCATCTCGCCATGCGTCTGGAGATAGAGGCGGATCACTTCGTCCGCCGCCAGCCTGCCGAGTTCCATCGCCGTCGGCGTCGGCAGCAGGCGCGGATCGGCGGTGAACAGATTGCGCCCCGTCGGCAGCACGTCGCGCCGGCCGCGCTGCGGCGCCCCGGCGGGCCCCGGGCGTATATGCTTGCCGTCGAGCGCCGCGAGCAGCGCGTCGCGTTCGGTGTTGGCGCAAGCCTGCCAAGCCGGGTCGTCGCTCGCCGAAGGTCGCCCATAGACGTGCAGCCCGTCTTTCACCGCGAGATCCTTGAGGTCGCAGAGCCAGGCATCGATCTTGGCCAGCGCCTCATCGGGATGGAGGCCGGGGCTCGCGCCGGCCTCGCGGGCGAGACCGGAGCGTTCGGCCGTCTCCACGATCAGCCGCGCCAGCCGCTCGCGCCGCTTACGGTCGAGACCGTCGGCCATCGCAAATTCGTCGACCAGCCGTTCGAGTTCCTGCGCCGCGCCGGACAATTCGCCGGCCACCAGCGGCGGCGGCAAATGACCGAGGGTCAAAGCGGCGATGCGGCGCTTGGCCTGCGCGGCCTCGCCCGGATTCGACACGATGAACGGATAGATCACCGGCAGTGGACCGACCACCGCCTCCGGGAAGCACGACGCGGTCAGTGCCACCGCCTTGCCCGGCAGCCACTCGAGCGTGCCATGCGCTCCCATATGGAGAATGGCTTCGGTCTTTGCGATATGCCGCAGCCAGAGGCCGAAGGCCAGCACGGCATGGCGCGGCGGCAAGCTCGCATCGTGATAGACGGCGCGCCGCTCGGAAATCGAACCTCTGTCCGGCGGGAGGGCCACCAGCACAGTGCCGAACATCGCCGCGCGGAAGCGGAACCCCCCCTCGCGGAAATCCGGATCGTGTTCCGCCGCGCCCCACGCCGCGTCAGCCGCGCGCGCGATCTCATCCGGCAGCGTGGCGAGGAGGCGCCGGTAATCCATGAGCGAAAGGCGCGGCTCGGTCATGCCGGCATCGAGCGCATCGATCAGCGCGGATGCGCTTCGCGGCGGATTACCGGCGCCGTACCCCGCTGCGGCGAGATCGGCGAGCAACGCCACAATGCTTTGCGGCACGTCGAGTCCCACGGCATAACCGGCCCGGCCGCCTGCGGCCGGATAGTCCGGCAGCACCACCGCGATGCGGCGCGCCGCGCGCGGCGTGCGCTGCAAACGCACCAGCGCGGCGATGCGGTCGGTGACGAAGGCAATCCGGTCAGGCTCGGGGCGGCTGCTAAAGGCCGTGAAGGCGAGCGTCTCGTCCTTCGGTAGCGCGTCCTTGAAGGCGATCGCGCCGGCCAGCACCCGCCCGTCGAGTTCCGGCAGCACCACATGCATGGCGAGATCGGCGGGTCCGAGCCCGCGTGCGCTCTCCCGCCAGGCGGCGCGCCGCGTGGTGGCGATCACCGCTTGCAGCACCGGCGCATCGGTGGCGTCGAGCGGCGAGACGCCCGGCTCGCTTCCGGCCGCGAATGCCGTGGTGGTGACGATGACCGCAGGCTTGAGCCGTGGCAGTGCTTCCCGGACGAAACACGCGGCCTCGCCATCCTTGAGGCTCGGCACGAACAGCGGCGCTGGCTGCAGCCCGCGCGCGGCAA
Organism: Methyloceanibacter sp.; assembly: GCA_046481725.1. GTDB lineage: Bacteria > Pseudomonadota > Alphaproteobacteria > Rhizobiales > Methyloligellaceae > Methyloceanibacter. Next base: position 17,556 of record JAWOJH010000038.1, on the reverse strand, counting down.
GCGCTTCGCATAGCGCATCGATCGGCGCGGTGTCGGCGGCGAGCAGGGCCGCGCGATAGAACAGGATCGGCACGACCGGCTCCCCCGGCTGAAGCGAAGCGGCGAGCACATCGAGCGAGACCGCGCCTTGCTTCGGCAGATACGCGGCCATGCGCGGCAGCGCCCGCGGCCGCGGCGCATCGAGCGCCACGCCGGCATGGACCGCGAGCCCGCGCAGCAGCGCGCGCAAATTCTCGCAGCCGCCCTCGCGGAAAAAGCCGAGCAACGCGTCCAGCTCAGCCTGCGGCACGGTCGAGGCCTCGGCCAGCCGCGCATCGTCGCGATCTTCGCCGGGCAGCACGGCAAGGGCGATGCCGCGCTCGCGGGCCATGCCGGACAGGGCTTCAACCCCGTAGCGCCACCAATCGAGGCCGCCGAGCAGCCGCACCACAATGACCTTGGCGTGGCATGCGGATTTGTCGATCCAAAGATCGATCGACATCGGGTGACGCAGATCGCGCAAATGCGCCAGACGCACGCTGGGCAGCGCCTCCTTTTCCGCGGCATAGGCGGTCGCCAATCCCGACAGGTCGCTATCGGCAAACGACAGGATCAGGATATCGCCGGGCGGCTGCCCCAGATCGAGCGGCTCGACCGTATCGTCGAGCGTTGCCGCGCCGGTCTGGAGCAGATGCATGCCTTACTCCGAGAGCGTGCTTACGACCGCATCGCGGTCCAGCCCTTTGAGGCCGATCACCACCAGGCTGCCCTGCCGCGCCTCGTCCGGGCGCCAGGGGCGATCATAATAGTGGCTGACCCGCGGGCCCACCGCCTGAATCAGGAGGCGCATCTTCTTGCCTGCGACCGGCACGAAGCCCTTCATGCGCAACACATTGTGCGTCGCGGCAACCTGCGTGATCCGCGCCGCGATCGCGCCAGGATCGGCAATCTCCGGCAACGGCACGACGAAGCTGTCGAAATCGTCATGATCGTGGTCGAGTTCGTCGTCGTGATGCGTCTTGCGGTTCTCGATGTCGTCCTCGGTGCCGACGCCGAGCCCGAGCAGCGCGGCGGGATCGACCTTGCCCTCCGCGACGCTGACGATGCGCACCGAACGCGGCAGCGCGCTCGCGACCGCGGCCATCGCCCTGTCGAGGCCCGCTTCATCGAGCAGGTCGCGCTTGTTGAGCACGACCAGGTCGGCGCAGGCGATCTGATCCTCGAACACTTCTTCGATCGGATTGTCATGGTCGAGCGCGCTGTCGCCCGCGCGCTGCGCGATAAGCGCCTCGAGGTCGGCGCTCACCCGGCCGCCGGCAAGCGCCGCGCCGTCGACCACCGCCACCACCCCATCGACGGTGACGCGGGCCTTGATCGCCGGCCAGTGAAACGCCTGCACCAGCGGCTTCGGCAGCGCCAGGCCCGAGGTCTCGATGACGATATGCTCGACTCGCGGCTCGCGCGCCAGGATCTGGTCGAGCGCCGGCACGAACTCGTCGGCTACGGTGCAGCAGAGGCAGCCATTGGCCAGTTCCACGATATTGTCCTCCGGGCAGGCGGCGTCGCCGCAGCCTTTGAGGATCTCGCCGTCGATGCCGACATCGCCGAACTCGTTGACGATCACCGCGAGCCGCCGCCCATTGGCATTGGCGAGCACATGCCGGATCAACGTGGTCTTGCCCGAGCCGAGAAAGCCCGTGACGATGGTGCAGGGGACGCGGGCAAGCGAACTCATTCGGGGTTCTCCTCGATGAAGTCCATGGGTGGCACGCGCGCGATCAGCCCGCGCTTGAGAATTTCGGGACGGCCGCGCCAGGGCATCAGCCCGTCCGGCGCGCACGCGAATAGCTTTGCGCCCTCGATCAGGGCTTCCGCATCGCGCGCAGGTTCGAGCCCGCCGAACACGTAAGTCCAGGCGCCGTCGCGCCTGATCGCGGCACTGCACGCCCGGTTGCAATTGGCGAGGCAGCGGATCTGTCTGACCGCGACGCCGCTACCCTCCGCCGCGCGCGCCGTCTCGCGCGCCAGCACAAGTCCCGGCCGCGCGCCGTCCGCCGGATCGCTGGGGCTGCGGCAGGTGATGCAGACATAGACCGTCATCGCCGCGTCGTCGGCGATGTCCTGCTCCTGCTCGGTATCGATGAGACTCACCCCGACGCCGCTCCCGCGCACACGCCCGCGACCTGGGGTGCTCAGGCGGATAACCCGCCAAGAACCAACCGCTCCGAGGCACCCCGCCCGGTGAAGCGGCCAGCGACGGCGGTAGGTCTCCTGGCTCGCGGGTCGCTGCCTTGGCCGCCTTCCCGGGCTCCCGCCCAGTGGCTTTTGGCGCAAGGCTCGCCGCTTACAGTTGCGGGGGCAGCCGCGGATTTGGGGTTCCCGTACCGCGTTCCCTGTTGGCTCTCCTACGAGAGACCGCCGATTGCGGCACTTAACGAGGCCGGAAACCGCTTTGTCAATGCGATTGCGGACCTCGTGGCGCGGTAACACGTATAGATTGCATTATTCTATAGAATCGGCTTTTAGTTGCAATCCGTATCAGCATTGGGAGGCGACATTGCCGACTTACCGCAGACGAAAAGGAAACGACACTTGGCATTGGTGCCGCAATTGCTCGAACTGGCCCACGAGCGACTACGAGGAGGTCACCACCTCCGGGCGTCCGGCGAGCGGCGAACTCGACAATGAATGCCGTTCCAAGGAGCAGGCGGACAACTGCCGCCAGTCCTAGCCCCCGCTTGCGAACGCCCCGGCGCCAGCTATAGTCCCCCGGTCGCCGGTTCCCGCGTGGTGCGGGACGCGATAGGGAACGCGGTGCGGGTTCGACCTATTCCGCGGCTGCCCCCGCAACTGTAAGCGGCGAGCGCCCTTCAACCTGCCACTGGAGCATTTTGCTCCGGGAAGGCCGAAGGGAGGCTTTGACCCGCGAGCCAGGAGACCTGCCGGCGGCGTAACCTTTGGCCGCGCACTCGGGTGGAGGGCGCATGGGGGATATGATGCATTTCTCGATATTGAGCCGCGCCGCTTTGCTTGCCTTTGCCGTTCTCGTCGTCTCCGCCGGAGCCGCCTCCGCGCATCACGTGATGGACGGCGAGATGCCCTCGACCTTCGTCCAGGGCCTGTTGTCCGGCCTCGGCCATCCGGTGATCGGGCCCGACCATCTCGCCTTTCTCGTCGCGGTCGGCGTCGTCGTCGGCGTCGGCGGTTTGAGTCTCGCCCTGCCGATCGTGTTCGTCGCGGCGTCCGCGCTCGGCGTCGCGCTGCATGTCTATGAGTTCAATCTGCCCGGCGTGGAGATCATCGTGGCGTTGTCGGTGGTGCTGATCGGCGCGCTGGTCGCATCCGGCCGCGCTCTGCCGCTCGCCGCCTGGGCCGCCTTGTTCGGCCTGGCCGGCATCGCCCATGGCTATGCCTATGGCGAGTCGATCGTCGGCGCCGAGCCCACGCCGCTGTTCGCCTATCTGATCGGGCTCGTCGTCGTCCAGAGCGCGCTCAGCGTCGGCGTGGCGCTGATCACCCGCCGCACCGGCGAAAGCGTCTCGGCCATCGCCCCGCGTCTCGCCGGCGCCGTGGTCCTGGGCGTGGGTCTCGCCGCCTTGATCGGCCAGATCGTGCCTGGCGCGTGATGCGCTGATGGCGGATAGTCAAGCCGGGGGCGGGCTGGTCACGCTCGTCCTCGGCGGCGCCCGCTCCGGCAAAAGCCGCTATGCCGAATGGCTGATCGCCACCTATCCGAAGCCCTGGGTGTATATCGCCACGGCCGAGGCCAGGGACGGCGAGATGGCCGAGCGCATCGCCGCGCATCGGGCCCGCCGCGAAGCGGGCTGGCAAACCATCGAGGCGCCGCATGAAGTGCCAGAGGCGCTTGCCGCAGCACAAGGCGATGCCGCGGTGCTGGTAGACTGTCTCACGCTGTGGCTGTCCAATCTCATGCTCGGCAGTTTCAACGTGGAGGCGATGACCGAACGGCTGGAACAAGCGCTTGCCGCGCACGGCGGCCCGACCGTGCTCGTCTCCAACGAGGTCGGCCTCGGCATCGTCCCGGACAACGCGCTCGCCCGCCGTTTCCGCGATGCCCAAGGCACGCTCAATCAGCGGATCGCGGCGAAGGCCGCGCGGGTGATCATGATGGTGGCCGGCATCGCCGTGGCGGTGAAAAGCCCATGACCAAGCCCGTCGACGAGAGAGAAGCCGAACGCCACCGCGCCAAGATGGCGAATCGCAAGACGCGCCAGGACGACGAGGTCGCCGGCAAGACGGTCGAGAAGGGCCTGCTCGTCGTCCATACCGGCACCGGCAAGGGCAAGTCGACCGCGGCGTTCGGGCTCGCGCTCCGCATGCTCGGCCGCGGGCGGCGAGTCGGCGTGGTGCAATTCATCAAGGGCGCCTGGCACACCGCCGAGCGCGACGCACTCGCGAAATTCGGAGATCAGGTGTCGTGGCACACCATGGGCGAGGGCTTCACCTGGGAGACGCAGGACCTCGCCCGCGACATCGCCGCCGCCGAGCGCGCCTGGGCCAAGGCACAAGAGCTGATGAGCGATCCGGGCTTCGGCCTCGTCATTCTCGACGAACTCAATATCGCGCTCCGCTACGCCTATCTCGACCTCGATCAGGTGATCGCCACCTTGAAAGCCCGCCGGCCGGACTTGCATGTCGTCGTCACCGGCCGCAACGCCAAGCCGCCGCTGATCGAGGCGGCCGACCTCGTCACCGAGATGACCCTTGTGAAGCATCATTTCGCCGCTGGTGTGAAGGCGCAGGAAGGCATCGAGTTCTGATCTCATGCCCGCCCGCGCGATCATGTTCCAGGGCACGGGCTCCGATGTCGGCAAGTCGCTGATCGTCGCCGGACTCGCTCGCGCACTTGTCGCCCGTGGGCTGAAGGTGCTGCCGTTCAAGCCGCAGAACATGTCCAACAATGCCGCGGTGGCCGGGGATGGCGGCGAGATCGGCCGGGCGCAAGCGCTACAGGCGCGGGCCGCGCGTGTTCCTCCGAGCGTGCATATGAACCCGGTGCTGCTCAAACCGCAAAGCGAGGTCGGCGCGCAAGTGGTGGTGCAGGGCCGCGTCTATGGCCGCGCGACGGCCGCCGAGTATCAGCAGCTCAAACCCGAGCTGATGCCATTCGTGCGGGACAGCTTCGCCAAGCTGAAAAACGAAGCCGAGATCGTCTTGGTGGAAGGCGCGGGCAGCGCGTCGGAGATCAATCTCCGCGCCAACGACATTGCGAATATGGGCTTCGCGCGGGCGGCCGATGTTCCGGTGGTGCTGATCGGCGATATCGACCGGGGCGGAGTGATCGCCAGCCTCGCCGGCACGAAGGCGGTGATCGATGCCGAGGACGCGGCGCTGATTAAGGGTTTCCTCGTCAACAAGTTCCGCGGCGATCCGCAGCTATTTGCCAGCGGCATGGCGCTGATCGCCGAGGCGACCGGTTGGGAGGCGCTTGGCCTCATCCCGTTCTTTCCCGAGGCGCGTCTCTTGCCGGCGGAAGACGCGCTGGCGCTCGATGGCGCGCGGCCGGTCAAGCCGGGCGCGCGGATCAAGATCGCGGTTCCCATCCTGCCGCATATCGCCAATTTCGACGATCTCGACCCGCTCGACGCCGAGCCGTCAATCGATCTCGTGCGCGTGCGCCCCAGACAGGCGCTCCCTGGCGATGCCGACCTGGTGATCCTGCCAGGCTCGAAAGCGACCATCGCCGATCTCGCCACGCTGCGCGACGCGGGCTTCGCCATCGACATTGCGGCGCATTTGCGCCGCGGCGGACTGGTGCTCGGACTATGCGGCGGTTATCAGATGCTCGGCCGCGCCATCCACGACCCGCAAGGCTTCGAAGGCCCCGCCGGCAGTGCGGCAGGCCTCGGCCTGCTCGATGTCGAGACCACGCTCGCCGGCGAGAAGCGGCTCGAACAGGTCGAAGGCGCGACCGCCGACGGCGCGCCATTCGCGGGCTACGAGATGCATATGGGTGTCACCGAAGGCCCGGATTGTGCGCGGCCGTTCGCGCGGCTTGCCGGCGGCACGGCGGAGGGCGCGGGCTCGCCCGACGGACGAGTGTTCGGCACCTATCTGCACGGCCTGTTCGCCGACGACCGTCAGCGCGCCGCCTGGCTGGCGCGCTTGGGCAGCGGAGGCTCCGAGATCGCCTACGATGCGCTGATCGAGCAGACGCTCGACAAGCTCGCCGCGCATCTCGAGGCGCATGTCGAGATCGACCGGCTGCTCAGCCTAGCACGATGAGCGCGGCGAGCAGGAAGACGATGGCGATGAGGATACCGTCGGCGCGTCCGTAAAGATCGAGCGCGGCGCGGATGTCGGCGACGCCTGCCTCGCGCCGCCCGTCGCCCATCCAGGCGCCGTCGGTTTCCTTGCCGTGATAGGTACGGGGACCGGCCAGCGCCAGCCCGAGCGCGCCCGCCATCGCCGCCTCCGGATAGCCGGCATTCGGCGAGACATGGTTGGGCCCATCGCGCCAGGCGGTGTACCAGGCGCCGGACGCCGATGTGCCTTTGCTCAGCGCGGCCGCGGCCACGATCAGCAGCACCGAGAGCCGCGAGGCGGGCAGGTTGACGATGTCGTCCAGCTGCGCCGCGTTGCGGCCGAAATCAAGATGCCGCTCGGTGCGATGGCCGATCATGCTGTCCGCCGTGTTGATGGCCTTGTAGAGTCCCGCCCCTGGAAGCCCGGCAAGCACCATGAAGAACGACGGCGCCACCACCCCGTCCGAGAAATTCTCGGCCAAGCTCTCGATCGCCGCGCGCGCCACGCCGGCCTCGTCGAGCGCGGCCGTGTCGCGGCCGACAATCTTGGCGACGGCCTCGCGGCCGGCCTCCAGCCCGCGCTCTTCCAGCGCATCGGCAACCTTGGCGACATGCTCGAACAGGCTGCGCTGGGAGAGCATGGTGCTGGCGAGGATGGCCGCGGCGAGCAGGCCGAGCGGCAACAGCAGCAAGGCCTGTTCGACGATGAACGAGATGGCGCCGACAGTCAGCAGCAGCACGAACACGGCGATGGCGCCCGCCCGGCGCCGCGCCTCGCTGCTCGCATCCTCGCGGTTCAGTTTCTTGTCGAGCCAGTCGATCAGCCTACCCATCCAGGTCACCGGATGGCCGACGGCACGCGCCAGTGTCTGCGGGTAACCGAACATGAGCTCGATCAGCAAAGCGAGAAGGGTCAGCGGCGCGGCCATGATGTCGTCCCCCGATCTGGCGCCGCTCGACCATGGCGGCGATCTCGGCGCGGCGCGGAAACTGTTTCCGGGCGCGCCAGAACCTTTCCTCGATCTCTCGACCGGGATCAATCCCAATCCCTACCAGTTCGACGGCCTCGCGCCGGAAGCCTTCACCAGACTGCCGCAGCCTGAGCTTCTGGCAAACCTGAAAGCCGTCGCCGCCGCGGCCTATGGCGCACCGTCCGCGGCGCATGTGGTCGCGGCGCCAGGCTCGCAGATCGTTGTGACCCAGCTCGCGGCCTTCGCGCCGCCGGGCCGCGCGGCGATACTCGGCCCCACCTATGCCGAGCACGCACGCGCCGCTTCATTTGCCGGCCATGAGGTGGTCGAGACCCGGGACGCCGATGCGCTTGCCGAGGCGGCGCTCGCCATCGTCGTCAATCCGAACAATCCGGACGGGCGGGCGCTGTCGCGGGACAGGCTCTTGTCGATAGCGGAGCGCCTGCGCCGGCATGACGGGCTGCTGATCGTCGACGAGGCCTTCATGGAGGCCGGGCCGCAGGCGGAAAGTCTCGCCGATGCGGCCGGGCGCGAGAACCTTGCTGTGCTCCGCTCCTTCGGCAAATTTTACGGTCTGCCCGGTCTCAGGCTCAGCTTCGCGCTGGCGAGCCCGGACATCGCGCGACGCCTCGACGCCGCGCTCGGGCCGTGGCCCGTGTCGGGCGCCGCGCTCTCCATCGGGGCAATGGCTTTGGCCGACAGCGACTGGGACAGGGCGACGCGGGCGGCCCTCGAACGCGCCGCTCTCCGGCTCGACGCGCTGCTCGCTGAAGCCGGGCTCTCCGTCGCGGGCGGCACGTCCCTGTTCCGTCTGGTCGAGACGAACGAGACGAACGAGGCGGAAGCGCTGTTCCGCCGCCTCGGCGAACAAGGCGTACTGGTCCGAAGCTTCGCGCGGCAGCCGCACTGGCTGAGATTCGGCTTGCCCGGCGACGAGGCGGACTGGCAGCGTCTCGCCGCCGCCTTGCAGCTTTAGCCGCGCTTCTCCGGCACGCAGACGCGCAGACTGTCGGGCTCCAGTTCGGCGATGATGTTGCTGGCAAGTTCTGGCTCGTCGCAAACCTCGTCGTCGACGCGCAACGGCCCCTTGTCCCAGGCGAGCGTAACCTTCTTGGCCCGGCGCGATGCCAGCGGCGGCGGCTCGTCCGCGTCGCGTTCCAGCCAGTCGAGCATTTCTTGCCGTCCCTTCTCGGTGAGATAGACGAGATCGAGCAGCTGATCGCCCGGCTTGGCGGTCGGATCGATCATGATGCGCGGCCCGGTCATGCCGAGATTGACCGCCTCGACGAAGATGAAGTCCTCCTCGATCTCGTCGCCGTCGCAATGCACTAAGAACCGTCTTGGCTTGGCCTTTGCGACCATTTTGGCGAAGGCGGCGCGGCCGCGCGCGATGCGTTCTTCCTTTCCCGCCTTGGGATCCGAATCGCGATCGATGGTCTTGGCGAGCGCACCCCAGCCGACCCCCTCGACGAAATGCCAGGTGCCCCAGGGGCCGACCACGACACCGACGTCGAGGCGCGCGACCGGCGCGCAGCGCAACGCCTTGATGAGGTCTTCGGTCTCGCCGTGGATGCCGAGACAGCGGGCGATGTTGTTCGCCGTGCCGCGCGGCAGGATCGCCATCAGCGTCTTCCGGTCCGGCAGGGCTCGCGCCACCTTGGCGACGGTGCCGTCGCCGCCCGCAACGATGACGATATCGGTGGATTGGGCGAGCGCCTGATCGAGATCGCCGTTCTTGGTGCAGAAATAGACGGTGGAAAAGCCGGCTGCGTCGAGGGACTCAAGCAGATCCTCGCCGGTCGGCCGGCCCGATCCGGCCGAGGGGTTGTGCACCAGCAGCGCGCGCATCCACCAGCAAACTCGCAAGCGCTTCCGCTTGTTCCGTCCGCACCGGCAGATCTTTGTTTAAACGATGAGGCTAATGGGTCCAGCGGCGCGCATGCTGCTGCGCCGCCTCGAGATTGCCTTGCGCTTCCTCCGGAAGCAGCCGCGCGATCACGCCCATGGCAAGCTCGACGGAAATTTCGCTCGCGCCGCACTCTTTCAGTTGGTCGCGCAGCCAGCCGTAGATCTCCTCGTCTCCGGCCTTCAGCCCGACGGCGATCTCTTCCAGCATTTGCACCAATGATTCGGCTGCCATCGCGCCCCTCCATTCGTCCAAGCCACAGGCCTGGCTCCGGTCACGCCGTGTCGCGGCTCTCCTGGTGCGATCTTCCCCCGACTCGCGATCATACTTGCTCTGGCGCGGATTGACGTTGCGATCATGTCACAGTTGCGACCTTTTCGCTCAGTCTTCCCCCGGACGCGGACCGGTGAAGGCAAGCGGCTTGACCGAAGCAGTACTGCGCGGGTCGGCATCGGCCTCCGCCACCGGCACGCCCCGGTTGAAGGCCGGCTTGCAATAATGGCGGCCGTTCCGCGCGTTCTTCAGCAAGAGATCGACGTGAATGTGGTTGTAGTGGTAGCGGTCGCTGCCCGGTCCAAGCACGGTGTAGAACTCCGCGCAGGCCCCGGCGATCACCGCCTGCAGAAAGGCCTTCTCGCGCGGGCTTCCCTTCCACCAGCCTTTGAACACGCTGACCTCCTCGCCGCCGGCGAGCCGGAAGCCGGCGATGTCGAGCGCATTGCCGAAGGCATGTTCGGAGATATGCCCGTTATTGTTGCCGTTGCGGCCGCGGCAGCTATAGGAGGCGATCTGCTTGATCTCGACCACGGGGCGGCCGAAATGGCGATAGGCCGCGGGCTGCACCGTGGCCTTGATCCAGCGGTCGAGCCTCGCCGTCAGCGGGCAGCCGATCGTCGCCGCGGGCGTCAATCCGATGGTGCCGCCCGAAAGGCCCGAGACGCGCAGCGGCTGTTCCAGCCCGCAGACCCCGGGACCGTTGATCCGCGAGATCGGGTTGACATGGGCGGAGGCGCGCACCGCCCCGCTTTTCAGGCAGGCTTGCTCCGCGCTGGCGCGCCACGGCGCCCGCTGCCCGGAATTGAACGAGCCGCCGCCGCCGCCGCCGCAGCCGGCAAGCACGGCCAGGCACGCGGCGACGGCAAGGCAAGCTACGAGATACGCGACCCTCACCCCCATGGCCCCCAAACTTGGGCCAAGGGTCTGAAGAATGTTTCAATGAAGCTTAACGAAAAGTCTTAACGGCCGCGCTCCGGCACCAACCGGGCACGAGCCTTGGGCCGAATGCAGGCTAGAGTGCCCCGCGCATCTGCGGCCGGTGGGTCCGGTATTGTTGCTCGACCCATCGCATCGCCGGCCGCACCTTCAATCGCGCCACGATCGCGGCGAGCCCGCTTGGCGCCGGCAGCGCGCGATAGAGCACCATTTGCTCGGGCCTTGCCAACGGGGCGACAGCAGACTGGCCACGGCAAGGTCGACGCGGCTGAAGCGGTCGCCGACCAGATACCGCCGTCCGTCGGCCAGAAGATGGTCGAGCCAGTCCAACTCCGCTTCGAGCCGCGAGAGGCTGTCCGCGGCGGCGCCTGGCCGAATGTCGTACGCCGCCATCATAAGACGGCGCGTGACCGGCCAAATCAGCTTTCCGACAATGCGTTGCGTAGGCGAGGTTCCGAGGAACAGCGCCGGCTTGGCCATTTCGGGATGCGCCGGCAGGATTTCAGCGTAGGCGAGACGCCTCACATGCGGACCGATCACGCTATCGGCTCGACGCACGACCTGTTCTGCCTCGGCAGCATCGCCACTCGGAACGAGGCTGCGCGCGTCGTCGCTGCAGTTCCTCTCCGCCCAGTCGACGATGGCATTGCTGCCCTGAACGAGCTCGGTCGCGTCGAGCAAAATCGGGACCGTGCTGCCTCGCGCGCCGCGCGACTTTGCCGCGACCCGATGCAAGCCCGGCGCCCAGCTGATCTCCTCATGGATGCCGTGCCAGTCGAGTGCCCAGCGAGCCTTCTCGCAGTAATGGGACACCCTGAAGGTTATGAGCTTCGCGCTTTCTCCGGTCACAACCGCCTCCTCAAGGCTCGGAGCCGAGCCACCGGGGAGATTGGGGTCTCGCGGTCTTGAAGGAAAGTGAGCTTGGAGCGCCTAGCCGAGACCGAGCGCCTTCTTCGCCTTGGCCGTGATCGATTGGCGGGTGGAGAAGAAACCCTCCCAGGGATCGCTCTTCAGCGCCTTCAGCCGCGCCGGCAGCGTCTTTACGTTGTAGGGCGACGCGGTCTTCAGACCCTTCAATTCGTCCCAGCGGAGCGGGCAGGCGACTGGCGCGCCTTCCTTAGCGCGGGTCGAATAGTTGACGATCGCCGAACCGCCGCGCTGATTGCGCAGATAGTCGACGAAAATCTTGCCCACCCGGGTCCGCTTCAGCGGATTGGCGGTGTAGCGATCGGGCCGCGCGGCGACCAGGCCGTCAGCCACCGCCTTGGCGAATTCCTTCACCTCGTCCCAGCCGAGCTTCGGCGTGAGCGGGGCGACGAGATGCAGACCCTTGCCGCCGGTCGATTTGAGGAAGCTCTTGAAGCCGAGATCGGCAAGGAACTCGCGCACTTCGGCGGTGGCCGCTTTCAGGATCGGCAGCGGCAGATCCTCGTCGGGATCGAGGTCGAACACGATGCGGTCCGGCTTGTCGATCTGCGCGAGCGACACGCCCCAATCGTGGATTTCCAAGGTGCCGATCTGCACCAGGCCGAACAGGCCTTGCGTGTCGTCGATATAGAGATAAGGCTTCTTGCCTTCGCCGCCGGGAATCGGCACCTGCTTGATCGCGTCGCTCATGCCCTTCATGGCGTGACGCTGGAAGAAGTGCTCCTTGTCGATGCCTTGCGGGCAGCGCACCAGGCTGATCGGCCGCCGCGCCGCATAGGTCAAAAGCTCGGGCGCGACCGTTTCGTAGTAGCGGGCGACGCCGAGCTTGGTCAGGCCGATGCCCGGATAGTACACCCGGTCCGGATTGGTCAGGGTAATGCCGTCGAACACGGCGCCGCCGCCCTGCTTGGCGCTTGCTCTGGCCATGCCGGTCTCCTCGTCGTTTTGCGCTTCGCGATGCACGTCGCGCGCTTGCTTGTCCTCGCGCAGTCCCTTGAAGCTCGGATGCCGCAGGCGTCCGTCGCGCGTCCGCTCGGCAAACTCGACCTGCGCCACGAGCTTCGGCTCCAGCCACACCGCGTCCTTGCGCTCGGCGGCGGGCACGTGTTCGAACGGCGCGCGCGACCGCTCCAGCGGCTTGAATTTTTTGGCGAGGCGCGTGAAATCGCCCGCGTCGAAGCCGGTGCCGACTTTGCCCGAATAGATCAGCTTGCCGTCCTCGAACGTGCCGAGCAGCAAGGACGAGAACGGCTTGCCGCGCACCTCCGAGCGGCTAAAGCCGGCGATCACGAACTCGGCGTTCTGCTTGCATTTGATCTTCAGCCAATCCCTGCCGCGTCCGGAGATGTAGGGGCGGTCGGCACGCTTCGACATGATGCCCTCGAGCCCATGCGCTTCAGCTTGCGCGAAAAACTCCGGGCCCGAGCCTTCGACATAGTCGGCATAGACCAAATAGTTGGAAATGCCCTTGGCCGACATCAGCTCGGCGAGCGCGGCGCGGCGCGCCTTCAGCGGCTGCTTGCGCAGATACTTGCCGTCGAGCCACAGCAGATCGAATACGAAATAGCGGATCGCGGGATGCGGGCTGTCGATATGCTGCTGCAGCGATTTGAAGTCGGTGATGCCGGACGCCAGCACGAAGGCGGCCTCCCCGTCGAGCATCGCACTCTCGCAAGGCAAGCTCAGCATCGCTTGCGCGATCGCCGGGAAGCGCACCGTCCAGTCGAGCCCGCTCCGGCTGAACAGAGTGACGTCGTCTCCCGCCTTGCGCGCGATGATGCGGTAGCCGTCATATTTGACTTCGTGCAGCCAGTTGGCGCCCGCCGGCACCTCGGTGTCAGGCGTGGCCAGCTCGGGCGCGACGAAGCCGGGAACTAGCGCGCGGGTTTTTTTACCGGCCGGGGCTTTGCCGTTGCCGCGCGCTTTGCTCGCGGGGCCGGAGTTTTTTTTTGAGCCTTGTTGGAGGTCCACACGGCGCTCTCGCCGTGCTCGATCTGGTCCATGGTCCGGCCGGTCTTGACGCTGGTGTCGAACGCTTCCGTGGGCTCGTCGCCGTCGCCGGCATAGTCGTCGCGCTTCTTGATCAGGAGCCAGTTCTGCCGGCCGCGATCCTCCTTGCGCGGCTTCATCCGCACCAGCACGAAATCGCCGTTCAGCCGGTGCCCATGCAGGCGGAACTTGAGGTCGCCCTTGGCCAGGCCCTCGTCCGGATCGTTGAGCGGCTCCCAGGTGCCTTCGTCCCAGATCATCACCGGGCCGCCGCCATACTCGCCCTTGGGGATCACCCCCTCGAAGCCGCCATATTCGAGCGGGTGGTCCTCGGTCATCACCGCAAGCCGCTTCTGGCCCGGGTCGAGGCTCGGCCCCTTGGTCACGGCCCAGCTCTTCAACACCCCGTCATGCTCCAGCCGGAAATCGAAATGCGTGCGGCGCGCGGCGTGTTTCTGAATGACGAAGCTGTTGCCCGTGGCCTTGGCGCGCTTTGCGCCCGGCTCCGGCGTTTTGCCGAAGTCGCGCTTCGCCTTGTACTCGGCGAGCGGATCGCGGCCGGTGGAGCGCGCCATGACCTAGGCGGACTTCCGCTTCGGCGCCGCTTTCGCCGGCTTTTTGCTCTTGGCGGGGGCGCGCTTGGCGGCGGCGCCCTTGCCTTGCTGGACGCTCTTCTTCAAGGCATCCATGATGTTGATGACCTTGGCGGTGCCGGGCAACTCGGTGATGATCTCCGGCGCGCGGTTCTCGATCTTGGCGTTGATCAGCTCCCACACCGCCTCGCTATATTCGTCCTTGAACTGCCCCGGCTCGAACTTGCCGCTCTTGCGCTTGATCAGTTCCTTGGCGAGGTCCAGCGCTTCCTTGTCGGCCTTGACCTCGGCGATTTCCTTGAAGATCGGCTCGGCCGCGCGGATTTCATTGGCATGGCGCAGCACTTCCAGCAACAGGCCCTTGCCGAATGGCTTGATGGCGACGATGTTGCCGCGGCCCCTGAGAATGAACTGGCCCACTCCGATCTTTTTTGTGTCCTTCAGCGCCTTTTGCAGGATGGTGTAGCCCTCGTCCGCCATTTCGCCGTCGGGCAGCAAATAATAGGGCGTTTCTAAATAGCGGTCGTCGATGGCGCCTTCGTCGACGAACCGGGCAAGCTCGATGGTCTGCTTCGATTCGAGCTTCAGCTCGTCGATCTCCTTCGGGTCGATCAGCACATATTTGTTTTTGTCGTACTCGTAGCCCTTGGTGATCTCCTCGTTCTCCACCGGCCCGACCCCCGGCACGATCTTCTGATACCGGACGCGCTTGCCGGAAGGCTCGTGGATCTGATGGAAGGCGATGGCCCGTTCCGTGGTGGTAGCCGGATAGAGCTTGACTGGAATATTGACCAGGGAAAGCCGCAAATGGCCGGTCCAGAAGGCGCGGGGTGCCATACTCGTAACTCCTCGGGCGACGCTGCCCCGATTTTTACCGGCTTTCCGCGGTGACCGGTCCGAACGGGGCTCAATTCTCTAGCTTATAACCATTTTCCTTAAGCATATGTTCGAGCGCTTCCGGAAAAGTCAGTTTCACCTCTCCGCCGGGGCATTCCCCGTCCTCGTCGAGAGGCTGGTTGCAGATGGCGAGGCCCCACTCGGACTCCTTGTCGTAATGGGCGAGCATCAGCTCCCAGGCCTGCTTGCCCTCGCCCAATAAAATCTTCTCGCCCACATAGCCGGCCAGGAACCCGTTCATGTCCTCGCCCTGCGGATCGCCGTCCTCCGAGACGCTCTCGATCATCTGCTTCAGCCATCCGGCATGCGCCGGCTGAAACCGGGGCTCTCCGGTCACGTTCTTCATCTCGCCGTTCTCCACCCCGATCACTTGCAGCGGCGTCTCCGAACAGGCGTAGCAGGCGAACGCGTAGAGGAAGGCATTGTCGCGGGCGCCGAACTCGTAACGTCCGTTGCCGTCGATATCGGCGGCGAACATCGGGCTGCCGTCGAACATGCCGATATCGACCTGCTTCCAGCTTGAGCCGTCGGCGCTGGCGGTGAACACGCTGGTGTCCGAACAGCAATGCGCGCCCCCGGTATAGAAGGACACCACCACCTCCGGATAGGAGTTGCCGGGATCCATTTCGGCGATCTGCAAGCCGAGCGGCGGATCGGCGAAGCCGACATCCTCGCCCTCGATCTTGGCGACCTCCTTGTCGTCGGCGAAGATCGTCACGATCGGGATGAGCGCGCTCTCGCCGTCGTCGCGGCGCTCCTCGCGAAGGGTGAGTAAGGCGCGCACCGCGCCCTGCGAGATCTCGCGTGGCCCTGGAGCACCTTCCTCGTCGTAATCGCCGGTATCGAGCTTCGGCGTGTCGTCGGCCCACTCCGCATCCGGGATCTCGAGATATTTCGCGTCCGCCGCCTTCAGGGCGTCAGGCAAGCTTGGCGCGGCCGTTGCGGGGCCTGATCCGCAAACAACGGCAAAAGCCAGCAAAACCACGCAATCGAAGCGCAAATTCGGGATCATGGGCGGGGCTCGGAACTTGGATAAGGCTCGCGGGAATGAGTTGCGGCAGCCATTCTAGCGCGCGGAGGACCGGTCTTCACAGACCCTTCGCTTTCCGGCCTCGTCGCCGCCATGCTTGTATGTTAGGGCATTTGCTTAACTGGTGAAATTCGTGTGGACGCAAGCGGTCTGAATCGCCGATGAACGATGTCAGCAAGAGAGCGGAGCCCTTCGCGCCCGCCGCCGTCATAACCGGCGCGACCCAAGGCATCGGCAAGGCCCTGGCGGCGGAATTCGCCCGGGGCGGGCACAATCTCCTTCTCGTCGCGCGGGACGAAGCCAAGCTCGCCGCCACGGCGCGCGCCCTGTCTCAGGCGCATGGCATCGAGGCGCAATATGTCGCCTGCGATCTCAGTACCGAGGAAGGCTGCGCCGATGTCGAAGGCGGCCTGCGCCGCTTCGGCTTCTATGCCGATTTCCTCGTCAACAACGCCGCGATCATGACTGCGGGCTTCTTCCAGGATGCCGATATCGACAAATTGCGCCGCATCGCCGATCTCAATGTGCGAGCGGTCGTCGACCTGACCCGCCGCTTCCTGCCCGGCATGATTGCCAGGGGGCGGGGCGGCGTGCTGAACTTCGCCTCGGTCGAGGGTTTCATGCCGGTGCCGTATCAGGCCACCTACGCCGCAACCAAGGCCTTCGTGCTCTCCTTCAACCGAGCCCTCGCTTACGAAACCATGGGCACCGGCGTTCGCGTCTCGGCGCTAGCACCTGGCGCCAGCGCCACCGCGATGCACGCCAAGGCCGGCGCGGAGTATTCGCGCTATGTCCAGCTCTTCCCGGTCATGGACGCAGTGGACGTCGCGCGGATCGGCTACCGCAAATTCATGCGCGGCAAGAAGCTGATCGTGCCGGGCTGGTTCAATCGCTTGAGCGTGTTCGCGCAGCGCTTCACCCCGGATTTCGCCCTGGTGCCGCTGATCGGCTGGTTCTTCCGGGTGCGGGACGCGGAAGGCAATCTGCAAATACCGCGTTTGGCGCGGACCGCCGAGACCGGCAATGGCCGCGTCCCCGCCGACGCCCGTCCGGGCGATGGGCCGGCCTTGGGCGCTTAGCCCCGCTCCAAGACTCCCGCAAAGAATCCCGTCGCCATACTCTTTGTTAACCATAGTCGCCGACCCTGTTCGCATGGTTTCGCGAAGGGTAAATTCGATGAGCGACAACACGACAAGGGAAACTGCGGCCGCAGCCGCGACGGCAACCACGGTGGCGACGGCGACGGGCTATCGCGTCTCGCTGGTGCCTGGCGCGCTCGAGGTCTCGGCTCGCCTGGCGAATAACGAAGAGCTGGACGTGCTGGTGAAGGTGCTGGAGGCAAACAAGGGCAGCCTGGGCAAGCCGTCCGACTAGGCGCTTCGCGCCGCCTTCGCCCTTAGGATTCGGGGGCAGCCTTCTCTCGCTTCGCTCGGTACGCTGTGAAGGCTGGTGGAGCCGACCGGGATCGAACCGGTGACCTCAGCAGTGCGATTGCTGCGCTCTCCCAACTGAGCTACGGCCCCAGACTTGGGGGCATTTAGGGATCGCCCTCCTTGCCTGTCAAGCAGAGGGGCGGCATCGCTGCTCTTGCCCTTTTGCTCGCCTCTCCGCTACATGGTCACCCTCTAGCGGAGGAGCACCCGATGGTACCCCTGATCTCATTCGTCGCTCTCATCATCGACCTCTTTATCTGGGTGGTGATCGCGAGCGCGATCTTGAGCTGGCTGATCGCCTTCAACGTGGTCAACACCAGCAATCGCTTCGTCTACAGCGTGGCGGACATGCT
>JAWOJH010000022.1:0-12317 GCA_046481725.1 Methyloceanibacter sp. | reverse complement strand
TGATCGCTTGGCTGAAATCCCGCGGCCCGGAATTCGAGCATGCCTTCGCGCGATCGGAGGTGATCCGCGCGGCGATCGACCAAAGCCATGTGCGGCACGATGCCAGCATCGCCGGTGCGCGGGAGATCGCCTTCTTCCCACCGGTCACTGGAGGCTGAGGTGACACACCCTCGTCACGTCATCGCCGGGCTTGACCCGGCGATCCAGGGCAACAGGCACGGACCCGAGTGCCGGGCATGACGTGGTGTAGAGCAGTGCCCGGAGTGCAACAGTGATCAGGGTCCAACAAGAAGATTTCGATATCGGGACTGAAGTCGCGCAGCTCAGAGCCGGGCGCACCGATATCGGCGCCATCGTCAGCTTCACCGGCGCGGTGCGAGACCAAGGCGGCACCATCGAGCAGATGACGCTCGAACACTATCCCGGCATGACGGAGGCCGAGCTTCAGCGCATCGAGGCCGAGGCTAATGCCCGCTGGCCGCTCCAGGCGAGCCTCATCGTGCACCGCCATGGCCCACTCAAGCCGGGCGACAATATCGTGCTGGTCATCACCGCTTCGGAACATCGCGACGCCGCTTTCGAGGCGGCGAAGTTCCTGATGGATTATCTCAAGACGCGCGCGCCGTTCTGGAAGCGCGAGACCGGCCCCACGGGCAGCACCTGGGTCGAGGCGCGCAGCGAGGACGGCGACGCCGCGGCAGGCTGGCCGACAGGCAGGAACGCGGCGGAGTGAGTATGCCTGCCGCGCATCGCGAACAAGCTGCGAAGGAGGAGGTTTGATGAGCAACCGGACCCTGCAACACGTTTGCCTCGGGATCCCCGTAACACTCGCCATCGGAGCGGCGGGTTTCAGCGCCGCCGATGCATGCACGCGCGCCGTCTATCTCGGCAGCGAAGACCTCGTCATCACCGGCCGGACCATGGACTGGCTCGAGGACATGCACTCCGATCTCTGGTCCTTCCCAGCCGGCATGAAGCGCAACGGCGCCGGCGGCGCCGATACGCCGGAGTGGGTCTCCAAATATGGCAGCCTGATCGTCGCGGGTTACAATATCGGCTCGGCCGACGGCATGAACGAGAAGGGGCTGGTCGCCAACCTGCTTTATCTCGCCGAGTCCGATTACGGCGATCCTGCGGGCAAG
Source organism: Methyloceanibacter sp. (assembly GCA_046481725.1). GTDB lineage: Bacteria > Pseudomonadota > Alphaproteobacteria > Rhizobiales > Methyloligellaceae > Methyloceanibacter. The sequence goes on along the minus strand of JAWOJH010000022.1, from coordinate 11,175 downwards.
CCTATCCTGTCGATCTCGCTCTGGGCTCAGTATGTGCTCGACAATTTCGCCACAGTGGCCGAGGCGGTCGACGCGCTCCGGCCCGAGCCCTTCCGCATCGTTGCGCCAATGCTGCCGAACGGCAAGGGGGCGCAACTACATCTTTCCATTTCCGATGCGACCGGAGACTCGGCCATCTTCGAATATATCGACGGCAAGCTGCTCATCCATCACGGCCGGCAATTTCGGGTGATGACCAACTCGCCGCGCTACGACGACCAGCTGGCGCTCAATACGTATTGGGAGAGCATCGGCGGCTTGACCTTTCTGCCTGGCACCAACCGCGCCTCAGACCGCTTCGCCCGCGCCTGGTTCCTGATCGGCGCAATTCCCACCGAGATCATGCCCGCCATAATTAGCGCGGTTCCGAGCGAGAGTTACGCCAATCAAGCCGTCGCGAGTGTCACCGGCGTGATGCGGAGCGTGAGCGTGCCGCTCGGCATCACCACGCCCGGAGAGCCGAACATTGCCTCGACGCTGTGGCGCACCATCTCCAACCAGCGGGACAAGATCTTGTTCTTCGACTCGGCGACCAGTCCAAATGCCTTCTGGGTGCCGCTCGGCGAGCTCGACCTTGGCGAGGGCGCGCAGGTAAAGAAGCTCGTGATGGCGGGCGGTAAAATCTATGTCGGCAACGCGGCGAGCGCGTTCGAGCCGGCAGAGCCCTTCGAGTTTCTTTCGGCTGCCGGGCACTAAGCGTGTGATGCGCGAACCACGTGGGCCGCTCCGCCTCGGCCGAGTCCAAACTGGTTGACCTGGGCCTGCGGCGTTTGCTGGCGTAAGATGTTCGCCATGGATCGCGGCTTGCACCTTTCGAGCGATCAGCCGTTCCGGGCGGGACCGCCGCGGGCCTCGGTGGTGCTGCGCCCAGGCGCCGCCGTCACCCCGGGCGAGGAGCGCTACACCGTGCAGGGCGGCGGCGTGATCGCCGTGCCGATCCACGCCGGCGACCGCCTGCGGGTGATCGACCTTGAAGGCATGCAGCGTTGCGACTTGGTCGCGTCCGATGCGGCGGGCGTGATCGATTCCGCCATACTCGGCGCACGCGGCGACGGCGATGCGAGCGGGTTGAAGCGGGCTCTCGCCGCCGACACAGAGAGCGCGCGGGCGGTGCGCGCGGCGCTTGAGCGGCGCGGCATCGATTTCGCCCGCGCCCGTGCCGTCACCTTGTTCGGCGGCGACTCCCGGCCCGGCGCCTCTGCCGAATTCGCCGTGGCCCGCGACGGGCTGTTGATCGCGGCGGCCCCGGGCGCGCAGATGGAGGCCGGCGCGCAGGATACGGCGACGCCGATCCGCCTGCACATCCAGCGCAGCCGCATCGCCCGGCCGAACGAAACGGCCCTGCCCGAGCCGCTCGCCGAGCCGCTCCACGACATCAGAGTCAATCAGTCGACGGCCGAGGCCTATTTCGTGCGTGCCGGCGAGTACATCCAGATCATCGACGTCGCCGGCCGCCAATGCACCGACTTTCAGTGCTTCGCCGCGCGCAAGCTGGACAAGGGCGTGGAGCAACCGCTCGACGTCACCACCACCCGCTCGCTGATCGGCCAGAGCTACCCCCTGCCCGGCCTGTTTTCCAAGGCGTTCGATGAGAGCATGCAGCCGCTGGTCGAAGTGGTGCGCGACACGGTCGGCCGGCACGACGCCTTCGCGCTCGCCTGCAACGCCCGCTATTACGACGACCAGGGCTATCCCGGCCATGTCAACTGCACCGACAATTTCAATGCGCAGCTTGCCTCCTACGGCATCGCCCCGCGCAGAGGCTGGATGGCGCTCAACTTCTTCTACAACACCGCGATCGACGCGAATAACGTACTCTATCTCGACGAGCCGTGGTCGCGGTCCGGCGACTATGTGCTGCTCCGGGCGCTCACCGATATCGTCTGCGTGTCGTCGGCCTGTCCCGACGATATCGACCCGGCCAATGGTTGGGACCCGACCGACATTCACGTGCGCACCTATTCAGACAAGCAAAGCTTCTCCAGAGCGGTGGCCTACAGAATGACGCCAGATGCCGATCCTCAGCTCACGCGCGAGACCGCGTTTCATCCGCGCTTCTCGGCGCTCACCCGCAACTACACCGAATATCGCGGCTTTTGGCTGCCGACCCGCTTCGCCGGCGATGGGCCGGTGGCCGAGTATTGGGCCTGCCGCGAGCGCGCCGCGATCATGGATTTGTCGCCGCTGCGCAAATTCGAGGTGACCGGCCCCGACGCGGAGTCGCTGCTGCAATACACGCTCACCCGCAATGTGCGGAAGCTGGCGGTGGGGCAAGTGGTCTACACCGCCATGTGCTACGAGCATGGCGGCATGATCGACGACGGCACCTTGTTCCGTCTCGGCGACAACAATTTCCGCTGGATCGGCGGCGACGATTATAGCGGCATCTGGCTGCGCGAGCAGGCCGAGAAGCTCGGTCTGAAGGCGTGGGTGCGCTCCTCGACCGACCAATTGCACAATGTCGCCGTGCAAGGACCGAGGAGCCGCGACATTTTGCGGGAGGTGATCTGGACGCCGCCGGCGCAGCCGAGCCTCGACGAACTCGGCTGGTTCCGCTTCGCGGTCGGGCGGATCGGCGGCTTCGATGGCGCGCCGGTCGTGGTCTCGCGCACCGGCTATACCGGCGAGCTGGGCTACGAGATTTTCTGCCACCCGAAGGACGCGCTCGCCGTGTTCGACGCGATCTGGCAGGCGGGCGAGCCGCACGGCCTGGTGCCGCTAGGCCTGCAAGCGCTCGACATGGTGCGCATCGAAGCCGGCCTTGCCTTTGCGGGCTACGAATTCTGCGATCAGAGCGACCCGTTCGAGGCCGGCATCGGCTTCACCGTGCCGCTGGCGGCGAAGAACGAAGACTTCATCGGCCGCGACGCCTTGATCCGGCGAAAGGAACATCCGCAACGAAAGCTGGTCGGTCTCGACCTTGAGGGCGACGAGCCGGTCGGTCACGGCGATTGCGTGCATGTCGGCCGCGCGCAGATCGGCACGATCACCAGCGCGACCCGCTCGCCGATTCTGAAAAAGACCATCGCGCTGGCCCGGATCGACGTCGCCCATAGCGAACCCGGGACCGAGGTCGAGGTCGGCAAGCTCGACGGCCATCAAAAGCGGCTGCCGGCGCGCGTGGTACGCTTCCCGCATTACGATCCGGAAAAGACGCGCGTGCGCGGCTGACCAAGCGAAAGGCCGCCCGAAGGCGGCCTCTCCCCATTGCGCAACATTCCCGCGCCGCTACTCGGCGGCGGCCTGTTTCGTAGCAAGGAAGGCCTTCATCGAGTCGTCCATCGCCTCGAGCCAAGGCGTGTGATGCAAAGGCGCCATGGTTCCCGTGCAAGGCGATTTGAATGCCTTGTTGCGATAGCCGACGATCGAGTGCTCCTTGTCGTGCTCCCACTCCTTGAACTCGGCCACCGTCAAGTCGATGTCGAATTTCGGATAGTCGGTATCCTTGACGAGGTCGCGCACATAGTCCGCCTGGAAGTCGATCTTCTCGAAGGCATCCTTCAGCGCCTCCTCGCGCTTCACCCAGGCGTCGTCGTCCTTTTGCATCTCCGCCTTGGATGGCAGCTTGATGCGGCCGACGATCACGTCGCGCGTGTACCAGGCCTGCGCATCGAACATGGAGAAGGTGTAGAACTGATCCTGCATGCCGAGATAGGCGACCTTCGGATTGTCGATCCAGAAGATGCCCTTGTAGAGATGCGGCGGATGCATGCGGTTATGGGTGCGCAATTTCAAGTCGCCGGCAAGGAACGGAAAGTGGTGCTGGTAGCCGGTGCAAAGGATGATCGCGTCGAATTCCTTGCTCGAGCCGTCCTTGAAGTGAACCGTGCGGCCCTTGACCTCGGTAAGCAGCTGGCGCTCGTCCATGCCTTGCGGCCATTTGAAGCCCATCGGCACGGAGCGCCAGCACATGGTGACGGAGTTCGCACCGTATTTGTGACATTGCAGGGCAATGTCCTCGGCCGAATAGCTAGCGCCGATCACGAGCAAGTCCTTGCCCTTGAATTCGTCGGCGCTGCGGAAATCGTGCGCGTGCATGACGCGGCCGGGGAAGGTTTCGATGCCGGGGAAGTAGGGCGCGTTCGGCACGGAAAAATGCCCGGTCGCCACCACCACCCAGTCGAACTGTTCGGTGCTCAGCTTGCGGTCCGGCAGATGCTCGACCGTCACCGAGAACTGCTTCGTGTCCTCGTCGTAGGTGACCAGGCGCACGGCGGTGTTGAACTTGATCCACGGCCTGACGCCGGCTTCCTTGGCGCGCCCGACAATGTAGTCGTAGAGGACTTCGCGCGGCGGAAAGGAAGGGATCGGCTGCTTGAAATGCTGGTCGAAAGTGTAGTCGGCGAATTCGAGAACTTCCTTGGGGCCGTTCGACCAGAGATAGCGATACATGCTGCAATGGACGGGCTCGCCATATTCATCGGTGCCCGAGCGCCATGTGTAGTTCCACAAGCCGCCCCAATCGCTCTGCTTCTCGAAGCAGACGATCTCAGGGATGTTTGCGCCTTTGGCCTTTGCCTGCTCGAAGGCCCGCAACATGCTGAGGCCGCAAGGCCCCGCTCCGATGACGGCTACGCGATCTGTCATGATGACACTCCCTCGCTCCGACCTGCGCTCGCTAGATTATCTCCCAGCCGAAACTCCCACCAACCCCTTCAGGCCGGCACCACCATTCTAGACCAGTGTCGAACCAATTTGTCAAAGTCTACCAGATTGGTCTGTTCTCGCCTGACGCGCCTCCAATGCATTGCCCAAAGCGGAGGCAGATATCGCGCGGAGGACACGATCACAATTTGTGTCGATGGGCGCACAGACTATCTGTCCCAAAGTGGAACCAATTTCGCTGATCTGTCGCAGATTGGTATTGTCCTGCGAACGACAACCAGTCTAAGCTTTCCGTGCATCGCCCATTGAGAACGGCCGCAGATCTATTCGGGCGAGATCGCAACCCGTCGCGTCGCCGGTCCCTACGGCCGTACCGCCGATCGCTGTGAGGGACCACGCATGAGCAAAGTCGCGATCAGTGCGCTCAACCGGCGCCAATTTGTTGCTACCACTGCTGCCGCAACGATCATGGCCGGCGTTTCGTTGCCAAGATTCGCGTTCGGCGCCGAGAAGGTCGTGAAGATCGGCTTCCTCGCGCCACTCACCGGCGAAGTCGCCGCCTGGGGCAAGCCCGGCCTCGACGGCTGCCGCATCTGGGGCGACTGGGACAACGAAGCCGGCGGCATGAAGATCGGCGACGACAGTTACAAGGTCGAATTCATCGCCTATGACGACGAGTACGATCCCGGCAAAGCCCGCACCGGCGCCGTCAAGCTCATCAAAGAAGACGGCGTGCAATTCGTGATGATGCTCGGCGGGGACCCATGGCCCGGCGTGTCGCCCGTCTCGGACAAGGAGAAGATGCTGTTCTCCACCTTGCTGCCGAGCGATCTGACCCCGGAGACCAAGCTCCTGGTGGCGCCTTGCGAGGTGCACCCGATCTACAACGTTACCGGCGTCGAGTGGCTGGCCGAGAACAAGCCGGACCTCAAGACTGCGGTGATCTGCGCCCAGGACGATTCTCTCGGCAAGCCGTCCGTCGCCACCTATCTCGCCGCGTTCGAGGCGGCGGGCATCAAGGTGCTCGGCGATCCGATCTTCTTCGATCCGGCGACCACCGACTTCGCGCCGATCATGTCGAAGATGCTGGCTTTGAAGCCCGATATCATCTGCCTCGACACCTGCTACGCGGACTATGTGCATCCGCTCACGGAACAGGCGTTCCAGCAAGGCTTCAAGGGCCAGATGATCTCCTGCACCGCCGACTTCTATCCAAAGATGATCGAGAAGACCTCGAAGGAGTTCATGGAGGGCTTCATCTTCCAGTTCCCGGATTTCGACGATCCGGCACTCAACGAGCCCCACGTCAATTTCAAGAGGCCGAACGAGTTCTACCAGGAATATGTGAAGCGCTTCGGCGAAGGCGAATGGAGCGCGGTCTCCTGGGAATATGCCTCGATCATGGATCTCTGGTCCGACGCAGCGCAAAAGGCCGGCACGACCGAGCCGGAGGCGGTGCTCAAGGCGATGCAGGAAGGCGGCAAGGGCAAGCAGGCCTTCGGCGAGGCCGAATGGTGGGGCAAGGAGCTGTTCGGTATCGACAACGCCCTGGTCGGATTGTGGCCGGTCGTCGTCATCGAGGACGGCAAAGCCAGGATCAAGCAATTCAAGTCGATCCCCGCCTGGTGGGCCAAGCACAAGGCTCTGATGATCAAGCACATGGAAGCGCTCAACCAGATGTACTACCAGCGCAGCTAAGCGCTCTGGCTGCTTCCCCGGATCACCAGGCGTCGCAGCACGCGGCCGGGTCGCGGCGAGGATGCCGATTTCCTCACCCCAATCCGGCCGGCGGCGCCAATGACTTGCTATCATCCGAGGCTGGTGTCTCGCGCGGGAGCTGGCGATGACCGTTGAGCTGTTTCTGCAGACCGTCGTGAACGCGAGCTACGCGGCGAGCTACATGGCGCTGATCGCCGTTGGGCTGGTGCTTATTTTCGGCGTGATGGGGGTGATCAATTTCGCCCATGGCGAGCTCTATATGGCCGGCGCCTACACCGTCGTCGCGCTTTACGCCGGGGCAGGTCTTCCCTTCTTCGTCGCCGTGATGATCGGCCTCGTCTTTGTCGGCGGGCTCGGTCTGCTGATGGAGTACGGCCTGTTCCGGCCGTTGCGGGAAAATCCGCTGGGCGGGCTGATCGCCTCGATCGGCTTTCTGCTGATCCTACAGACCATCGCCGTGCTCGGATTCGGCGTGCAAATGAAGCATGTGCCGCCGGCGACCCAGGAGAAGATCATCTTCACCGATGGGGTAGTGCTGACCTATCAGCGGCTCTACGTCATTGTGGCGACGGTCGTGCTGCTGTCGGCGCTGTGGCTGTTCCTGCGCAAGAGCAAGTTCGGCTGGGCCTTGCGCGCCTGCGCCCAGGATCGCGAGGCGGCGGCGCTGCAAGGCATGTCGATCAACCAGACGGCGCGGCTCGCCATGTTCATCGGCGCGGGCCTCGCCGGCGTCGCCGGCGCGCTCACCGCGCCGCTGGTCGCGCCGACGCCCTATATGGGGCACTCCGTCATCATCACCGCCTTCATCATCATCATCGTCGGCGGCATCGGCTCGCTGGAAGGCGCTGTGCTCGCGGCCATCCTCTACGCCTTCGTCTATACCTTCGTGACCACGATCTATGACGGCACGCTGGCCAACATTGTCGGCCTGCTGCTGATGCTGATCGTTTTGATCGTGAGGCCGACCGGCCTGTTCGGAGCCAAGGAACGTGCCTGAGCGCATCCAAAGCGGCGGGCTCTATTGGGCGCTCGGGGCAATCCTCTTGGTCGCGGCGCTGATCGTGCTGCCACATCTCCTGTCGCTGTCGCAGCAGGAGATCCTGGTCCTGCTCGTCATCAATGTGCTGCTGGTCTCGAGCTACAGGCTGCTAACCTTGACCGGGGAATGGTCGCTGGCGCATGCGGTGATCATGGGGGTCGGCGCCTATGGCTCGGCGCTGACCGCCAAGAAGCTCGGCGCGCCGGTACCGCTGTCGATGCTGGCCGGCGCGTCGGTGGCGGCGCTGTTCGCCTTTTTGATGAGCTTCCCGCTGTTCCGCATGAAAGGATTCTATTTCCTGATCGGCTCCTTCGCCGCGGGCGAGATCGTCCGGCTGATCTGGAAGTGGAGCGAGCTGACCTGGCTGTTCGGCGGCCCGAAAGGCATCAAGCTGATCCCGCCCTTTCCGGACATCGACGCTCTAGGCATCGAGTTCTACGATCCCGTCAACTACTACTATCTGTGCCTGATCGTGGTGGCGGTGTCGCTGCTGGTCCTCTACCGGATCGAGCAGTCGCGGGTCGGCCTTACCTTTCACGCCATCCACTGGCAAGACAAGCTGGCGGAGTCGGTCGGCGTCGACACCTTCCGCTATCGTACCCTCGCCTTCGTCGTCTCGGCATTCTTCGCCGGGCTCGCCGGGGCGCTCTACGCCCACTATGTCGGCACGGTGAACGCCAATCGCTTCGGCGTCGATCAGATGGTCTATGTCTTGATCTGGGCGATCGTCGGCGGCACCGCGACTTTCTACGGCCCGATCATCGGCGTGGTGGTGCTCACGGTGCTGAACGAGGTGGTGCTGCGCGCCTTCCAGCTCGACGAGATGCGGCCGATGTTCTACGGCGCGATCCTGATCGTCTCGATCCTATTCCTGCCGAACGGGCTGGAAAGCCTGGGCCCCAAGGTCAGAGTGTGGTTCGCCAGATTTGCGCAGAAGCGCCAGGCACCGAAATCGCGGAGCGAGGCCGAGCAGCCGGCGGAATAGGCTCTCGCCGTCACTCTGCGCGCTCGTCGCCGGTATCGGGAAGCAGCAACAGGAAGGCGGCGGCCATCAGCTTGCGGGTGTCGTTGAGCATGGCCGGCCGCTCCCGCCGCCAATGCGCCAGCGCCGCCGCCGCTGTGCCGGGGGAGACGGCGGAAGCGTCGGCCGCGTCCAGCTTTCGCTTGGTACCGCCGGCGATCTCGGCCCAGCGCTCCTGCCAGCGGGCGCGGTAGGTGGCGCGATGGCGCGCCTCCATGCGCAGATGGAACAGCGAGCTTCGCGCCATGCGCGGCGCATCCATGCGGTCAATCCAGGGCCCGGTGCTTCGCCATATTTCGCGCGCTTCGCTCAGCAGAGACGCCGCCCCCTCCCCGCCGGCAGCGGCAAGACAGAGTCCGTAATTGGCGAGACTGGTGCCGAGGCGCGGGTCGGTGCTAGCGAAATGCTCGCGCGCGATCCTGAGCGCGTTGCCAGAGTTTTCCTTCGCGCGCAGCGGGTCGTTTGCGGCAAGTGCCTCGGCCGAGGCTTCCGCCGCAACCTCCCAGGCGAGATCGGCCTCGGTCCAGCCGGCGGCAAGAAGCTCGGTCGCGCTCCAGGCCTCAGCCACCGAGATAGGCCCGCCGCACATGCTCGTTGTCATGCAGCTCGCGCGCCGGGCCTTCGAGCGCGATCGAGCCGGTTTCGAGCACATAGGCGTAGCGCGCCAGCTTCAGCGCCAGCTCGGCGTTCTGCTCGACCAGCACCACCGGCACCCCCCGCTTCACGATGTCCCTGACAATGCGGGCGATCTCCTGCACCATGACCGGCGCGAGCCCCATCGACGGCTCGTCCAGGATCAGCAGCTTCGGCCGCGACATCAACGCCCGGCCGATCGCGAGCATTTGCTGTTCGCCGCCGGACAGCGAGCGGGCCCATTGCTTGCGCCGCTCCTTTAGCCGCGGGAAATGCTCGTAGACGTGATGCAGGTCCTCGTCGATCTCCGCCTTGTCGGAGCGCAGGAAGGCGCCGGTGCGCAGATTTTCCTCCACGGTGAGGCCCGGGAAGATGCGCCGGCCTTCCGGCACATGGGCGATGCCAAGCGCCACGATCTTCTCCGGCGGCAGCCGATCGATGCGCTCGCCCTTGAAGCGGATCTCCCCCTTGCTGATGCGCACCAGCCCCGAGACGGCGCGCAAGGCCGTGCTCTTGCCGGCGCCGTTGGCGCCGATGATGGTGACGATGCCGTCGTCGGGAACACCCATGTCGATGCCCTTGAGCGCCGCCACCTTGTGGTAGTGGACATGGACGTTCTTGAGCTCAAGCAGCATGATCGGCGGTTCCCAGATAGGCCTCGATCACCGCGGGGTTGGCGCGCACCTCCTCCGGCGTGCCTTGCGCCAGCAGCGTGCCGAAATTCATCACCGTGATGGTCTCGCACAGGCCCATCACCGCCTGCATGTCGTGCTCGATCAGCATGACGGTGACGCCCTGCTCGTCGCGCAGCTTGCGCACCAGCGCGCCCATGCGCCGCGTCTCTTCCGGATTCATGCCGGTAAAGGGCTCGTCCAGCATCATCAGCTTGGGGTCGGCGGCACGCGCCACTGCCATGCCGAGTGCGCGCTGATGCCCGTGCGGCAGGTCGGACGCAAGCTCGTCGGCGAGATCGTGCAGGCCGAAGAAATCGAGAATTCCGCGCGCCTTGTCGTCGGCCGCCTGTTCGGTCTCGCGGTCGCGGCCGAACACGCGGGCGACGAGGCCGGCGCGCGCGCTGCGATGGCAGCCGAGGCGGACATTGTCGAGCACGCTGAGCTCGTGGAACAGGGTGGTGCCCTGGAAGGTGCGCACCAGACCGCGCGCGGCGAGCGCCGAGGTGGCGCGGCCGGAAATATCCTCGCCGCGATAGACCACCCGGCCGGCGGACGGCGCATAGAAGCCACTGATGACGTTGAAAGTGGTGGTCTTGCCAGCGCCGTTCGGGCCGATCAAACCATGGATGGTGCCGGGATGGACATCGAGGCTGAAGCCGTTGACGGCGACCACGCCGCCGAAGGCGCGCACCAGATCGCGCACCTGAAGGATTGGCTCTGCGGACGGCATCGGCGGTTTCGGTCTGGCTCGGGACGCGGCAAATCTCGCGCCATCATCCACAATTTGCCGCGCGCATGCACCCTGATTTTCCTCAGAAAATCGCGCCCAAAGCGGGCTCGGCTATTGGATGATCCGGGCGCCGCGCGGCAGCACTTTCAGGTAAGGCCCCCAGACGCAGACATCGCCCCAGCCGCACACCCCGCCCTGGCAGGTGCGCTTATATTCGCAGGAGCGACAGCGATAATGCGGGCGGCAGCCGGTGCAGAGCGCGATGCGCTGACAGTCCTTCCAGACCAGCGCCTCGGCCTGGCCGGCGGGCAGCGCGAGCGCCCCGGCGGCGACCAGCCCGCCAAGGCCCACCATCAACAGCGCTTTGCGCATCGAGGCCCCCCTTTCCGCAGATTCGCGGCAGCCCCTTCCCGCGCAGAGAGTGCCCGTTGCGCGGGCGATGTTCAAGCGGTTGGTGTGGGTGCCGTTCCCACCCATTTCCTTCTCATTGCCCGGCTTGGCCGGGCAATCCAGTAACCACCGCCATCGGTTTATTCGCGAACACAGGGGTTACTGGAGTCCCGCTTTCGCGGGAATGACAGTGCCTAGCGGTACAGCACGGCGGCGGCGGGAGGGGTGCGCCGCTCCCAGCCGGCACGCTCGAGTGCCGGCGTGTCGTCGTCCGCTTCGGGCGTGCCGATGCACAGATGCCCGATAAAGGCCCAATGCTCCGGCA
>JAWOJH010000002.1:0-20477 GCA_046481725.1 Methyloceanibacter sp. | reverse complement strand
GGGCGGGCCTGCGCGAGCCTGGCAAGCCGATCGGCTCCTATATGTTCTCGGGTCCCACCGGCGTCGGCAAGACCGAGGTCGCGCGACAGCTCGCGCTGCTGCTCGGGGTCGAACTGCTGCGCTTCGACATGAGCGAATATATGGAGCGGCATACCGTGTCGCGGCTGATCGGTGCGCCGCCCGGCTATGTCGGTTTCGACCAGGGCGGCCTGTTGACCGACGGCGTGGACCAGCATCCGCATTGCGTGCTGCTGCTCGACGAGATCGAGAAGGCGCATCCGGACCTGTTCAACATCCTGTTGCAGGTGATGGACCACGGCAAGCTTACCGACCATAACGGCAAGCGGGTCGACTTCCAGAACGTCATCCTGATCATGACTACCAATGCCGGCGCGACCGACCTCGCCAAGGCGGCGATCGGATTCAACCGCTCCAAGCGCGAGGGCGATGACGAGGAGGCGATCAACCGCCTGTTCTCGCCGGAGTTCCGCAACCGGCTGGACGCGGTGATTGCGTTCGCCAATCTCCCCCCGGAGGTCATTTCTAAAGTCGTGGAGAAATTCGTGTTTCAGCTCGAGGCGCAGCTCGGCGACCGTAACATCACTATCGAGCTGACGCCGGAGGCGAATGCCTGGCTCGCCGAGCGAGGCTATGACGACAAGTTCGGCGCCAGGCCCTTGGCGCGGGTGATCCAGGAACACATCAAGAAGCCGCTGGCGGAGGAGATTCTGTTCGGCGCGCTGAAGGATGGCGGCACCGTACGCGTGCTGGTCGAGCAGAAGGCCGATGAGAGGCTGCTGGGCTTCGAATATATCAAGTCCGATGCGCCGGTCAGGCCGCGCGATCCGGAGGACAGCGATCCGGAGGGCGACGGTCCGGACGGCGGCAGTCCCAAGGGGACGCCCAAGGCCGGCGGTCCTAAGCCGCGCGGCAGGCGGGCCCCGCGGCGCCCGCGCGCCGCACGTGGCCGCAGCGTGGGCGCGAGCCTCGTGCCCAAGGTCCCGCTCGGCACGAAGTAGCCCCAGGTATTTCAACGAAGACATCGTCATGCCCGGCCCGAAGTGCCGGGCATCCGAATTTGACCCGTGCTTGCAGCTGGGCGTGGATGGCCGGGACAAGCCCGGCCATGACGAGGTTCCTTTTGGGCAGCTAAGTCTTGAGCGCTTTCCGGACTTTTTCGGCGGTGGCGGTGAGCTTGGCATGGTCTTCCATCTTGCCGGCATGGGACTTCAGCGGCTCGCCCTCCTTGCGCGGGACGATATGGACGTGGAGATGGAACACGGTCTGGCCCGCGGCCGCGCCGTTGAATTGCTGAATCAGCACGCCCTCGGCGCCCACGGCCTCTTTGATCTTGGGCGCGAGCTTCCGCACCACCGCCATCAGCTTGGCCAGCCCGTCCGGCGAAATATCGAACAGATCGCGCGCCCTCTCCTTGGTGATGACGAGGGTGTGGCCCTCGCTGCGCGGCATGATGTCGAGGAAGGCGAGGGTATTCTCGTCCTCGTAGATTTTGTGGCAGGGGATCTCGTCCCGCAGCATCTTGGCGAAGATGTTATTGTCGTCGTAGGCCATCGCGCTTCCCATTTTAGTCGTCGCCCGGCTTGACCGGGCGATCCAGTAACCACCGCGGACACTTATAGCGAAATGCCGGGGTTACTGGATACCCGCCTTCGCGGGTATGACACCCGGTCGCTTGCTGCACCGGTAGGCCAAGCAGCGATCGCGCGGGCGTTACGCCAGATGCTGCCCGCCATCGACTGGAATGATGGTGCCGGTGATATGGCGCGCGCCGTCGCTGACGAGGAAAGCGGCCAGAGCCCCAACGTCGTCGATATCCACCAACTGGTGGCTGGGTGCCATGGCAGCGGCAGCGGCGATCAGTTCGTCGAAGCGATGAATTCCGCTGGCAGCCCGAGTGCTGATCGGTCCGGGCGAGATCGCATGCACGCGGATGCCCTTCGGCGCGAGTTCGGCCGCTGTGTAGCGCACTGCGCTCTCCAGCGCTGACTTCACCGGTCCCATCAAATTGTAATGCGCGACCACCCGTCCCGAGCCGTAGAAGGTGACCGTCAGCAGACATCCGCCGCGCGTCATCAATGGTTCGGCCAGATGCGCCATCCGTAAGAAGGAGTGGCAGGACACATCCATGGCCAGAGCAAAGCCTTCGGCGCTGCAATCCACGACACGGCCGTGCAGATCGGCCTTAGGGGCAAAAGCGATCGCATGCAGCAGGAAGTCCAGTTCGCCCCATTCTTCGCTGATCTTCCCAAACGCTGCTTCCAATTGGCCCGGGATGCGCACGTCGCAGCCCAGCAGAAGCTTGCAGCCCAGCGGGTCGGTGACCGCCTGCACATGAGGCCGCGCCTTATCGTTTAGATAGGTCGCCGTGAGAGTGGCGCCGGCAGCGGCGAAGGCGCGAGCGCAACCGGCGGCGATGCTGGCCCCGTTCGCAATGCCGACCACGAGCCCGCGTTTGCCGTGCAGACTGGCTGGGACAGCAAATTCCTTTGCGATTGGAAGTTCCATGACGGTGCTCCGGTGAGCGTCGCCTCGCGAGGTCCGTGGAAAGAGTTCGGACCGACATCGGCGTAAGTGGGTTGCGGCGAGCGCAACCCTGGCACGGGAGCATGACAGTTGATTGGTAGCCGACGGTCCGCTGGCACGCGCGCACGGCTGAAAGTCAGTTTGCGCCCCGCCGGAAAGGCGATTCCTCGGTGAGCAGCGCGGCTTCGCGCGCGACTTGGCGCCGCTCGCGCTTGAGATAGTCGGCGACGGCGCGGCGCAAGCCCGGATGGGTGATGTAATGGGCGCTGTAGGTCTCGCTCGGCAGATAACCGCGCGCCAGCTTGTGCGCCCCTTGCGCGCCGGCTTCGACCCGCTTCAGCCCGTGCTGAATGGCGAAGTCGATGGCTTGATAGTAGCAGACCTCGAAATGCAGGAAGGCGTGGTGCTCGAGGCTGCCCCAATAGCGGCCATAAAGCGTATCCTCGCCGATGATGTTGAAAGCGCCGGCAACATGGCGGCCGTCCCGCCTGGCGAGCACGAGCAGGATGCGGTTTGCCATGCTCTGACGCAGCAGGCTGAAGCAATCCCGCGTCAGATAGGGCGAGCCCCATTTGCGCGAGCCGGTGTCCTGGTAGAACGCGAAAAAGGCGTCGAGATGCGCCTCGGTGAGATCGCTCCCGGTCACCCACTCGATTTCGATGCCCTCGCTCAAGGCGTCGCGGCGCTCGCGCCGGATTGTCTTCCGCTTGCGCGAGGCGAGCGCGTTCAGGAAATCCTCGAAGCCGGCATAGTTGTCGTTTTGCCAGTGGAATTGCTGGCCGGTGCGCTGGAGCAGCCCGAGCGCGCCGGCGCGCTGCCATTCCTCGCGGGTGAGGAAGGTGACATGCAGCGAGGACACGCCGAGCCTATCGGCCACCTGCATCCCGGCCTGAAGCAAGAGCCCCTCGCGCTCGTCCGCGCCCTTGCCGGGCCGCACCAGCAGCCGCTGGCCCGTTACTGGCGTGAAGGGAACTGAGGCTTGCAGCTTGGGATAGTAGCGGCCGCCGGCCTGTAGATAGGCGTCGGCCCAGCCATGATCGAACACATATTCGCCTTGGGAGTGCGATTTCAGGTAGCACGGCATGCAGCCGAGCAGCTTGCCCGCATCGTCCTCGAGCAGGAGATGCTGCGGCAGCCAGCCGGTCTCGGCCGCGGCCGAACCGCTCTCTTCCAATGCCGCCAAAAATGCATGGGACGTGAATGGGTTAGGCTGAGGTCCGGCGCAGGCGTCCCAGTCTTCAGCCGCCACCTCTGCGATCGACGAAAGGCGCACCGTGAACGCGCCGGCGCGGCGGTCATTCGCGGCGCTATTCGGCGGCTGGTCGATATCGCCCATGGCTAAGGCGCAATTCCTTCGAAGACGATAGAGTCGGCATAGCGCAAGGCGCGCTCGCGCTGTTCCTTGCTGCGAACGGTCCAGGCGATCAGCGGCAGTCCGAACACGAAGCGGGCGACAAGCGGCGCGAGCGCCGGGAGCGCCCTAATATCGTAAGCGATGAAGTTTGGCCGGGCGATGGCGGCGGTGATCAGGTTGCGCATGGCCAGGCGCTGCCAGAAAGAAAGTGGTGGACGGTGGTGCGGGTCGTCGAAGCGTTCGGCGACCAGTCCGCGGGGCAGGTTGGGCGCCGCCTGGCGGAAGGCCGCCACGCAATGCGGGTCGAACGACATCACCGCCACCGGTCCGGGATAGGATTCGAGCAGCTTGGCGACATTCGCCTCGAAGGCGCCGTCGCGCGTCCAGCGGCTCTTTACCTCGAGGATGAGCGGAACATGGCCGTTCACCAGGGTCAGCAGGGCGGGGAGGGTCAGGATGCAGTCGGCGCTGCCGCGCAATGGGATCTTCGACAAAGCCTCGATGTCACGCGCCACGACCGGACCGGTCTCTGCGGTGAGCCGGTCGAGTGCTGCATCGTGGAATACCACAGGCATGTTGCCCGCGGCGCATTGCAGATCGACCTCTATTGCGAGACCCGCGCCCATGGCGGCGCGCACCGCCGAGGCGCTGTTCTCGACGATGCCTTTGGCAGCGTCATGCAGCCCGCGATGAGCGATCGGCCGCTTCAACCAATAAAGCTCGGCCATGGGTGGCGCTCGAAGCCAAGGCGGTCAATCGACCGCGAAAATTGCATCGATCTCGACGGCAGCATTGAGCGGCAGGCTGGCGCAGCCGACGGCGATCCGGGTATGCAGGCCCTTGCTGCCGAGAATCTCGACCATCAGTTCCGAGGCGGCGTTGAGCACTTTCGGATGGTCGGGGAAGTCGGGTGTAGCGTTGACGAATCCGTTGAGGCGCAGCAGTTGCACGATCCGGTCGAGGTCGCGCAAGGCCGCCTTGGCCTGGGCCAAAATGTTGATGGCGCAGGCGCGCGCCGCCGCTTGCGCCTCGCCGAGATCGAGCCCGGCGCCAACCTTGCCTTCGATGATCTTGCCGGCGCTGATCGGGAGCTGGCCGGAAATGAACAACTGGGCGCCAAGATGCAGGAAGGGGACATAGGCACCGATCGGTGCCTTGGCCTCCGGCAGGACCAGGCCGAGCGCTTTCAGCCGTGCTTCGATCTCACCAGCCATGTACGGCCTCCAATCCAGTGTAAGTCTCTATCCTAGCGCCATAAACCATCAGGTAAATTCGGCCGGCCTGCAAGCGGCGGACTCCCTTTCCGGGCCTCTTGTCGGGCGTGACGGTTGATGCGAAAAGGCTGAGGTTCCAGCCCAGGGGCGGACGATACCCCGTCCGGTAGTAAGTCGGGCACAATCATGCGAGGGAGTATGCCCGGTACCTGCCAACGTCCATTGCTCGCGTTGGTGGCGGCGTTGCTGGTTGCGGGCGCCTCGACCGGTCATGCCCAGGCGCTCGCCGCCAAGGAGCCGAACCGGCTGGCAGCGCACCGCGCGATCTACGAAATGACGTTGCAGGATGCCCGCTCGGCCTCCGGTATCACCGGCATCGACGGCCGTATGGTGTTCGAATTCACCGGCTCGTCTTGCGACGGCTATTCGCTGAATATGCGCATGGTCACGCATATGACCGACTCGCAGGGGCAAACCAATCTCACCGATCTCAGGTCGTCGACCTGGGAAGAGGGGGACGGCCAGAAATTCCGGTTCCAGTCGGCGCAATATCTCAACGAGAAGCTCGGCGACGTGACCATGGGGCGCGCGGTGCGCGAGCGGCCCAACGAAGCCGTCAAGGTGAAGCTCAGCCAGCCGTCGCATGCCGAACTCAATCTCTCGGGCCAGGTGCTGTTTCCGACCCAGCACAGTCTCGCGCTGATCCAGACCGCGCAAGCCGGCCGCGGGCTGTTCCAGGCCCGCGTCTATGATGGCTCGGAGAAGGGGCAGAAGGTCTACGAGACCACGGCCTTCATCGGCAACAAGGTGGAGCCAGGCGCCGACGCGGAACTTGAAGCCGCGGCCAAGGACAACGGCTTGGGCAAGCTCGCTTCCTGGCCGATGTCGATCGGCTATTTCGAGCCGAAGAATGACGATCTCACCCCGAGCTACCAGATCGATTTTCGCCTCTACGAGAACGGGGTGAGCCGGGAGTTATTGATCGACTACGGCGACTTCACGATCCACGGCACTCTGACCGCGCTGGAATACCTCAAATCGCCTGACTGCCGCTGAATTGGCCCCGCTGAAATTGGCTCCTGTTGGGTCCATTGGCGGGCCCACATTGGGCGCGGCGAGGCCAAAATTTCCAGTTTTCCCACCGCCTTTGCGGGCCCCTCTAAACAAATTGGTTACGGGTTTCGGGTGAAATCGCCGGGCCGAGAGGATGGGATTCAACTCACGATGTTCTGGCGGGTAAGACCGGCGCCGAGCGCCATGGCGCATTATGCGCAGATCGCCCATCATGGGCCGACCGAAACTACGGGGCCCAGGCCGATGACGAAGACCGTTCTGATCGTCGAGGACAACGACCTCAATATGAAGCTGTTCCACGATCTGCTCGATGCCCATGGCTACAAGACCTTGCAGACGCGGAATGGGATGGAGGCGCTGGCGCTCGCGCGCGAGCACCGCCCCGACCTCATCCTGATGGACATCCAGCTTCCCGAGGTCTCGGGGCTCGAGGTGACCAAATGGCTGAAGGAGGACGACCAGTTGCGGGAGATCCCGGTGGTTGCGGTCACTGCCTTCGCCATGAAGGGCGACGAGGAACGGATCCGCGAAGGCGGGTGCGAGGCCTATATCTCCAAGCCGATCTCTGTGTCGATGTTCCTCGACACGGTGAGGCAGTTCATCGGCGAGGCCCGTTAACACTATGACCGCCCGCGTTCTTGTGGTCGACGATGTCGACGCCAATCTGAAACTTCTCGAGGCGCGGCTCACGGCGGACTATTTCGAAGTGCGCACGGCAAAAGGCGGCCCCGAGGCGCTGCATATCTGCACGCGCGAGCGGGCCGACGTGGTGCTGCTCGACGTGATGATGCCCGGCATGGACGGCTTCGAGGTGTGCCGGCGGCTGAAGGCCGAGCCGCGCACGCAGCATATCCCGGTGATTATGATCACCGCGCTCGATCAACCCTCCGACCGCGTCAAGGGGCTCGAAGCAGGGGCCGACGATTTCCTCACCAAGCCGGTCGACGACATCGCCCTGATTACCCGGGTAAAGAACCTGGCTAGGCTGAAAATGCTCACCGACGAGATCCTGATGCGCGCCTCGACCGAGGAGCAGATGGGTTTCGCCGCCACCTTGGGCATCAGACTCGACCAGCTCGGGCGCGGCGGCCGCATTCTCCTTGTCGAGGATCGCGACCGTTCGGCCGAGCGCATGATCGCCGCGCTGAAGGACGAGCACCGGATCGAGCGGGAGACCGATCCGTCGCGGGCCTTGCTGACCCTGCCGGACGGCGATTTCGACCTGATGATCGTCAGCCTCAGCCTGCAAAATGCCGACGGCTTGCGGCTTTGCTCGCAGGTGCGCTCGCTCGACCGCACCCGGCACCTGCCGATCATGATCGTGGTCGAGCCGGGCGACGACGCCAAGCTGCTCAGGGGCCTCGATATGGGCGTCAACGACTATATCGTTCGCCCGGTCGATCCGAACGAGCTCGTGGCGCGGGTGCGGACCCAGATCAAGCGCAAGCGCTACACCGACTATTTGCGGACGCGGCTGGAAGAGACGGTCGAGATGGCGATTCTCGATCCGCTCACGGCGCTGCATAACCGCCGTAGCAGCCATTTGAAGACGCTGTTCGAGGAAGCCTCGCAGCGCGGCAAACCGCTCTCAGTGCTGCTGCTCGACATTGACTACTTTAAGGCGGTCAATGACAGCCACGGTCATGACGCGGGGGATTCCGTCCTTCGCGAATTTGCCTCACGGGTCCGGCGCAATATTCGAGGCATCGACCTCGCTTGCCGGCTTGGCGGCGAGGAGTTCGTCGTGGTCATGCCGGATACCGACCTAGCCAAGGCCTATCTGGTAGGCGAGCGCTTGCGCCAATGCATCGCCGCGGCGCCGTTTTATGCTGGCGAGCGGATCGGCAAGTTGGAAGTGACGGCGAGCGTCGGGGTCGCGGCGCTGGAATTCGCCGACGACACACCGGAGCTGATTTTGAAGCGGGCGGACCAGGCGCTTTATTGCGCCAAGCGGGACGGGCGCAACCGGGTCGTCGCCGACGCAGCCTAATCGGCGCCGGCGACGGTGCCGCGAATCACTTGGTTCGATTCCGTAGGCTGGGCGCCTTTCTCAAGGCTGTCTCGGCACTTGAGGTGCCACCTGAACGATTAACCTTAAGGCTTTACAATGGCTCGCATTTTATCGTATTAAGCGCAATAATAAGCTTGATTTAGTCCCTTCAGGGGCGGTTTTATGGTTTGACTAGCGCCGTCGAATTTGAGGGGAGGCAGGGTCGAAAAGGGCAGTTGGCGCGACTTAAGCGCGCCGCCTCATAATCCAGTCTTCCTGTATCGAGATAACCCTACGGAGTGCTCAGGTCCGCCGCATCTCCTGGGTCCGTGGGGTTCGGCCGGCCGGAGCGCGGTTGAGTGGCCTCCTCGTTAGCGCCGCGTTTCGGCCGGCCACCAAGTCTAGCGGCCCTTTTCGGGTCGCTGGCTTGCGGGTCCGTCCCCGTCGCGCCGGGGGCCGGGCATCGGTCCAAAGGGACTTGCCTGCGATCCGCTATTTAATCTTGGCTTCCTTGAAGTCTACGTGCTTGCGCGCGACCGGATCGTATTTCTTGAAGACCAGTTTCTCGGTCTGATTGCGCGGATTCTTCTTGGTCACGTAGTAATAGCCCGTGCCGGCAGAGCTCACGAGCTTGATCTTCTGGGTGACGGGCTTGGCCATCTCAATCCTCGAACATACGAATGAGCCGGGAACCTAGTCGCTCAGGGCCGGAAGTCAAGGCGCTGGCGCGGGGCGAGGTCGGCATCGAAGCCGTCCACGTCATCCTTGGCGTCGGGATCGAAGCCATGCATGCGCAGCGCCCATTGCAGGCCTACCAGCGCCCCCTTGACGGAGGGCAGGCAGAGCAGCGTCAGCAGCACGGTCAGCGGCAGCCAGAGTGCCGCGTGGATCCAGAGGGCCGGCCGGTAGGCCATCTCCAGGGCCAGCACCAGGCTCACCACAACATGGCCGACAATGACGATGGTGAAATAGGCAGGTGCGTCGTCTGCCCGATGATGGTGCAGCGCCTCGGCGCAAGCCGGGCAATTGTCGGCCACTTTCAGGTAACGGGCGAACATGGCGCCCGAACCGCAGGCAGGGCATTTCAGCAACGAGCCCCTGAGCAGGGAGCCGAAGATCGCCCGCTCCGGCTTGCCGCCAAAGTGTTGAGTACCTGATGTTTCGGGCTGGTGCATCGCTTCGTCCTGGCTAGCGCCGCTTGCGCGAGGTCCGGCCCGGTGACGGCCGGCCTGATTTGCTCTTGTACCGGTGCCCCTTGGCCTTGTCACTCGCGGGGCGAGCGCCCTTCTGTCGCGCGCCAAGTGCCCGGCCCTCGCTCAACATCTCGAAGCGGAGCGCACCTGCCGTGGGGATGGCTTCGACCAGGCGGACCTCGACCGGATCGCCTAGGCGGTAGCCCTGGCCGGTATCTTCCCCCACCAAAGCGTGCCGCGCCTCGTCGTGATAGAAATATTCGCGCCCGATCGAGGAAGCTGGGACGAAGCCATCGGCGCCGGTCTCGATCAGCCTGACAAAGAGGCCGGTGCGGACCAGCCCCGAAACACGCGCCTGGAAGGTCGCGCCGATGCGGTCGGCGAGATAAGCGGCGATCAGCCGGTCGGCGGTGTCGCGCTCGGCGGCCATGGCACGGCGCTCCGTGTCGGAAATGGCCTGCGCGATCTGATCGAACTCCGCGATTTCAGCGTCGGTCAGCCCGTCATTCCCGAAGCCCAGAGCGCGCACCAGCGCCCGGTGCACGATAAGGTCGGCATAGCGGCGGATCGGCGAGGTGAAATGCGCGTATCTGCGCAGATTAAGCCCGAAATGCCCGAAATTGCCCGCGCTATATTCGGCCTGCGCCTGGCTGCGCAGAATGACCTCGCCGACCAGATCTGCGGTCGGCGTGGCGCGGGTGTCCGCAAGGATGCGGTTGAATTGCGCCGGCTTCAGGGTGCCCGCCTTCGGCAATTTGATGCCGATGGTGCTCAGAAATTCCCCCAGCGAAGCTAGCTTCTCCTTCGACGGGCTGTCATGCACGCGATAGATCAGCGGCGAGCGCTTCGCCTCGAGCGTCTCGGCCGCGGCGACATTGGCCGAGATCATGAACTCCTCGATCAGGCGATGCGCGTCGAGCCGGGGAGGGGACGTTACGCCGCGCACCCGGCCCTTTTCATCGAGCAGGATCTTGCGCTCCGGCAGATCGAGATCGAGCGGTCCGCGCTCGATGCGAGCGCGCGCGAGGCTGCCATAGGCGCCCCAGAGCGGCCGCAGCACGGTGTCGACCAGCGGGTCCGTCGCCTCGTCGGTGCGCCCGTCGATCGCGGCTTGCGCCTGCTCATAGGTGAGGCTCGCGGCGGAGCGCATCAGAGCGCGAAAGAAGCGGTGCGTGAGCTTCGTGCCGTCCTTGTCGAAGACCATGCGCACGGCGAGACAGGCCCGCGAATCGTCCTCGGTAAGCGAACAGAGCTCGGCCGAAAGCCGTTCCGGCAGCATCGGTACGACCCGGTCGGGGAAATAGACCGAGTTGCCACGCTTGCGCGCTTCCTTGTCCAGGCCGCTGCCGGGACGCACATAGGCCGAGACGTCGGCGATGGCGACGATCACCACCCAGCCGCCGTGATTTTGCGGATTGGGATCGGGCTCGGCGAACACAGCGTCGTCATGGTCGCGCGCATCCGAGGGATCGATGGTGATCAGCGGCAGATGCGTCAGATCCTCGCGGCGCTTGAGGTCCGGCTCCTTGGCGGCTTCGGCCTCGGCGAGGGCCGCTTCGGGAAAGACATCGGGAATGCCATGGGCATGGACGGCGATCAGGCTCGTCAGTTGCTGCGCTTGCGGATTGCCGAGCCGCTCGACCACGCGCGCGGTCTGCACTCCGTAGCGCGCCCCCCGCGCGAGTTCGAAGCGGACCAGTTCTCCAGTCTCGGCATCGCTGGTGGCGCCGCGCGCCACCGGCCACTCGCGGAGCTGCTTACGATCGACGGGGTCGATCACACCGGTATTGCCGGGAAGAGCGCGGAAGACGCCGAGCAGATTGGCCCGGGCGCGCGCCAGGCGCTTGATGGTACGGGCTTGATAGGGATAGCCGGCATCCGCGCCAAGCGCGGTGATGCGCGCCAGCACCCGATCGCCGACACCCGCCACGGGGCCTGCCTCGCGCCTGCTCTCGACCATGAGGATGCGCGGTGGCGGTCCGTGCTCTTCGTCCCAGGTGGCGGGCCTGGCAACGAATTCGCCGTCGGCGTCGCGCCCGGTGATTTCCAGCACCGTAACCGGCGGGAGCACGCCGGGTCGGGACAGCTTGCGCCGCGATCCGGCGATCAGCCCGTCATCGGCCATGCCGCGCAAAAGCTCTTTCAGCGCGATACGGTCGCCGCCCTTGATGCCGAAGGCACGGGCGATCTCCCGCTTGCCGGTTTCGCCGGCGGCGGTGGCGAGATAGTCGACGATCTCTTGGCGCGTCGGAAGGTTGCCTGCCGCCTTCTTGCGCGAAGCCCCCTTAGTTTTGGTCACGGGCGCCGCTCAGCCTGCCGTCTCCTCGACGGTCTCTTTGTTGCCCTTGGCAGATTTGCGTGCCGGCTTCTTCTTGGCCGGCCCCTTGCCGGCCTTGGCCGCGATCAACTCGACCGCCTCTTCGAGGGTCACCTGCTCCGGCTCGCGGTCTTTCGGCAAAGTGGCGTTGACCTTGCCATGATTGACGTAGGGGCCATAGCGGCCAGTCAAGACCTGCACCTTGCCGCCGAGTCCGGGGTGATCGCCGAGTTCCTTGATGACACTAGCGCCGCGCCGGACGCGTGAGGATGCCGCCTTCTCGGCCAGCAGGCTGACGGCGCGATTGAGGCCAACCTCGAACACCTCCTCGGTGGTGCCAAGGCTCGCATATTTGCCGTCATGCTGGATGTAGGGGCCGAACCTGCCGAAGCCGGCGGTGATCGGCTTGCCGCTTTCCGGATGAAGCCCGACTTCGCGCGGGAGGGAGAGCAGCGCCAGAGCGTGCTCCAGATCGAGCCCTTCCGGATCGGTGCCCTTGGGGATCGATGCGCGTTTCGGCTTTTCGCCGCCATTCTGTTCGCCAAGCTGGACGTAAGGCCCGAACCGTCCGGTGCGCACGGACACGTCGAGCCCGGTCTCCGGGTCGCTCCCGAGCACTTTGCCTTCCGCCAGCGACGCTTTTTCGCCATTGGTATCCGCGAGCTGACGCGTGTAGCGGCAATCGGGATAGCTCGAGCAGCCGATAAAGGCGCCGAACTTGCCGACCTTCAGGCTCAAGCGTCCCGCATTGCAGGAGGGACACGCGCGCGGGTCGGTGCCCTCGCCCTGATCTGGGAAGATATGGGGGCCGAGCAGATCGTTCAGCGCGTCGAGCACCTCGGTGATGCGAAGATCGCCGATGTCCTCCACCGCCGCGATGAACTCATCCCAGAAGTCGCGCAGCACGTCCTTCCATTCGAGTTCGCCGGCCGAGATGCGGTCGAGCTTCTCCTCGAGGTCGGCGGTGAAGTCGTATTCGACATAGCGACTGAAGAAGCTCTCGAGAAAAGCGGTGACGAGGCGTCCCTTGTCTTCCGGCATGAGGCGCTTCTTGTCGATGCGGACATATTCGCGGTCGCGCAGCACGTTGAGCGTCGAGGCGTAGGTGGACGGCCGGCCGATGCCGAGTTCCTCCATCTTCTTGATGAGGGTCGCCTCGCTGTAGCGGGGGGGCGGCTCGGTGAAATGCTGCTTCGCCTCGATCTTGCGCGGGTCGGGCGCGTCTCCTTTGGCGAGCGGCGGCAGCGCGCCATCCTCGCCCACGGCGTCGTCGAGGCCTTCCTCGTAGATCTTGAGGAACCCGTCGAAGCGGACGACCGAGCCCGTAGCCCTCACGCCGTATGGCTTCCCGTCCTTGCCGGCGACATCGATTTCGGCGGCGGTACGCTCGATCTCGGCGCTGGAGGCTTGGCTCGCCAGGGTACGCTGCCAGATGAGCTTGTAAAGCTTGGCCGCATCCGCATCGAGATAGCGGGCGACCTTGTCGGGCTCCTTGGTGAAGTCGGTCGGCCGGATCGCCTCGTGCGCTTCCTGTGCGTTCTTGGCCTTGGTTTCGTATTGGCGCGGGGAGGCGGGGACGTAGCGGTCGCCATAGAGCTTGGTCACCAGCCGGCGTATGGCGGCAATCGCCTCAGGGACGATCTGCACGCCGTCGGTGCGCATATAGGTGATAAGGCCCTCGGCCTCACCGCCCATGTCGACGCCTTCATAAAGGCGCTGCGCGAGCTGCATGGTGTGCCGCGGCGAGAAGCCGAGCTTGCGCGAGGCCTCTTGCTGGAGGGTCGAGGTGGTGAAGGGCGCGGCCGGGTTGCGGCGTTGCGCCTTGCTTTCGACATTGGCGACCTGGAAGCGGCCGCCTTCGAGCGCGGCTTTGAGCCGCTCTGCCGTGGCGGCATCCTGGATGTCGAACTTGTCGAGCTTCTTGCCCTCGGCGGTGACGAGCCTAGCCTGGAAGCTCTCGTTCTTGGCCGTGACGAGTTCGGCGGTGATCGACCAATATTCCTGCGTCTTGAATCGCTCGATCTCAAGTTCGCGGTCGCACACCAGGCGGAGCGCCACGGATTGCACCCGGCCGGCCGACCGGGCGCCGGGGAGCTTTCGCCAAAGCACCGGCGACAAGGTGAAGCCGACGAGATAGTCGAGCGCCCGGCGGGCAAGGTAGGCGTTGACCAGGGGCCGGTCGATGGCGCGCGGATGGCGCATCGCGTCGAGTACCGCCTCCTTGGTCACCGCGTTGAACACGACACGCTCGACGGGGATGCCGTCGAGCACCTTCTTGCGGTCCAGCACTTGGAGGACGTGCCAGGAGATGGCCTCCCCCTCCCGGTCGGGGTCGGTCGCCAGGATCAGCTTGTTGGCGCCCTTCATGGCCTTGGCGATTTCGTCGAGCCGCTTCGCCGCTTTGGGTTCGACGTCCCAATGCATCTCGAAATCCTTGTCCGGCAGGACCGAACCGTTCTTCGAGGGCAGGTCGCGCACGTGGCCGTAGGAGGCGATCACGTGGTAGCCGGCCCCGAGATACTTATTGACGGTCTTTGCCTTGGCGGGCGATTCGACGATGACGATGTTCATTGAGACATTCCTAGCCGCACCAATTGCGTCAGGCAGAGGGCGGCGTGCCGGATGGACCCGGTTATGGGCGGAAAATGGTGTCTAAGGGGCCGAGTGTCAAATCTGCCTTAACTGGATTGACAACTTATAGGTGTGTAGATTAACTAAAACAACCTATGGCTGTTAGGCCAAAGAAGAGTTGATAGGTCTGCCGCGGCCGAAATCAGCCAATCGGCGGCGGCGCTGGGGAATCTCGGCGCGAGCACAAGGCAAGGTAGAATGGCAGGGACGCGCGCCCGGCCTCCAGCAGGCGGTGCCAGCCCATCGACGAACGGGCCTGACATCACGCATCGGGAGGCGGCTCCACTATATCGCCTCGATGCTCGAGGGGCTGCATCAGGTCGCCAAGAGTGCGGAAATGCCGTTTCTCGCCTATCTGATCGATGTCGCCAGGGAAGAGGCCAAGAGCCAGGTGGTTAAGCGCGACT
Organism: Methyloceanibacter sp.; assembly: GCA_046481725.1. Taxonomy (GTDB): domain Bacteria; phylum Pseudomonadota; class Alphaproteobacteria; order Rhizobiales; family Methyloligellaceae; genus Methyloceanibacter. The sequence goes on along the minus strand of JAWOJH010000002.1, from coordinate 5,753 downwards.
GAGGCGTTACAGCCGCAGCGAGACGAGCTGCTGGCCATGACGCTGCAACCGGCCGGCTAGATCCAGCTCCAGCAGCACGACATGGACCTTCCGGGTCGACACCCCGGTGGCGCGAATCAACTCGTCGATATCGACGGGGCTCGGGCCCAATGCGCCGACGATCAGTTCGCGCTCGCTCTGCCGGATCTCGGGCAACGGTTCGGGCGCACGATCGAAGTCGGCGGCTGCAAGTTCTGCCGGCGGCGCCGGACTGCGCCCGAGGATCGGCGCCAGCGTTTCGAGAATGTCGCGAGCGCTGGTGACTAGGCAGGCGCCCTGCTTCAGCAGATTGTTGGTGCCGGCGGCGCGCGGGTCGAGCGGGCTGCCGGGGACCGCAAACACCTCGCGCCCCTGCTCGCCGGCAAGACGCGCGGTGATCAGAGAGCCGGAACGCTCGGCAGCTTCGACGACGACGACGCCGAGCGAAATCCCCGAGATCAGGCGATTGCGGCGAGGGAAGTCCTTGCCGCGCGGCTGGAATCCGGGAGAGCGTTCGCTGATCAGCATGCCTTGCTCGCCGATGGCGAGCTGGAGCGCCTCATTCTCCGGTGGGTAGACGATGTCCAGTCCGCCGGCCAGCACGGCGATGGTCCCGTGCTCGAGCGCGGCGCGATGGGCAGCGGTATCGATGCCGCGAGCCAGGCCCGAGGCGATCACGAAGCCTTCGATCGCGAGATCGGTGGCAAGCTGACGGGTGAATTTCTGCCCGACCGCCGAACCGTTGCGCGCACCGACCATGGCGACGATGGGGATGCCGGCGAGATCGAGCCTGCCCTTGACGAACAGCAACGGGGGCGGGGCGCCGACCTGCGCGAGCGCGGGCGGGTAGCCCGGTTCGCCGATGGCGACCAGGCTCGCCCCCAAGCGCTCGGCAGCCTCAAGCTCGGCTTCGGCCTCGGCCTCCGAGCAAAGGCATATGTCCGTACGGCCGCCGCGCCGCGACAGGGCGGGCAGGGCATGGATAGCGGCTTCGGCGCCGCCGAACTCGTTGACCAAGGCGCGGAAGGTGGCGGGGCCGACATTCTCGCTGCGGATCAGTCTCAGCCAACTCAGGCGTTGTTGCCGGGTGAGCTTTAGCGCGCCGCGTTGCGGAGGAGGCTTAGTGCTTGGTCTCGCCAATGCGCGCCTCCTCGCCTCGCGTTAGCCGGCGGATATTGCCGGCATGCCGGACATAGAGGAGGACGGTGAGCAGCAGGAACAATCCCGCGAGCCGCCATTGGAAGGTCAGCGCGAGTAACGCGACACTTGCTCCGCTCGCCGTCAGCGCGGCGAGGGAGGAGTAGCGCGTACGATAAGCAATGCCGAGCCAAGTCGCGGCGAACAAGGCGGCCGCCGGCCAATACAGCCCGAGCAGCACACCAAAATAGGTGGCGACGCCCTTGCCGCCGCGAAAGCCGAGCCAGACCGGATAGAGGTGTCCAACAAAGGCGCCGAGCCCTCCAAACAGCGCGGCGAGGGGTCCAAATCGCGCGGCGAGCCATACGGCGGCCGTGCCCTTCGCCGCGTCGAGCAAAAACGTGAGCGCGGCGACCCCCTTGCTGCCGGTTCGCAGCACATTGGTCGCGCCGATATTGCCCGAGCCGATCTGGCGCAGGTCGCCGAGACCGAACAGCTTGGCGAGGATCAGGCCGAAGGGAATCGAGCCGAGCAGATAACCGCCGGCCAAGGCGGCAAGCAGGACGAGGCCGCCATTCCATTCAGCGGGAGACATCGTATCACCCCTCAGACGAAGGCGCCGTCACGGGCCCGAAGGGTCAGCGTAGTTGTAGACAAGGGTTCCGGCAACGACAGTGAGAAGCGCCCGGCCCTGGAGGCGCGCCCCGTCGAACGGGGTGTTCTTCGATTTGGAGCGCAGGCGCTCCGGCTCGACCACCCAGGGCGTGTCGAGATCGATCAGCACCAGATCGGCCGGCGCACCCTTGGCGAGGCGTCCCCCCGCCAGGCCAAGCAGCCGCGCCGGGTTCGTGGTGAGCGCCTGGAGCAGCCGGCCGAGCACGATCTCGCCCCCTTGATAGAGGCGAAGCGCGGCGCCGAGCATGGTCTCGAGCCCCACCGCGCCGTCCGCGGCTTCGGCGAAGGGGCGGCGCTTGCCTTCCGCGCCGCGGGGGTCGTGCGCCGAGACGATCACATCGATGTCGCCGGACGCCACGCCTTCGACCATGGCCTGGCGGTCGGCCTCCGCGCGAAGCGGCGGCTTCATCTTGAAGAAGGTGCGGTAGGGGCCGATGTCGTTTTCGTTCAGGGTGAGATGGTTGATCGACACGCCGCAGGTGACGGGGAGGCCCATCAGCTTCGCGGTGCGGATGATGTCGAGCGAGGCGCGGCAGGAGATCAGGCCGGCGTGATAGCGGCCGCCGGTGAGTTCCACCAGGCGGATGTCGCGCTCGAGCATGATGGTCTCGGCGGCGGCCGGCACACCGCGCAAGCCGAGCCGGGTGGCGACTTCGCCCTCGTTCATCACCCCATCCTGCGCGAGCGTCGGATCTTCGAGGTGATGCACGATCAGCGCGCCGAAATCCTTGGCATAGGCCAGCACGTTGCGCATCACCTTGGCGCTGGGGAGGCTCGCCTTGCCATTGGCGAAGGCGACGGCGCCGGCGCCGCGCAACAGGCCGATCTCGCTCATCTCCTCGCCGAGCAGACCCTTGGACATGGCGGCCATCGGATGCACATGCACCAGCGCGGTATCCCGCGCGCGCCGCAGAATGAAATCGACCAGCGCCACGTCGTCGATCACCGGATCGGTGTTTGGCATGCAAATGATCGTGGTCACGCCGCCGGCGGCCGCGGCGCGGCTCGCGGTGGCGAGGGTCTCGCGATGCTCGTGCCCCGGCTCGCCGGTGAACACCATCATGTCGATCAGGCCGGGGGCAAGCACGAGGCCGGCGCAATCGATCGTTTCGGCATCGCCGACCGCGCCTTCGGCGATCTGCGGTCCGAGATCGGCGATGAGCCCGTCCCGGACCAAAATGCCGCCGGGCTGATCGAGGCGCGCGGCGGGGTCGATCAGCCGCGCATTGACGAAGGCCAGGGGGCGGCTGCGGGACTCGGGCGGGTAAGGCTGCATGGCAGTCACCGGTTGGGCAGGTGCTGGGCGAGCGCCTGAAGCACCGCGATGCGCACCGCCACGCCCATCTCGACCTGTTCGCGGATCACGCTCCGCGGGTCGTCGGCGACATTGGAGTCGATCTCGACGCCGCGATTCATCGGGCCCGGATGCATGACCAACGCGTCGGGCTTGGCGCGGGCCAGCTTCTCGTAGTCGAGGCCGAAGAAGTGAAAATATTCGCGCGTGCTCGGAACCAGGCTCGAAGTCATCCGCTCGCGCTGAAGCCTCAGCATCATGACGATGTCGGCATCCTCCAGGCCTTCGAACATCGAGCTATAGACCTCGACGCCGAGCCGCTCGATGCCGGAGGCCAGCAGGGTCGATGGCGCCACGACGCGGACCCTGGCGCCAAGGGTGTTGAGACAAAGAATGTTGGAGCGCGCCACCCGCGAATGCTGGATGTCGCCGCAAATGGCCACGATCAGCCCCTCGAAGCCGCCTTTGTGGCGGCGAATGGTGAGCGCGTCGAGCAGCGCCTGGGTCGGATGTTCGTGGCTGCCGTCACCGGCATTGATCACCGAGCAATCGACCTTCTGCGACAAGAGTTCGACCGCGCCCGCGGAATGATGGCGCACCACGAGGAGGTCCGGGCGCATCGCATTCAGGGTCACCGCCGTGTCGATCAGGGTCTCGCCCTTCTGCACCGAGGAGGTGCCGACCGACATGTTCATCACGTCGGCGCCGAGCCGTTTCCCGGCCAGCTCGAAGGAGCTCTGGGTCCTGGTGGAGGCCTCGAAGAACAGATTGATCAGGGTGCGGCCGCGCAGATCGTCGCGCTTCTTGTCGATTTGGCGGCCGAGCTTGGCGGCCGCTTCGGAGAGGTCGAGCAGCGCGACGATCTCGTCGCGGGAAAGACCTTCGATTCCAAGAAGATGGCGGTGAGGGAAGGAGAAGATTGAGGCTTCGGGCGAAAGGCTCATCAAAGCAGACTGTATAAGCCCCGCCGCCGGATGCGGCAAGCCTTCCCCGTTCGATCGTCACTCTCTCATTTGTCATGCCCGCGAAGGCGGGCGTCCAGTAACGCGGGCGCTGCTAACCAACTAGGGCCGGTGATTACCGGATCGCCCGGTCAAGCCGAGCGATGACAAGCAGAGGTGATAAGACGGAGGCGAGACGCCGCTGGAATCGCCGAACCCATGCCGCAGCGTGCAAAACAAGACGAAGGGGTCGCCAATCAGAGCCCGCCCTTTGCGGACGTGAACTGTTGGTAGTCTGACTTCGACGGGTCAAGAAAGGGGGCGGCCGCGGCTCCGGCGGCCTCGTTTTTCAGTGGGCAAAAGCGGCGGGCTGCTTTGCCATCCCTCGCGATTCCAATAAGTTAGAGTTTACGGCTCGCAGCGAATCATCGAAGGTCAAAAAAAAGACTCTGCGAATGGGGGACCGCATGGACCGGTCAACGGAGGCTGCGCCATGATGAGCTTACCCTTCCTTCTGTTTGCCTGCGGGCTGGGCGCCGCCTGGCTCAGGCAGCGCGGCGCGGCGATGGGATTCTGGGTCGCCGGCCTGGTCGTGCTTCTGGTGCTCTTCCGCGTGCATATGAGCGGTACCCTCAACATCGCGCTTTGACCTTCGGGGGACAAACGTGCCGGGCGACGTTTCGAAGCTCCTGAATGCGCTGGGGCTGATCGCGATCGATCTGGTGCTGGTGGCGGCCTTTGTCGACCAGGTTTGGCTCCACGATTTGCCGTGCCCGCTATGTGTCTTGCAGCGCGCGGCTTTCATCGCCGCCGGCTTTGGGCTCGCGCTCAATCTCGTGTTCGGTCCGCGGCCGAGCCATTACGGCGTGCTGATCCTCGGCGCGAGTGCCGGCGCGGCGATCGCGATCCGACAAATCCTGCTGCACATCGTGCCCGGGACCGGCTCGTTCGGAGATGCGTATCTCGGGCTGCATCTCTACACCTGGGCGTTCATTATCTTTACCGTGATCATCGTCGGCGGCGCGATCCTGCTGCTCGCCGACCGCCAGTTCGGGCGTCCCGAGCCCTGGTCGCCGCGGCTCAGTCCGTTGCCGCTCGCGACGCTCGCGATCTTCGCTCTGGTCACGGCTGGCAATCTGATCTCGACCTTGCTGATCTGCGGGCTTGGCTTCTGCCCCGACAACCCCACTGAATATCTTTGGTTCGGCTGAGCGGTTGGTTCTGCTGAGCGGTTTGGCTAGCTGCCCGCCTTGAGATTCCGCAGGCGGTCGAGCGCGCCTTGCAGGATATAGGCTGCGGCCATGCGGTCGATCACTTCGGCGCGCCGCTTGCGCGAGGCGTCGGCCTCGATCAGATGCCGCTCCACCGCGGCGGTCGACAGGCGCTCGTCCCAGAAGGCGATCGGTACGGCAATGCGTGCCGCGAGGTTGCGGGCGAAGGCCCGGGTCGACTGCGCCCGCGGCCCCTCCGAGCCGTCGAGATTGAGGGGGAGGCCGATCACCAGCGCGGCGATCTGATTCTTTTCAATGGCTTCTTGAATTAGGCCGGCGTCTTCTGTGAATTTGCGGCGCCTGATCGTATGGTAAGGGGTGGCGATCGAGCGGGTCAGGTCGGACAGAGCGAGGCCCACCGTCTTGGTGCCGACGTCGAGGCCCAGCAGCCTCGCCTCCGCGGCGAGCAGCTTGGGC
>JAWOJH010000185.1:0-12553 GCA_046481725.1 Methyloceanibacter sp. | reverse complement strand
TGTTTTACTCTACTCATCCCCGTCTGCAACTTTTATTTTTCACCAGCAGGATTTCGATTTCTCCATCGATAATCGAGTGGTTGAGAGGATGAACGGTTCTCATCCCAAGGGAACAAACGAGACATTTTTTTCAAATTCGCCTTCTTTGAACAGCTTGCGGGCGTCGAAGCAGATGAAGAACTGGCTGTCGGCGGAGTCCGGCGACTGCGCGCGCGCCATCGACACCGCGCCGCGCGTATGCGGCTCGGTGTTGAACTCGGCGGAAAGCTTTCGCCCGGAGCCGCCAGTGCCGGTGCCGGTCGGGTCGCCGGTCTGAGCCATGAAGCCGTCGATCACGCGATGGAACACCACCCCGTCATAGAAGCCTTGGCGGGCCAGCTCCTTGATGCGGGCGACGTGGTTGGGCGCGAGATCGGGACGCATCTCGATCGCGACGCGGCCTTTGCTGGTCTCGATGACCAGGGTGTCTTCGGGTTTTGCCATTGCGGTCCTTCCTTCCGATGCGAGGGCTACGGCTCGATGGTCGCCTTGGAGACGTAATCGAGCTCGGGAAACGACTGTTGCAGGTAAGCGTTACCCTGCTGCTGGACCAGGCCCTGGTTCGGTCCCTTGCCGGCCGGGGCGCCCTCGCCATAGCCGCTATAGAGCGAGTCCACCACCTCCATGCCGGAGACGATCTTGCCGAAGGGCGAAAAGCCCTGGCTGTCGAGGAAATCGTTGTTGCCGTAATTGACGAAGACCTGAGTGGTGCGCGTGTTGGGCCCCGCCGTGGCGAAGGTGACCATGCCGCGCGCGTTGCTCTGCTTCACGGGATCGTCCTTGATATTGGCCGCGCGCCAGGCGGCGGCGATGCTGGGATCGCCGTTGATGCCGAACTGCACCATGAAGCCGGGGATCACCCGGAAGAACCTGGTGTTGTCGAAAAAGCCGCTCTTGACCAGATTGTAGAAGCGATCGGCACCGTTGGGTGCCCAGTCGCGATTGACCTCGACGACGAAGCTGCCCTTGCTGGTGTCGAACTTGGCCTTGTAGGTCGCGGGCGCCTGCTCGTTGAGGCTGGCGGGATCGGCCAGGTTGGCGGCGCGCGCTGCCCCTTGGCCAAAGCTCAGACCAAATGCAAGCAACGTGGCGAACAGCAAACTTGACGAAAATCGCATGACACCTCCCAGGGTAGGTTGCTGGGCCGGCCAGCTAGCCGGCGAACTTCTTTTTCAACGCTGCCGCCACCACGGGCGGCACGAAGGATGAAACGTCGCCGCCCATTGCGGCAATCTGGCGGACGAGGCTCGCAGCGATATGCCGCGATTCCGGCGAGGAGGCCAGAAACACTGTCTCGATTTCCGGCGCCAGCGTATGATTCATGCCCGCCATCTGCATCTCGTAGTCGAAGTCTCCGGCGTCGCGCAGGCCGCGAATGACTACGGTGGCGTTTGCGTCCTTGGCGGCATCCACGGTGAGATTGCCGTAGGTCCTAATTTCCAGGGCAAGCCCAATCGATTCGGCGATCGGGCCGAGCACGCCCTTGGTGAGTTTCACTCGCTCCTCGGCGGTGAACAGGGGATGCTTGTCGTGATGGGTGCCGATGGCGATGACCAGCTTGTCGACCAGACGCGCCGCCCGGCGCACAATGTCGACGTGGCCGTAGGTGACGGGGTCGAAGCTTCCGGGATAGAGGCCCACGCGCACTGCCGAACTCCATGGCTCGCGCGAAGACCCGCGCGAGCCACCTTCTAGCCGCGCAAGTCGGTGATCGGCAAGGCTGATCGGCGGACCAAATGGTAAAGGGCACGGCAACGCGGCCGGGCCCTTCCCTCTCCCCAACCTCTTTGAAATTATTTTATTGGGGCGATCGACGCCGTTTGGGCGCCGTGACCGAACAGATTGAAGCGATAGCCGAGTCCCACCGAGAAGATCCACGGGTCGAGATCGGCGTCGCCCACGACGTTAGCACCCTCGAACATAGCGGTGTTGTGCCAGGTGACCTCGGTGTCGAGCCAGGTCTTCTTGACGTCGGCGTTGAGATACCAGCCATTGCCGATCGCCAGGTCTAGGCCGGCCTGCAAGGTGAAGCCGAACGCGTCGTCGATGCTAACTTTGCTGGCGCCAAGCCGATTGGCGCCGGTGCCGGTGTCGAAGAAATTGATGTATTGCACGCCCGCGCCGAGATAGGGCTTCCAGGCGCCCATCCCCGTGAAGTGGTACTGCAAGGTGAGCGCGGGCGGGAAGATCCAGGTGTCGGCGATCTCGCCGAGCGGGGCGATCGTCCCCTTGGCGTCGATCTGGTGCTTGGCGAAGCAGCAGAACAGCTCGACGGCGAAATTCTTGTTGAAGAAATAACTGAGGGTTAGTGCCGGGATCACTTCGGTGCTGACATCGGCATTTGCGCCGGGGAACACGACGCCGCCCGCGCGCACGGTGGCGTCGGTCTCCGGATCGACCATGGTGCCAAGCACGCGGACCATGACGTTGCCGTCGTCGCTCCCGGCTATCGCGGAACCGCCGCCAATCAGAGTTCCCAAGCCGCAGATCGAAGCGGCCAGCGCCCAGCCCCTTGTTCCCCTCATCGTCATATCCCCTTGTTCGCAGCCGGCACTCGCGACGCGTCCCAAGCCGCATTCACAAGGCACATTCATGTGACGGAGTGGGACGGCCGCAAAGCGCCCTCAGGGCCCGCGGCCTGACCGGGGTCAGAGGCCGGCGAATCTCGCGCGCGCTGTTGCGGGAAGGCCACAGAGTCGCATGTTGGATCAAGACCGGCCCGGGGTGCCGGCCGGTTCGAGCATCGGCTGGTTTTGATCGAGATCAAGGCAAGAGGGAGCTCCCTAAGCGAAGGCTTAAGCGTGGCCAAGTCCATGCCAACCGAGGGGAAACGCCTTGTCGATGATAGCCGGCACAAAGGCAGGCGAAGCAGCAAAGCCCGCCGCATGCAGTTCGTGCCAGGCGCTCGGGGTGCCGTGCGCGCTGGAGACCCATGCCACCACCATCCGCACCCGCCGCGGCCAGAGCCTGCCGCTCGGTCTCGACGGCGGCGAGACGGTGTTCATCGTCCGGGCCGGGGTGGTCACGCTGGAAGCCGCCTTGCCGACCGGGGCTCGGCAGATCGCAAGCATCTTCTATCCGGGCGATTTGTTGCGCTCGAGTTTCGCCCCCCCGCATATCGGTGCCGCTTTCGTCGCGGCCGGCCCCGGCGAAGTTTGGCGCTTGCGGGCCACCGCGCTCGGCGCGCTGGCGGCGACCGAGCCTGCCGTGCTGCGCTATGCCGACGCGGCGACCGGAGACCGTGTCGCCCGGCAAGCCCTGCATGCCATCGCCCTCGGGCAGTTCGACAGCGAACAAAAGGTGGCGACCCTGCTCTTGGAACTGGCCGCGCGCCTGGGGACGCGCTCGGCCGGAGGCGTGCAGTTCGATCTGCCGTTCGACCGAACTCAGATCGCCGACTATCTGGGGCTAAACCCCGACACACTGTCGCGCATCATGTCGCGCTTCAGGGCGGCGGGACTGATTTCGCGGGCCGAGCATGGTCGCGCCGTGGTGCGCGATCTTTCCGCGCTGGCGGCGCGCTCGCCGGTCGCAGGAGCCATCATGGCGATGGCCGCTCCGGCGCGAAGCTGCGAAGCTCGGCTTGACGTTACCGTTTAGGACACTTCCCTCGCTCAGGCCGGCTCCGGCGCATCCTCGACGCCGTTCTCCTCGCCGCCATTCTCGTCGGGAATGTGCTCAACCGAGACCACCCGCTCGCCCTCGGCGGTGGAGAACACGATTACCCCTTGGGTCGACCGGCCGGTGACGCTGATATCCTTGACCGGCACGCGGATCAGCTGGCCCCCATCCGTGACCAGCATGATCTGGTCGATCTCCTCCGCCGGGAAAGAGGCGATCAGCTTGCCATTCCGCTGATTGACGACCATGGCGATGATGCCTTTGCCGCCGCGTCCGGAGATGCGGTACTCGTAGGCGCTCGTGCGCTTGCCATAGCCGTTCTCCGAAACGGTGAGCACGAACTGCTCATGGGCGCTGAGCTCGGCATATCGCTCGGGGCTCAGCACCACCGTCTCGTCGCTCTCCTCGACGTCGATTTCGGTCTCCGGCACTTCCACGCTGCCGCGCCGGATCATATTGGCCTGGCGGATATAGGCGGCGCGCTCCGCGGGGAGCGCCCCGACATGGCCGAGAATGGCCATGGAAATGACCTCGTCGTCCTTGCCGAGCTTGAGGCCGCGCACGCCTGCCGACTCACGGCCCTTGAACACGCGCACGTCGACGACGGGAAAGCGGATTGCCTGCCCGTCCTTCGAGGTCAGCAGCACGTCGTGTTGCTCGCTACAGACATCGACGCCGACGATCCGGTCGCCGACATCGAGCTTCATGGCGATCTTGCCGTTCTGGCGCACCTCGATGAAGTCGGACAACTTATTGCGCCGGACGCTGCCGTAATTGGTGGCGAACATCACATCGAGCTTTTCCCAGCTCTTCTCGTCCTCCGGCAGCGGCAGGATGGTGGTGATGGTCTCATCCTTGTCGAGCGGCAGCAAATTGACCAGCGCTTTGCCGCGGGCCTGGGGTGCCGCTGGCGGCAACTTCCACACGGTCATCTTGTAAGCCATGCCGCGCGAGGAGAAGAACAAGACCGGCGTGTGAGTGTTGGCGATGAAGATGCGGGTGACGAAATCCTCGTCGCGGGTCGCCATGCCGGAGCGGCCCTTGCCGCCGCGGCGCTGGGCGCGATAGGCCGACAGCGGCACGCGCTTGATGTAGCCCTTGTGCGAGACGGTGACGACCATGTCCTCGCGCTGGATCAGATCCTCGTCCTCGACTTCGCCCAACATTTCCAGTATCTCGGTGCGGCGCGGCGTGCCGAACTCGGTCTTGATCGCGCTAAGCTCGTCCTTGACGATGCCGACGATGCGGGCGCGCGACCGCAGAATGTCGAGATAGTCGCCGATCTGGTCGCCAAGCTTCTTCAGCTCGTCGCCAATCTCGTCGCGGCCGAGCGCGGTGAGCCGCTGCAGGCGAAGCTCGAGGATGGCGCGGGCCTGCTCTTCGGACAGCCGGTAAGTGCCCTTGGCCGACACTTTGTGCCGCGGGTCGGCGATGAGCTCCACCAAGGCCACGACGTCGTGGGCCGGCCAGTCGCGCGCCATCAATTGCTCGCGTGCGGCGGCCGGGTCCGGCGCCTTGCGGATCACGGCGATCACTTCGTCGATATTGGCCACGGCGATGGCGAGACCGACCAGCACATGCGCGCGATCGCGCGCCTTGCGCAGCAGGTATTTTATACGGCGGCCGACCACCTCCTCGCGGAATTCGGTGAAGGCGCGGATCATGCCCTTCAAATCGAACTGCTCCGGCCTGCCGCCGGTCAGCGCCACCATGTTGCAACCGAAGGTCGATTGCAGCGCGGAGAAGCGGTAGAGCTGGTTCAGCACCACGTCGGCCATGGCGTCGCGCTTTAGCTCGATCACCACGCGCATCCCCTGGCGGTCGGATTCGTCCCTGATATCGGAGATGCCCTCGATCTTCTTCTCGCGCACGAGTTCGGCGATCTTCTCGACCATCGCCGCCTTGTTCACCTGATAAGGAATTTCCGTGATGATCAACGCCTCGCGATCCTTGCGAATGGTCTCGGTGCCGACACGGCCGCGCATCAGAATCGAGCCCCGCCCTTTGTGATAGGCTGAACGAATTCCGGTGCGGCCTAGGATCAATCCGCCAGTCGGGAAGTCGGGACCTGGAATGATCTCGATCAACTCGTCGATGCTGATAGCCGGATTGTCGAGATAGGCGACGCAGGCGTCGATCACCTCGCCGAGATTGTGCGGCGGAATGTTGGTGGCCATGCCGACGGCAATGCCGCCGGCGCCATTGACCAGGAGATTGGGGAATTTCGCCGGCAACACCACCGGCTCGCGCTCGCGTCCATCATAATTCGGCTGGAAGTCGACCGTGTCGTTCTCGAGATCGTCGAGCAGCGACATCGCCGGGCGGGCCAGCCTGACCTCGGTGTAGCGTTCGGCCGCGGGCGGATCGCCGTCGACGGAGCCGAAATTTCCCTGGCCGTCGATCAGCGGCAGCCGCATGGAGAAAGTCTGCGCCAGCCGCACCAGCGCGTCGTAGATCGCCTGGTTGCCGTGGGGGTGATACTTACCCATCGTGTCGCCGGTGACGCGCGCCGACTTGTTGTAGGGGCGGTCCGGCGTGTAGTTGTTCTCGTGCATCGAGAACAGGATGCGGCGATGTACCGGCTTCAGTCCGTCTCGCACATCGGGAAGCGCCCGCGACACGATCACGCTCATGGCGTAATCGAGATAGGATCGCTTCATCTCGTCGATGAGCGAGATGGGTCTGATGTCAGAAGGCGCAGGACCCTCGACGTCTGGATTGTCGTTGTCGGCCAAGGACGGAAGAAGCCTATTCCAACAGGTGCGTGAGGCCCACGCCGCGGGCGGCGGGCGGCGGGACGGAGGAAAACCGTCGCGCGGGAGACCGAAGCGGGGGCCGCTAGATGTTTCCCTCTATAACTGATTTGGCAGCGGATTCGCAACCCTCATCGAGGGCGAAACCTGACTGTTTTTTGTCGTTAAATCAATGCGTTATGCGGCCGATTGCGGCCCCGGGGCCGCGCCTCGCCCAGCGGAATTCGTCAGCCGTCGGACGAATGGTCCGATGGAACGAACGAGTCGCAGAGACGTTGTTCATTCAGGCGGTCAATCGCCGTTCCCACGCGGCTTGGCTGCGACCTGTTTCCCTATGAACAACCTACGGAGCGAAACGATGAATCGACTTCTTACTTGCACGGCGCTGGGCCTCGCCCTGGGGCTCTCCCCTGCCGTGGCGCAGCAGCCGGGTAACGAAACTCTCGACCCGCCGGCTGTTCAGCAGCTGCCGTCCGAGCAGCAACCCGAGGTGATTCCGTCGGATCCAGCGTTGCCGTCAGACCCGGCGGCGCCGATTCCCGGCGACACCACCGACGTTTCCCCCGCGCAGCCGGATCCGGCCATGCCGCGGGCGTCCGAGGCCCCGCTGTCGATCGAGCCTGCGGCACCGTCGGCCGAGCTTTCCAGCGGCACGCAGTTTCTGATGCGGCAGGAAAGCAGCGACTATCTCGCCAGCAACCTGATCGGCAAGTCGGTCTACAACAATCAGGACGAGACGATCGGCAGCGTCAATGACCTGGTCACCGATGAGAGCGGCAAGGTCGTGGCCGTATTGATCGGCCATGGCGGCTTTCTCGGCATGGGTCAGAAGGACGTAGCGATCCGCTTCGAAGACCTGAAGCTCTCCCGCGACGAGAACAACGACATCAAGGTGATCGCCAATCTTGACGAGGACACGCTCGCCGCAGCCCCCGACTATGAGAAGCTGTCTGAGCAGAGCGTTTCGGTCGGCGCGGATGACCGGGGCGAGCAGAGAGGCGCGTCCGAGACTAACTAACGCTGAACTCATCGACGACGCAGACTAACGATTTGAGCCCGGCCGCCGCCAAGGCGCGCCGGGCTTCTTTTTGCCTGTGCGGCTAGCGGTCGCTTCCGGATTCTTCCGGCTTTGGCGCGGCGCCCAGTCCCAGCAAGGTGGTGAACCGCTGTTGGCTGCCGCGCAACAGACTGCCCACGCTGTCGCCGGCCCAGGCCTTTTGCCTAAGCGCCGGATGTTCGATGAAATGCCACGAGAGCATCGCGAGGGCTCAGCAGCCAGATCGGCGTGATCTGCGGGTACAGCATCACCAAGGTCTGCTGGATCGGGAAGCAGAGAATATAAATGCCGTAGGAATAGTCTCCGATCAGATTGAAGCGCCGGATCGCGATAGCGTTAAGGCCTAAGCTTAACGCCTCACCAAGCAGCGAAGCTCCCTGGGCTAGAAGGGGATCTCGTCGTCGAGTTCCTTATCGAACGAACCCCCGCTTTTGCCGCCGCCGAGCGGCCCAGAACGGCCGAAATCGCCGCCACGCTGGTCGCCTTCGCCCATGCCGTCTCGCGAGCGCCCGTCGAGCATGGTCAATTGGGCATTGAAACCCTGGAGTACGACCTCGGTGGTGTAACGCTCCTGACCCTGCTGATCCTGCCATTTGCGGGTCTGGAGCGAGCCCTCCAGATAGACCTTCGAGCCTTTCTTCAAATATTGCTCGGCGATTTTGGCCAGGCCCTCGCTGAAGATCACCACGCGGTGCCATTCCGTCTTCTCGCGGCGCTCGCCCGTTGATTTGTCGCGCCAGCTCTCGCTGGTGGCCAGACGCAAATTGACGATGGGCCGGCCATCCTGGGTATGCCGAATTTCAGGATCGGCCCCGAGATTGCCGATCAGGATGACCTTGTTGACCGATCCGGCCATGAGAAAGACCTCCGCGCTGGGGGTTTGGCGCAGGCTGCGCCGGCCCAATCTACTGTCCGTCTGGCGGCGCCTACCAGCCGGGAGAGCCCCTGTCCACAGGTCAAGGGCGTTGCCAACAATGTACACTGTTTGTTCTCCGGCGTCCAGCTTGGCATCTTGAGATTTCCCGGGGCGCGCCCTATTCCCTTAGGGGATGGCGATATCGGCCGGCGGGCGGCTGAAGCGGGGGCAAGGAAAAAACGATGCAGCGCAGCGTTGAACAGCGGCATGAGAGGCGCCCTGCCCGCGAGCGGCGTCATCCCCGCGCGCAGTTTCTCGGCTTCACCTCGCGGCAATGGCCTTTCATTTTCGTGCTGGTCGGCAACTGGCTGTTCGCCGCCGCATTCTTCGCGGCCGGGAAATTATTCTGGCATTGGACGCCGGACGAATGGACGGTCGGCGACAGGCTCGAGCTGGTCATCAAGAATGCGGTGATCGCGTTGCTACCCGCGGTGCTCGCCATCTGCATCGTCGCCGCTCAGCGCCTCGACCCCTCTATGTTCGTCGGCCGCGTGCCCAAACCGAATTCGCCGGTCGATATCAACAACCGTTTCATTCTGAACACGGTCGAGCAGTTCATCCTCTATTTCATCGGCAATGCCGGGCTGGCGCTCTATTGCCCGCCCGACGAGGCGCGCACCTTGATCGTCCTCACCTCACTGTTCGTGATGGGTCGAGTGCTGTTCTGGATCGGTTACCACTACAATCCCTATATGCGCGCTTTCGGCTTCGGCTTGACCTTCTATCCGACCGTCGCCGTCTATCTCTGGCTGGTGCTGAGGATGGTGTTCGGCATCCACATCGAACTTTGATCGGCGGATCGCCGGTCACCGCCCCTGCTGCCACCCGAGCACGGAGTCGAGCGGCCAGACGAACATCAGCACGTTCAAGGTTAGATTGTCCCTGATGACGGCGCCGACGAACAGCTCGAGCGCGACGGCCACGGCGACGCTGAGCCAGACCGGCCACCAGGCGGCCAGCAAGAAACCCAGGATCATGAACAGAATGTCCATCACCGAGTTGATGACGCTGTCGCCGTAATAGTCGAGCGAGATTGTCATCTCTCGATAGTGATTGATGACCCAGTCGGTGTTCTCGATCACCTCCCACCCCGCCTCGAGGGCCACCGCGAGCACGAGCCGCAGCCCGAACGACATCGGCACCACATAGCGGGAGGCAAACCATAGCAGCCAATAGAACAGAAAGCCGTGGATGATGTGCGAGGGCGTGTACCAGTCGATGAGATGCTGCGAGTTTTCCGCGCTCATCACGTCGAAATGCCAGAGCTTGACATAGCCGCATTTGCAGATGAGCGGATGGCCCATCAGGTAAAGCGCGACGGCCGCGGCGAGGATGATCGCGGCGACGAGGCTGGCGGTCTGGGCCCGGGAGAGAGTCATGGCCGCGCATCTATGCAGAGAATTGGGCGGCCGTCACTGCCGCTTGCGGGCCAATGAGATCCCTCTTGCGAACCAAACCAGACATGGCGTGGCGCGTCAGGGTTGCTTAGGCTTGCCGCCCAAGGGACCGCAAGCGAGAGGGCATTGCAGAAATGACGCAAGACGAGGCGCTTGCCCTGCTCAAGACCGGCGCGTCGATTTTTCTCACCGGCCAGCCCGGCAGCGGCAAGACGCATACGGTCAATGGCTATCTCCAGTGGCTGAAGCGGCAAGGCGTCGACTACGCCTACACCGCCTCGACCGGTATCGCCGCCACGCATGGGCATGGCGTGACGATCCATGCCTGGAGCGGCATCGGCGTGCGCGACACGCTTCAGCGCCGCGATCTCGATACGCTCTCCGCCAATCGAAGGCTCGCCGCGCGCATCGAGCGTGCGCACGTGCTGGTCATCGACGAGATCTCGATGTTGCCGGCGCGGAGTCTGACCTTGGTGGACACGGTCTGCCGGCACATCAAAAGCAACGCCGCTCCGTTTGGCGGGTTGCAGATCGTGCTGGTCGGCGATTTCTTCCAGCTCCCGCCGGTGGTCCGCCGCGACACCCAAGCGGCGATGCTGCCGCTTGGCGACGGCGAGGAGGCTTTCGGCGTGGAGTTCGCGCATGCGTCGTCGGCCTGGCGCGATCTCGCTCCCACAGTGTGCTATTTGTCGGAGCAGCACCGGCAGAGTGACAGACCATTTCTCGACGTGCTCGCCGCCATTCGCGCCAATGCGTGCACCGGCGTTCACCGCGAGAGGCTTGCGACGCGGCAGATCGGCATTGATCGCCTGCCCGAGGACTGCACCCGGCTCTTCACGCACAACGCTGCGGTCGACGAGATCAACGAACGGCAATTGGAGAGGCTTGGCGGCACGCCGCACGTCTTCACGATGACGGCCAAGGGCGCCGAGCCGTTCGTGCAGGCGCTGAAGCGCGGCTGCCTGTCGCCCGAGACACTTCAGCTCAAAGTGGGTGCCGCGGTGATGTTCACCCGGAACGATCAAGGCGGCCGCTACGTCAACGGCACGCTCGGCGTGGTCGAGGAGTTCGATGCCGAAGAGGGCCACCCCGTGGTGGCGACCCGCGCCGGCAAGCGGATCGTGGCGGAGCCCTCGACCTGGAAGATCGAAGAGGGAGGCCAGGAGCGGGCGAGCATCACGCAAATTCCGCTCAGGCTCGCCTGGGCGATCACCGTGCATAAGAGCCAGGGCATGTCGCTCGACGCGGCCGTAATCGATCTTTCCCGCGCCTTCGAATACGGCCAGGGCTATGTCGCGCTGTCGCGGCTTCGAAGCCTGAAGGGGCTCTATCTGCTGGGCCTGAACGAACGCGCCCTACGCGTGCATCCAAACGCGGTCGCGAAGGACGCCGAGTTCCGTGCCATTTCGGACGCGGCGCGGGCTGCGATCTCGGCCGACGCGCTGGCGGGCCAGCAGGCCTCATTCCTCGCCGCATGCCATACTGCGCCGCGAACCGCCCCGGCGCGTGAGCCGCGCAAGCCCAGGACATCTTCCTACCCCAAGGCCTACGAGGTGGCAGCCATGCGGGAAACCCATGCCAAGGCCTATTCCCCGTGGAGCACGGCGGAGGAGAACGAGCTCGTGCTGCGTCACAGCCAAGGCGAGTCGGTGGACGCGATCGCCGCAAGCCTTGGCCGCAAGCCCGGCGCGATACGGTCGCGGCTCAAGAAGCTCGGACTGCTCTAAGCCGGCCGGGAACGCGGCTCAGGCTTTCCCTGCCCTTGCCGGGCAACGTCTTGGGGACTAAGCCTTTGGCGGGCTTGCCGAACCTCTCGCAAGCCCCGACATTGGCCCTTAGAATGACCTCCAAATTCATCTCCGTCCGCGGCGCGCGGGAGCACAATCTCAAAAATATCTCGCTGGACCTGCCCCGCGAGCAGCTCGTGGTGCTGACCGGCCTGTCGGGCTCCGGCAAGTCTTCTCTCGCCTTCGACACGATCTATGCCGAAGGCCAGCGGCGCTATGTCGAGTCGCTCTCGGCCTATGCGCGGCAATTCCTCGACATGATGCAGAAGCCGGACGTCGATCATATCGACGGATTGTCTCCGGCTATTTCCATCGAGCAGAAAACGACTTCGCGCAACCCGCGTTCGACTGTCGGCACGGTCACCGAGATTTACGATTACATGCGGTTGCTCTGGGCGCGGGTCGGCGTGCCCTATTCCCCGGCCACCGGACTTCCCATTGAATCTCAAACAGTTAGCCAGATGGTCGACCGGGTGCTGGAATTGCCCGAAGGCACGCGGCTGTATCTCATGGCGCCGATCGCCCGCGGCCGCAAAGGCGAGTTCAGAAAGGAACTGGCCGAGCTGCAAAAGAAGGGATTTCAACGGGTTAAGATCGACGGCGCCTTCCACGAGATCGCCGAGGCCCCTGCCCTCGACAAGAAATTCAAGCACGACATCGACGTCGTGGTGGACCGCGTCATCGTGCGATTCGCGGCCTCCGCCAGGCTCGCCGACAGCTTCGAAACCGCACTCGCGGTCTCCGACGACGGCATCGCCGTGGTCGAGTTCGCGGATGCCCCTCCTTCCTCGTCGACTCCGGAGCAAGCTGCCCTGGATGGCCACCCGGGTCCGGCTTCGCCGGCCCGGTCAATGGCGTCTTCCCTTATCTTTCCAATACGGATACGGCTTCGATCTGGTTGAAAAACCAATGTTTTTCAAGTTTTTCCATCCGGCAGACAAATTCGTGGACCTCCCGGATCTGTTCACCCGGCAATGTCACCG
>JAWOJH010000172.1:0-2649 GCA_046481725.1 Methyloceanibacter sp. | reverse complement strand
CTCGACAACGCCGAGCGTAAGGCGCCGGCCGAGTTCAACGCCTCCGACGTGATCGAGATCACACGTCGGATCGAGCGCGAGGCGGGAAGTGCCTACCGCATCAACGGCAAGGAAGCGCGCGCCCGCGACATCAAGATCCTGTTCGAGGATGCCGCGACCGGCGCGCGGTCGCCAGCCCTGGTCCGTCAGGGGCAGATCGCCGAGATCGTCAACGCCAAGCCCGAGCAGCGCCGCCGCGTGCTGGAAGACGCGGCCGGTATTGCTGGCCTGCACAGCCGCCGGCATGAGGCCGAACTTCGTCTGAAGGCGGCCGAAAACAATCTCGCGCGTCTCGGTGACATCATGGGCGGATTGTCGTCCCAGATCGAGAGCCTGAAACGGCAGGCCCGGCAGGCGCGGCGCTACAAGGAAATTTCGACCGACATCCGCAAGACGGAAGCCCTGGTGCTGCATCTGTCGTGGGCCGACGCGCAGGCGCAGGTCGATCAGGAAGAAAAGAACCTGACCGACGCGACGGCGCGTCTGGGGCAGGCGACCGAAGCGGAATCGCGCACCTTGCGCGAGGAAGCGGAGCTGTCGGAGATGCTGCCGCCCTTGCGCGAGGCGGAAGCGGGCAAGGGTGCGGCCCTCGGCCGTTTGAAGATCGAGCAGGAGACCTTCGAAAAGGAAGCCGAGCGCGCCCGCCGGCGCACCGAGGAACTGACGGCGCGCAAGGATCATCTGGAAAAGGACATCGCGCGCGAGACCCGCGCCATCGCCGAAGCGCGCGAGACGCTGACACGGCTCGACGCCGACCTCGCCAAACTGGCGGAGGCCGAACTTGGCGCCGCCGACGTCGAAGCCAAGGCGACCGCCGAACTCACAGCCCTTGAAGACAAACTCACCGCCGCGGAAAATCATCTGGCCGACGCGACCCACCGGGCCGCCGAACAGCGCGCGCGGCGCAAGAGCCTCGATGCCGCCGTCACGGAGCGCCGCGACGCCATCGCACGCCTGGAAAAGCAGGCCGCTAGCCTGGAAACGCAGACGCGCGAAATTCAAGGCCGCGCGCCCGATGTCGTCGTCCTGTCGGAGACGACGGAAAAAGGCCAGCTCCTGACCGACCGCTCGGCCCGTCTGGAGCGCGAAATCGAAGGCGCGGCGGGTCGCGTGACGGAAGCCTCCGAGACCGCCGCGCGCCATCGCGACGCGGCCGCCGATGCCCGCCTGCTGCTGTCCACATTGAAGACCGAGTGGGAAACTCTCGCCAAGCTTCTGATCCCGGTGCGCGAGGACGATCTGCCGCCCATCGTCGATGCCATGAGTGTGACGCCTGGCTTTGAGGCGGCCCTCGGCGCGGCACTTGGCGAAGATCTGACAGCGCCCATCGGCGACGAAGCGCCCGTGCATTGGCGGCTGGTCCATGTCGAAAACATCGATCCGGCGCTGCCGGCCGGCGTCGAGCCCCTGAGCCGTTATGTCGATGCCCCGGCGGAACTGCAGCGGCGTCTGTCGCAGATCGGCGTCGTGGATCAGGACCAGGGATTGGACCTGCAAAAGCACCTCGCCTCGGGCCAGCGCCTCGTCAGCGTCGAGGGCGACCTGTGGCGGTGGGACGGCTACGTCGCCTCCAGCGGTGGTGCGACCTTGGCTGCCCAGCGTCTGGCCGAACGCAACCGCATGGCGGAAATCGAGGAGCGCGAGCACGCCGCCCGTGCCGCCGCCAGCGCCCTGCTGGATGCGGAAAGCTCCGCGGCCGATGCCTATGTGGCGGCCCAGAACGACGAGCGCACGTTGCGCGCCGAGTGGCGCAAGACACAGACCGAACTGGGTGAAACGCGCGACAAGCTGACCGTCATCGAACGTCAGGCGCGCGAAACCGAAGCCAAGCTCGCCGCGGTCGCGGAAGCCCGCGAACGTCTCAACGCCGACTTCGCCGAGGCCCGGACCCGGCTGGCTGAAACGGAGGCCGCGCGCGAGGCCGAAGCTCAGGCGGAAAATCTCGATCCCGTCGCCAACGCCGCCCACGAAGCCGCCCAGTCTGCGCGGCGCGAAGCGGGCGAGGCGCGCGGCCGGCTGCAGGGCCTGCGCCGGGAACGTCAATTGAATGCGGAACGTCAGGCGTCCTGCCGCGCCGATCACGACCGCTGGACCCAGCGCCAGGCGGGGGCCGAACAGCAGTTGTCGACCCTGGAACAGCGGCTGACGGAGACCACGGCCGAGCTGGCGATGCTGGCCGACCTGCCGGCTCAGATCGCCGAACGGCGCCAGCTCCTGCTGTCCGCCGTCGCCGACGCGGAGAGCGCCCGCCAGAAGGCCGCCGATGCGCTGGCCGAAGCGGAGAACCGGGTGCGCGCCGCCGTGCAGACGCTGCGGGCCGCGCAGGGCCAGGTGGCGACGGAAAGGGAAAGCCGGGCGCGTATCGAGGCGCGGCTGGAAGGCGCCCGCACGCGGCGCCAGGACGAGGCACGGCGCATCCGCGAAACATTCGAAGTCGCGCCCGAGAACTGCCTGTCACTGGCGGGATTGGAGAAAGGCGCGGCGCTGCCGGCGTTGATCGAGATCGACCGCCAGTTGCAGAAGCTGAAGACGGATCGGGAACGGCTGGGCGGGGTCAATCTTCAGGCGGACGAGGAATTGACGGTCCTGCTGGAACAGCTGACCTCCATG
>JAWOJH010000135.1:0-8273 GCA_046481725.1 Methyloceanibacter sp. | reverse complement strand
ACGCGCGCGAGGAACTGCTCCTCCTGAGGGTGCAATTCATCGTCGGCTTTGGCGATGTGGAATAACCCGTCGAGCACGTCCTCGAGCAGCTTCCGGTTTCCCGCGAACAGTGCGGCGAGCTGCGCGGCGCAGGCCTCGAAATCCGTCGCATCCCGCTTGGCGGAATTAAAGACGGGCGCTGCTTGCCGCATCTCCCCGGCCGATACCCTGAACGCCTCTTTGAAGGCAGTGATCTCGTCGCTGGACACGCTGCCGTCAGCCTTGGCCATGTTGGCTCCGAGCGTGATCACGCCGACGGTGAAAGGCACTTCGTTCTCCGGCCCGCTGGCTTGGTCGTGATGACTGGGCTCGGGCTGAGTTGCGCCGCCATCGAGCATAGCGCCGATCGGGCGTCCGAGTTCGGCGGTTGCCGCTGCGAGTTTTTTCCAAATCGACATCGTCGGGTGACTCCCCGGCCGTTGACTTCGCTAGACCGTTTGCTGCCCGACCGGCAGGTCCGGCCGCGGTCCGGCGAGTGTATCATTCGGACAGGCGATTTTACACGCGTACCTTGTGCTGGGACTGCTCGCCGGCCTCGCTGGAGTGCGCGACACCCGCGATGAAGGCCTCAACTGACGATTTGAAGGCTGCGTCGCGATCGAGCGCCTTGAAGGCCGGGATCAACGCCAGGGTTGCCGGACAGGCCAGCGGATCGAGCGCCCGCAATTCCGTCTCGTCATCGTCGCCGATCGGCCGCAGCAATCCTTCGGCCTCCGCCAGCGAATAGCCGAGAATGAAGGCATAGAAGGCAAGCCCGAGGCCTGCCGCCTCGGCGTCGGTCAGTCCGGCGCGGCGCATTGCGCGATATACGACCTCGCTGGATGCATGATCGGCGGGCCCGGTGGCGTGGTAGCGGAAGTGCAGATGAAAGATGCGAGGATGGCGGTGGGCCAGATCGCGATAAGCGGCCGCGACCTTGCGGAGATCGGCCTGCCAATCGTCGCTGGGCAGCGGTAGCGCGGCAGTCGCCAAGGCCCGGTCGGCGATGTGGCGCAAGAGCTCATCCTTCGAGCCGAAATGATGCAGCACCGTCATGGGGTCCACGCCGATACGGAGCCCCAGCTTCCGTACCGAAAAACCCGCCTCGCCCTCGCGCGACAGCAGGTCGAAGGCGGCCTCCAGGATCACGTTCCTATCGAGTCCCCGCCGCCCGCGCGGGCGGGAAGCGAGCTTTCGCAACGATTGTCTTGACACTTCTTCACCGTAGCCAATAATGTCTACGGTGTAGCCATACTTGCTGACTGGCCCCTGTCAAGGCGCACCTGCTGGTACGGCAATGGAGGCGATGCGTGGCCGGCTCAAGACCGATCACCGAGGGAGCAATGGCGATCCCCAGTTTGCGCCGCCGGCCAAACCTGTCCACGTCTCGACCCAAGATCGCCTCGAGCGAAATCGACCCGAAGATGCGGCTGCTCTTGCTGTGCGCCCGCATCGGCTATTCGCCTCCCGCAGCTTCAAGCACTGATCTGCCCTGCTTCGGGTCACGCTCTGCTGGAGAGGTCTTAAGTGACGACGCACAATTCTTCGTATTCTGAGCTGGACGCTCTGCATCATCTGCATCCCTTCACCAACCACAAATCGCTGCGGTCGGGCCGGACGCGCGTCATGGTGCGCGGCGAAGGACCCTATATTTTCGACAGCGAGGGCAATCGCGTGCTGGACGGCATGGCGGGCCTGTGGACCGCCAATCTCGGCCACAGCTGCCGCGAACTGGCCGAGGCGGCTTACGCGCAGATGCTCGAACTGCCGTTCTACAATACGTTCTTCAAGACGACGCATCCGCCGGTTGCCACACTGGCGCAGAGGTTAGCCCAGATCGCGCCGGGCAATCTCAACCAAGTCTTCTTCGGCTCCTCGGGCTCGGAAGCGAACGACACCGCCATCCGGCTGATCCGCCACTATTGGGCGCTCAAGGGCGAGCCGAAACGGCGCATCATCATCTCGCGCAAGAGCGCCTATCACGGTTCGACCATCGCCGCCGGTTCGATGGGCGGCATGGCCCATGTGCATGCGCACAGCTACCCCCTTTACGAAGGCTTCCGCCACATCATCGACCCTTACTGGTACGGCGAGTCCGAAATTGGCGAGTCCCCGGAAGCCTTCGGCCTTCGCGCCGCGCGCGCGCTCGAAGATGAAATCCTCGCCGTCGGCCCCGAAAACGTTGCGGCCTTTGCCGGCGAACCGGTGCAAGGCGCCGGCGGCGTGAAGATCCCGCCCGAGAGCTACTGGCCGGAAATCCAGCGCATCGTCGACAAATACGGCATCCTACTGCTCGCCGACGAGGTGATCACCGGCTTCGGCCGGCTCGGCACCTGGTTCGCGTCCGACTATTACGGCGTTCGCCCGAACTTGATCAGCTTCGCCAAGGCGGTGACCTCGGGCTACATCCCCCTTTCCGGGGTCATAATCGATGACCAAATCGCCGATGCGCTGCTGGCGCACGACGACGACTTTCATCACGGCTATACGTTTTCGGGCCACCCGGTCGCCTGCGCCGTCGCGCTCAAGAACCTCGAGATCATGGAGCGGGAGCGGATAGTTCCACGCGTCAAGGAGTTCGGCGCACCGGCGCTCGCCAAGCTCCTCGGCAAGTTCAAGGACCATCCTCTGGTCGGCGAGGTTCGCTCGGTCGGCATGCTCGGCGCGATCGAGCTGGTCGCCGACAAGCGAAGCCGTCGCCGCTTCGCCGATTTTGGCCGGGTCGGAATGATCTGCCGCGACCACTTCTTTCGCGAGGGCTTCATCATGCGCGCGGTGTTCGACACGATGGTCATGGCGCCGCCGCTGATATGGACCGACACGCAGTTCGACGAGGCTGAGGCGCTGATCCGCCGGACGCTGGACCTCACCTTGCGCGATGTTTCCGGAGAGCTTGCCGCATGAGCCGTCCGGTGGTCGTCATACCCGCCTGCACCAAGATGATCGACGGCCATGCCTTCGATGCGGTGGGCCGCAAATACTCGGCGGCAGTCGCCGAGGTGGCGGAATGTCAGCCCCTGCTCGTACCGGTGGGGCCGGGCCTTTCGGATCTCGACTCCATCCTCGAGATCGCCGACGCCATCCTCCTCTCGGGCAGCGCCTCCAATGTGGCGCCGCAACATTATGGCGAGGAAGCTCCGATCAAGCCTGATGCCCTCGATCCGTTGCGTGACGCCTTCACCCTCCCCCTGATCCGCGCGGCGATCGAACGCAAGACGCCCCTGTTCGCCATCTGCCGTGGCTTCCAGGAGCTGAACGTCGCGCTGGGCGGCAGTCTGTACCAGGCCGTGCATGAGGTGAACGGGCACACCGACCACCGCGCACGTCCTGAAACTCCGCTCGAGGAAGCCTACGGCCCCACCCACCCGGTGATCCTGAGCGGCAAGCTGCGCGACTGGATCGGCAAGGATGAGATCATGGTCAATTCGCTGCATTGGCAAGGCATTGCCCGCCTCGCCGATCGGCTGAAACCGGAGGCTTTTGCCGCCGACGGCCTGGTCGAGGCAGTGCGCGGCCCCGACGATTTCGCATTTTGTCTTGGCGTGCAGTGGCACCCCGAATGGGCGGCCAAGGCCAATCCAATTTCCGCCTCGTTGTTCCGCCGCTTCGGCGCCGCCGCGCGAGGAGAAGCACCGTGAGGGATGCGCGGGTCAGCAAGGACGAGGCGGAGGCCTTCCTCGCCGCCAATCCGGGGGTGCAATGGATCGACACCTTCATCTTCGATATGAACGGCATCCCGCGCGGTAAGCGCATGCGCCGCTCCGACCTGGCCGATGTCGTCAAGAACGGCCTCCTGATGCCAAGTTCGGTCTTCATCATGGATCCGCTTGGCAATTGCGTGGCGGAGACCGGACGCCTCTGGGAGACTGGCGACGCCGATCACCAATGCCACCTGCTGAGCGGAACCTTGGCCCCGATCCCCGTCGGCGATGGGCGGCACGCCCAGGCGGTGATGGTTGTCGACGGCCAGGATGAACTCGATCCCCGTACCGTGCTCTCGAGACAGGTCGAGCGGTTCTCCCGCGCCGGCCAGACCCCCGTCGCCGCCGTGGAATTGGAATTCTACGTCACCCGGGCGGCGACCAACGGCGCCTTTGCCTTCCACCATCCAGAAGGCATTTCCGCCGATCCGCGCCGTCCCCTCACCTTCGGCTTCGAGGAGATCGACGTGCTGTCGCCGTTCATCGACGACATCTATCGCATTTGCGAGGCTCAGGGCCTTCCCGTCGATGCCATCATGAAAGAGTCGGGGCCCGGTCAATTCGAGATTAATCTCAAACATCGCACCGACGCCGTGGCCGCGGCGCTCGATGGCTTGCTACTGAAGCGAGCGGTCAAGGCTGCCGCATCCGCCCACCAGCTCCAGGCGACTTTCATGGCCAAGCCGCATGAAGATTGGGCGGGGTCCGGCCTGCATGTCCATCTGAGCCTGCTCGACAAGTCAGGGCAGAACCTGTTCGCCGGCGAGCCTATTTCACCGCTTTTCTGTCACGCGCTCGGCGGCATGTGCCGGACCATGGCGGATTTCATGGCGGTATGGGCGCAGTCCGCCAACGCCTATCGCCGGTATGTGCCGAAGGCCTATGTGCCAATGGCGGCGGACTGGGGCTTCAACAATCGCACCGTCGCCTTGCGCATCCCGCGCGGCAATGGCGCAGCGACCCGGGTGGAGCACCGTATTGCCGGCGCCGACGCCAATCCCTGCCTCGCGATCGCTGCCATTCTCGCCGGCATCAGTCATGGCATCGCCAACACCATCAATCCCGGCCCAGCCGTGGACGGCAATTCGGAGACTATCGACGCGCCGTCCCTGCCGACCGCCTGGGTCAACTCGCTAGACCTGTTCCGGCGCTCGGAGGTCGTTCGCGACGCTTTCGGGCCGCTCTTCCAGGACGTATTCTTCCGGCTGAAGCATGCCGAGCGCAGCAACTTCGAGCGCGTCGTGACCCCGCTCGATCATCTGTGGTATTCGCGGGTCGCGTGAGTTTGCCATGACTACGCTCGCCCATTTTGAGAATGTCGCCGCCGCCATCGAGCTGCCCGGCGAGGCAGTGATCGGCGGGAATCTCGGCGCCAGCAACACCGGCCGGACCTTCGATAATGTTAGTCCCCGTAACGGCACGGTGCTGAACCGCGTCGCGGCCTGCAACGCCGCCGATATCGATGCGGCGGTCGCAGCCGGGCGGGAAGCCTTTGATGACGGCCGCTGGCGAAATCTGCATTACCGCGAAAAGAAGCGCATCCTGTTTGCTTTGGCCGACCTTATGGAGCGCGATGCCGAGACTCTCGCCGTGCTCGAGAGTCTCGATGTCGGCAAGCCGATCAGGGACGCGCTCAACATCGATGTGCCGCAGGCAGTCCGCACGCTACGCTACTATGCGGAGGCGCTGGACAAGATCTACGGCGAGGTAGGCCCCGCGACGACGGACCGCTTCTCTTTCGCGGTGCATGAGCCGCTTGGCGTGATCGGCGCCATCGTGCCGTGGAACTTCCCGCTACTCATGGCAATGTGGAAAGTGGCGCCCGCGCTGGCCATGGGCAATTCCGTGGTGCTGAAGCCGGCCGAGCAGTCGCCGATGACGGCGCTCAAGCTGGGGCGGCTTGCGCTCGAAGCCGGCGTCCCCGCGGGCGTGCTGAATGTCGTGCCGGGCTTTGGCGAGACCGCTGGCAAGGCGCTTGCGATGCATATGGACGTCGACATGATCGCCTTTACTGGCTCCGGCGCAGTCGGCAGGCTGCTGATGCAGTATTCTGGCCAAAGCAACCTCAAGCGCGTGAGCCTCGAACTTGGCGGCAAGTCGCCGCAGATCGTCTTCGCCGACTGCCCCGATCTAAACGCCGCGGCCTTCCATGCCGCATGGGGTATTTTCTTCAACCAAGGCGAGGTCTGCACCGCCGCTTCTCGACTGCTCGTGCATGAGACGATTGCCGACACGTTTCTCGACAAGCTGCTGATGATCGCCAAGCGCATCGTTCCAGGCGATCCGCTGGAGCCGGCCACCAATTTCGGTGCCATGGTCTCGGCGGAGCAGATGCAGAACGCCCTGCGCTACATCGAGGCTGCCGCGCGCGATGGCGCCGCGCTTAGGCTCGGCGGCAAACGCGCCCGCGAAGAGAGCGGCGGCTTTTATGTCGAGCCGACCGTGTTCGATCAGGTCGCGCCGGAAACGGCGCTCGCCCGCGAAGAGGTGTTTGGCCCGGTGCTGGCGGTGACGCGTTTCAGCGAACCCGACGAAGCCATCCGGCTTGCCAATGGCACGGTCTATGGCTTGGCGGCGGGCCTCTGGACTCGCGATGTTACGCTGGCGCACCGCGCCGCCCGCGAGATCAAGGCCGGCCTCGTCTGGGTCAATGGCTGGGATGCCTGCGACATCACCATGCCGTTCGGCGGCTTCAAGCAGTCCGGTTTCGGCCGCGATCGCTCGCTGCACGCGCTTCACAAATATGCCGATCTAAAGTCGGTCTCGATCACGTTGCGGTAACGGAGATGCGCCGGTGAACATGGTCTTCAAGAAGTTTCCCGCCGCAGCCCTGATCGACGGAGAGTGGGTAACCTCGGCCAAGACTTTCCCGGTGACCAATCCCGCGACCGGCACCGAAGTGGCGGCCGTGCCCGATCTCGGTCCCGAAGATGCTGTGACCGCCGTCGATGCCGCTGCGCGCGCCTTCCCCGCCTGGTCGGCCAAACCGGCCAAAGAGCGTGCCGCCATCCTCAAGCGCTGGTTCGATCTCCTCACCGCTGAAACCGAAAGCCTAGCCAAGCTCATGACCAGCGAGCAAGGCAAGCCGCTGGCCGAAGCACGGAGCGAAGTGGCCTATGGCGCGGCCTTCATCGAGTGGTTCGCCGAGGAGGCGAAGCGCGCTTATGGCCGCACCATCCCCACCACGGTCGCCGCCAAGCGCTACCTCACGATCAAGCAACCGATCGGCGTGGTGGCCGCGATCGCGCCGTGGAACTTCCCCATCGCCATGATCACCCGTAAGGTCGCGCCGGCGCTCGCCTCGGGTTGCACCGTCGTGGTCAAGCCGGCGGCGGAGACGCCGCTTTGTGCGCTCGCGGTCGCCAAGCTCGCGCAGGATGCGGGCCTTCCGCCCGGCGTGCTCAACGTCGTGACGACCACGGACGCGGCCGCCTTCGGTAAGGCCGTCTGCGAAGATCCCAGGGTACGCAAGCTGTCCTTCACCGGCTCGACCCAAGTGGGCAAGCTGCTTTACCGGCAATGCGCGGAAACGGTGAAGAAGCTCACGCTCGAGCTTGGCGGCAACGCGCCGCTGATCGTGTTCGACGATGCCGATCTTGGCCAGGCGGTCGCCGGGGCCATGGCCTCCAAATATCGCAATGCCGGTCAGACCTGCGTCTGCGCCAATCGCATCTTGGTGCAGTCCGGCATCTACGACCGTTTTGCCGCAGCGCTGGTCAAGGCAGTTCAGCAGCTAAAGGTCGGTCCTGGGTTGGATTCCGGCACGGCGATCGGGCCGCTAATCTCGAGCGAAGCCATCGAGAAGGTGGAGGACCTGGTCCGGGATGCGGTGGCCGGGGGTGCGCAGGTCCTCATCGGCGGCACACTCGACAATGCCGGACCGTTGTTCTACCGGCCATCGGTACTGGGCAGCGTCACCGCCGATATGCGCATCGTGCAGGAGGAGATTTTCGGCCCGGTCGCCGCGTTGATGCGCTTCGAGACCGAATCCGAGGCGGTAAGCCTTGCCAACAACACGCCCTATGGGCTTGCCGCCTATCTGTTCAGCCGGGACTTGAGCCGCGCCTGGCGCGTGGCCGAGATGCTCGAGGCCGGGATGGTCGGCGTCAATGAGGGCATCTTCTCCAACGAGGCCGTGCCCTTTGGCGGCGTCAAGGAATCCGGGCTCGGCCGGGAGGGCGGCGCCGAGGGGTTGGAGGAGTATTTGGAGACAAAATACATCTGTTTGGGGGCCATCGACCCATGACGGGGCGGTCCCCCGACGAACGTGCCTATCAAATGGACTGGCGGGGACAGCCAGCCGGGAGCCATACTCGACCCGGGGAAGCTACCCGCAGAGCCGGGGAAGCTACCCGCTCCAGTCGCCGCCCGACCGGGCAATCAGCTAGGGGAGAGTGAGTGATGACCAAACTGCCTGCCAAATCGCCACTCGCCAGTGCGTCGCGCCGCCCGATACTGAAAGCCCTCGGCGCCGCAGCCGTCGGCATCACTCTCTCCGGTAGATACTCGGCCAGGGCCGCAGAGGAGCCCAAGCTGAACTTCTACAACTGGGAC
>JAWOJH010000113.1:0-5014 GCA_046481725.1 Methyloceanibacter sp. | reverse complement strand
GCCAGTAGCTGCCGCGCGCAACTTGGTTGAGGGGCCTGGCCCGACCGGCGAATTGCGCCGGCCGGGCAGGCTCTCGTCTATGCGCGCAGACGCCGCGCGAAGCCTCGACGCGAGGTGATTGTCCCCAGCAGATCTCCATCCCGCCCGCGCGCGTAACCTCCCCCAAACCCTAAATTTTTTGGCTCTCTGTTTACGCCTGCGGCCACTCAAGCCGCCTCCCGCCGCCATTGTGTCTTGAATGCGGCGGCACCACGTCGCAAAATTTGTGTCCGGGATGAGTCCAAATAGCAGCGCCGGCGGGGCAACCCGCCGAGCTGCACGTTGTTGGGGGATTTAAAAGAGGACTTTGGACCATGAAGTTTCAGACCGCCGTCGGCCCCGAAATCGAGAACGCCCGCGATGAACCGAACGCGCCAGCCGACCGGCAGGCGCTGGGTCTGGTCAAGCCCTACCAGGGCATGGTCGCCTGGCCGACGGTGTTCCTAGCGGCGGGCATCGTCACCGCCTTCCTTCTGGTCATTGCGCTCGCGGTGAAGGGCATCATCCCGCTCTGGCTTGGACTGATCCTCAATACTTTTGTCCTCTACGCCGCGCAGACGCCGCTGCACGAGGCCTGCCACGGCAACATCGCCGGCAAGGACTCGAAATATCTCTGGCTTAATCATCTGGTCGGCTATGCCTGCGGCACGATCCTCCTGCACGAGTACAAGGCCTTCCGCTACATGCATCTCGCGCATCACCGCGACACCAACAACGAGGAGATCGATCCCGACCATTGGGTGGCGGTGCAGGGCCCGTTCAAGGTGCTGTTTCGCTGCCTCACCATCGTCTGGTGGTACCATCAGTATTTCTGGAAGCACATCGCCTTTCACCCGCACATTCCCGGCATGCGGCCGCTCACCCTGCACATCGTGGCGATGCACGCGCTCTACTACGGCGCGGCGCTGTGGCTATCGGTTATCGGCTACTGGCGCGAGGTGCTGATGCTGTGGATCTTCCCGCACATCCTTGCTTCGGCGCTGATCATTTATTTCTTCGCCTACCTCACCCACAAGCCGCACGAGGTGCATGAGCGCTATCGCGATACGAATGTGTTCTGGTTCAGGGGCAAGATCGTCGAGCCGGTGGCGAACTGGCTTTATATGTTCCAGAACTTCCACCTCATCCATCACCTCTTTCCGCGAGTGCCCTTTTATCTCTATGCCAAGGCGTTCCGCTCGCTGAAGCCGGTGTTGGGCCGCGAGAAGGCGCATATCTACGAGTTCGGGCACGAGGCCGAACCCGCTCTCGCCGAGGTCGGTCAAGCGCGCCGGTAAAGGATCAGGAACCGCTCTCGAAGGTAAGGTCGGCAGGCGAGATCAACACCGAGAACTGCTCGCACCAGATCACCACGCTCGGGAACTTGCTGAGGTCGGTACCGGCGGGAATGCGATAGTTCTGGCTGCCCTTGAAGGCGCGCAAGCGTCCGAGGTCGACGAACATCGTGCTGGTCACCTGGCCCGAGTCTCTGATATCGGCCGCCGGCACGAGATAGACGTGGAAATTCGGTCCCGGCCCCACCTCGAAATCGTCGTGCAAGAACACCACGCCCTCATAGACGCTCACGCCGCCTTTCCCGTAATGGAGCGGGTCGTTCGGATTGGCGTGGATGAACTGGCCGGTGGCGACCAGCTTGCCGCGGTCGGCATCAACAAGCTGTTCCGTCGCCGGCGGCGGCGGAAAAACATAAGGGAAGAGAAAAAAACCAAGCAGAACGCCCAGCACTGCGCCGAGCACGCCGCCGGCAAAAAATCCGCGGAACCACCGCCACATGAGCACACTCCCGTCATAAGAGCCAAGCGAGCATGCCACGGATCGTTGCGCGATCACGATGAATAATTTTCGGCTAATGCAGGCGAAGCTCGCCCTCGATGAAGCGGAACTCGGCCGGCGAGATCAGCCGGCGGTGCGCCACGCGGATGCGATAGAGCGCGCCGTCGAGATTGGCATGCCAGAAATCGAGGAAGTCGGTGAGCTTTGGAAAGCGCGGCGCGAGGTCGTAGTCCTGCCAAATATAGCTTTGCAGCAGTTTGGGGTGATCCGGCAGCCGGTAGAGGATTTCCGCCGTGGTCAGCGAGAAGCCCTCAATCTGACGAAGGAGCGCCCGGTCCATTTGCGTCCTATTGCCCCGCCAATTGCATTCTTTTGTAGTTTTGTAAGTCATAATCGCGGATGGCGGTTGCGTCCAGACCATTTTCCAAATCGAATCAACATCTTGGCAGCAGACTTGGATGCCTGCTAACGGTTTGGCACTCCCCCCATTAAAGTGCTAAACTTGAAATCTAGAGAGCCGCGCATGCATGCCCTGCGCGGGCGCATATCCATAAATCTGGAGGAGGATTCCGACATGAAGTTTCGTCCGCTGCACGACCGTGTCGTCGTACGCCGTCTCGAGGAGGACGAGCGGACCAAGGGCGGCATCATCATTCCCGACACCGCCAAGGAAAAGCCCCAGCAGGGCGAGGTCGTGGCCGTCGGCCCTGGCGCCACCGACGAGAAGGGTCAGCTGCAGCCGCTCGATGTGAAGCCCGGCGACCGCGTGCTGTTCGGCAAGTGGTCCGGCACCGAGGTGAAGATCGACCAGGAGGAACTGCTCATCATGAAGGAGAGCGACATCCTCGGCGTGCTGGAAGGGGCCGAGGCCAAGAAGAAAGCCGCGTAGCCAAAAAATTGCCCTCACCCTGAGGAGCGCCCGAAGGGCGCGTCTCGAAGGATGAGATCATGAAATTCAGAGCCCACCCTTCGAGACGCCGGTCTCGCCGGCTCCTCAGGGTGAGGTGAATGGAGCAAAGACAATGGCAGCGAAGGAAGTGAAGTTTGGTCAAGACGCACGCGAGCGCATGCTTCACGGCATCGACATCCTGGCCAGTGCGGTCAAGGTGACGCTCGGCCCCAAGGGCCGGAATGTCGTGCTCGAGAAGTCGTTCGGCGCGCCGCGCATCACCAAGGACGGCGTGACCGTGGCCAAGGAGATCGAGCTGGAGGACAGGTTCGAGAATATGGGCGCGCAGATGGTGCGCGAAGTGGCCAGCAAAACCTCCGACACCGCCGGTGACGGCACCACCACCGCCACCCTTCTCGCCCACGCCATCGTCAGGGAAGGCGCGAAGTCGGTTGCCGCGGGCTCCAACCCGATGGACTTGAAGCGTGGTGTCGAACTCGCCGTCAACGCCATTGTGAGCGAGTTGAAGTCGAAGGCCAAGAAGATCACCTCCAGCGAGGAGATCGCTCAGGTCGGCACCATCTCCGCCAATGGCGACAGAGAAATCGGCGAGATGATCGCCAAGGCGATGCAGAAAGTCGGCAACGAGGGCGTCATCACGGTCGAGGAGGCCAAGGCGCTCGAGACCGAACTCGAGGTGGTCGAGGGCATGCAGTTCGACCGCGGCTATATCTCTCCCTATTTCATTACCGAAGCCGACAAGATGCGTGTCGAGCTCGAAAGCCCTTACATCCTCATCTACGAAAAGAAGCTCTCCAACTTGCAGTCGATCCTGCCGCTGCTCGAGGCGGTGGTGCAGTCGGGCAAGCCGCTGCTCGTCATCGCCGAGGACGTCGAGGGCGAGGCGCTGGCCACGCTCGTGGTCAACAAGCTGCGCGGCGGCTTGAAGGTCGCCGCCGTCAAGGCGCCGGGCTTCGGCGATCGGCGCAAGGCCATGCTCCAGGACATCGCCGTACTGACCGGCGGCCAAGTGATCTCCGAGGATCTCGGCATCAAGCTCGAGAATGTCACGCTCGACATGCTCGGGCATGCCAAGAAGGTGGTGATCACCAAAGACGACACCACCATCGTCGACGGTGCCGGCAAGAA
Organism: Methyloceanibacter sp.; assembly: GCA_046481725.1. GTDB lineage: Bacteria > Pseudomonadota > Alphaproteobacteria > Rhizobiales > Methyloligellaceae > Methyloceanibacter. The sequence goes on along the minus strand of JAWOJH010000113.1, from coordinate 1,164 downwards.
GTCCGACATCGAGGCGCGGGTCGCCCAGATCAAACAGCAGATCGAGGACACGACCTCCGACTATGACCGCGAGAAGCTGCAAGAGCGGCAGGCGAAGCTCGCCGGCGGCGTGGCGGTGATCAAGGTCGGCGGCGCGAGCGAGATGGAGGTCAAGGAGCGGAAGGACCGCGTCGACGACGCGTTGAACGCAACCCGCGCCGCGGTCGAGGAAGGCATTCTGCCGGGTGGCGGCGTGGCGCTGATCCGCGCGCAGAAGGTGCTCGACGGATTGAATACGGAGAATGAAGACCAGAAGGTCGGCATCAATATCGTCCGCCGCGCGATTCAAGCTCCGGCGCGCCAGATCGCCGAGAATGCCGGCGAGGACGGCGCGGTGATCGTCGGCAAGATCGTCGACAAGGACGATTATGCTTTCGGCTACAACGCCGCGAGCGGCGAATACGGCAATCTGGTCAAGCAAGGCGTGATCGACCCGGCCAAGGTGGTGCGCACCGCACTCCAGGATGCGGCATCGGTGGCCGGCCTGCTCATCACCACCGAGGCCATGGTCGCCGAGAAGCCGAAGAAGAAGGGTCCTGCCATGCCTCCGGGCGGCGGCATGGGCGACATGGACTTCTAGGTCCCTGCGCGATTCTTACGCCGATGTAACTTGTGGCAAGCGCGGGCAATGCTTAGATAGCTGGTTAGTAGCGTTGCGTAACGCGTCTGCGTTTCAAGTCCCCCCAGAGTATTGAGCCGCGCCTTCGGGCGCGGCTCTTTTTGTTCTAACCTGGGCCAAGCGGGTTCAATAGGGAGGAATGCATGGCAACCTATATCGTGCTCGGACAATTCACCGAGAAAGGCATTCGCGACGTGGCGGAAACCAGCAAGCGTGCCGACAGCGCCAAGAAGCTGGCGAAGCAGCTCGGCGGCGAGGTGCGGGGTCTGTTCTGGACCATCGGCCGCTACGACGTGGCCCTGATCATCGAGGCTCCGGACGACGAAACCATCGCCGTCTTCGGCATGAGCGCCAGCAAGCTCGGCTATGTCCGCACCGAGACCCTGCGGGCCTTCACTCAACCGGAGGTCGACAAGCTCCTCAGCAGACTCGTCTAGCGACCGAGCGGCCGCGCTCTCTCGCGTCTGCTACACTCGCGCCTGATGACCAAGTCAGAGGCCAAGGCT
>JAWOJH010000015.1:0-12755 GCA_046481725.1 Methyloceanibacter sp. | reverse complement strand
CAGGATCACCCGGAGGCCGGCCCGATCCTGAATCGGCTCCGGCCGGGCATCGGGTACCGCGACCTGGCGGGCGACCTGATGGGCTACGGGCAGCTCCAGGAGACCTACGCCAGCCTGCTGGCCGGCGACACCAAATACTATCGGGCCACGGACGCCAAGGAGGCGGCCGAGGTGGCCAGCCGCATGCTCGACATCCTCGGGGAGCAGATGACCGCCCAGATGAGGGCCGCCAGGGACATAATCGCCCGGAGCTGGACGCTCCTCCAGAGCACCTACGACGAGGTGGTGGCCGCGGGGCTGTTTCTGGAGCGCCAGGACCCGCGCTGCGCCTCCTACTATCCGTCGCTGGTAACCGCCTCCCGGCGCAACCGCTACGCCTGAGGGCTCGAGCCTCCCAAAGGGCGCCCATCGCGAGCCGTAGGCAGCCGGGCGGCCGGCCGGGTGATCTACGACTACAAGACCGGCAAGCCACCGGTTCAAAAGCATGTCGACGAGCACTACGCGCCGCAGCTTTCGCTCGAAGCGGCAATCGCCGAGGCGGGCGGCTTCGAGGAGCTAAACAAATCCGAGGTCGGCGGGCTCGTTTATATTTACGTGTCGGGCCGCAATGAGGGCGGCGAGGTGCGCGAAGCCGGAAAGACCGTTCCAGCGCTGCTCGCCGAGGAAGCCATCAAGAGGCTTGGCAGGCTGATCGCGCGTTATGCCGATCCGGCAATGCCCTACGAGGTGAAGCGCCGGAGAGGCCCGTTTTCCCGCGCCTATAACTACGACGATTACGAGCACCTCGCGCGCGTCAAGGAATGGCTGACGCAAGAGGTGGAGGAGGAGTTCCGGTGAACGCCCGGCCCCTGCCCCCCGAGGCCGACGCCAATCAGGCCCGCGCGTCGGACCCAGGCGCCTCGGCGTGGGTCTCGGCTAATGCCGGCACGGGCAAGACCGAGGTGCTGGTCAAGCGCGCCTTGCGGCTACTGCTCGCGGGCTTTCGGCCCGAAGCGATCCTCTGCCTGACTTACACCAAGACGGCGGCGGCGGAGATGCAGAATCGGCTGCTCAAGGTACTCGGCGAGTGGGCAACGGTCGACCAGGACAAATTATGTAAGTCGCTTTTGGCACTCCTGCGGCGCGCGCCCGACGAAACGGAACTGGGGCTCGCGCGGCGGCTATTCGCCCACGCGCTTGAGGCCAAAGGCGGACTCAAGATCCACACCATTCATGGTTTTTGCGAGCGGCTATTGCTGCGTTTTCCCCTCGAAGCGGGGGTCACGCCGCATTTCTCGGTTCTGGAGGAAGAGGCGCAGGCAAAGCTGCGCCGTGCGGCGTTCGACAGCACAATGGCGAGAGCGGCGAAGGACGGTGACGGCCCGCTCGGCCGGGCGCTCGCCAAGGTCGTCACGCTTACCTCCGGCGACAATCTGCGCCGGGTGATCGACACCGTCCTCGGCAAGCGCGCCGATCTTGCGCGCCTGGTCGCCCATCACGGTGACGGCATGGACTGGCCGGAAGCCGAAGCGCTCGCGCTCAAGCGCCTGTTCGGCGTGGACGGGCAGACGGAAGCGGCGCTGATCGAAGCCCTGGCCAACGTTCTCAGCGAAGACGAACTCGAAGCTGCGATTGACGCAATCTCGAACTGCGATGCCAGCGGAAAATCCGATCTGAGCGTCGCGGCATCGTTGCGGGAAGCAAGGTTGGCCAACGGTGAATCGAGAGCAGCAGCGCTCCTGCCTGTCTTCCTCACCGGCAAGAACGAGCCACAGAAGAGAATCTGCACTCAAGGATTTTGCCGGGCCTTTCCCTCGACGGCGGCCCGGCTGAGCGAGGCGCAGGCCAAGTTCGCGGCCCTCAAAGACAAGCTCGCGCATTTGCGTTTGGCTGAAGTGAGTGCCGCGGTGCTGGCGCTCGCCGACGCCGTGCTGGCCGAGTATCAGCACCGCAAGCAAGCCGATGCGGCGCTCGACTACGCCGACCTGATAGTCAAAGCGCAAAACCTGCTCTCGCGCGCCGATGCCGCGTCGTGGGTGCTGTACAAGATCGATGGCGGCGTGGACCATATCCTGGTGGATGAGGCTCAGGACACCAACCCGGAGCAATGGAGCATCGTTGAAAGCCTGGCTGCGGAGTTCTTCGCCGGCGAAGGCAGAAGCACAAGGCTTCGCACCCTGTTCGCCGTCGGCGACGAGAAGCAGTCGATCTATTCCTTTCAAGGGGCGGACCCGGTGCGGTTCGGCGAGGTCGGCCGCGATTTCAGACAACGGGCGAACGCCGTGGCGCATCGGTGGGAGGACGTGCCCCTGACGCTCTCGTTCCGCTCAACCGAGCCGGTTCTCGACGCCGTCGATGCGGTGTTCGCCACTTCGGCGGCTGCCGCGGGGCTGACGTGGCAGGAGGGCGCTCGCATCACCCACCACCCTTTCCGGACCGGCGAAGCCGGGCTGGTGGAGCTTTGGGATGTCGAGAAGGATGACGGCCGCGAGGACATTGACCCGTTCGCGCCCTGGGAGGAGGAAACCGCCCGCGAAAGCTCGGTCGAACGGGTCTGCAAGCGCATTGCCAGCACGATCGACGGCTGGCTCAAGAATGGCGAATTGCTCGTCTCGCGCGGGCGACCTATCAAAGCCGGCGATATCCTGATCCTCGTGCGCCGGCGCGATCCTTTCACCACGCCGATGATCCGCGCACTGAAGCGGCTGCAAGTGCCGGTGGCGGGCGCCGACCGCATGAAGCTGATGGAGCAGCTCGCGGTGCAGGATCTGATCGCGCTGGCCGATTTCCTGCTGATGCCGGACGACGATCTCACGCTCGCCGTGGTGCTGAAGAGTCCGTTATTCGGCTTGAACGACGACCACCTTTTCAAACTCGCGCATAAGCGTGACGGCTCGCTCTGGGCATCGCTGCAAGCGAAGGCCGAGAAGGACCCACGATATACCGAAGCGGTAGAACGTCTGACACATTGGCTGGCGCGCGCCGACTATCAGCCACCGTATGAATTCTATTCGGAAATGCTCGACGGGGACGGCCAGCGCTTGCGCAAAGCCATGCTGACCCGGCTGGGGCCCGAGGCGGCGGAAGCGATCGACGAGTTTCTGGATCGCGCGATCGCCTTCGACCGGGATGAGGCGCCGTCGCTGCAAGGCTTCATCAACCAGATGCGGGCGAGCGAGGTTGAGGTCAAGCGCGACATGGACCAGGAGCGCGACGAGGTGCGGATCATGACGGTGCATGGCGCCAAAGGCCTGCAAGCACCTATCGTGTTCCTGCCCGATACTTGCGCGGCGCCGCGCGCGCAGCATCCGCGATTATTTTCGCTGCCGCGCTGGAATACCGCGCCGGACGAAGTTGGCCACATTCTTTGGCCCCCGGCCGGCCATCCCGACCTCGAAGGGATCGCCGCAGCCAAGCGGGCCGCGGACATGGCCGATCGCGAGGAATATCATCGCCTGCTCTACGTCGCCATGACGCGCGCCCGCGACCGGCTCTATATCTGCGGCTGGGAGGGCGTGCGGGGCCGCGACAAGGATAAATGCTGGTACGATCTCGTCTGCGACGGTCTGAAGGAGCTTCTGTCCCCGGCCACCGGCAGCGACGGCAAAGCCGTGCACCGCATGGAGAGCAAGCAGACCGAGCGTGTGCCCGAAGCGGCGGCGATGCCGGAGGTGGCGGAGGCGGCCCCCCTTCCCACCTGGGCGCTCGAGCCCGGGGCGCCGGAGCGCGCGCGTCCCCGACTGGCGCCATCGCGGCTGACACTTGGAACGGAGGAAGGCGCTGAGGCGCTGGGACCTGAGCAGGCGCCACTCGGACCGCTCACGCTGAGCCTGAACTACCGCTTCGCGCGCGGGCGGCTGGTCCATGCTCTGTTGCAGCATTTGCCGGAGATCGCACCCGAGCAGCAGGAACGGGCCACACGGACGTTCGTCGCTGCGCGCGGCGCGGAGCTGACCCAGGAATTGCGCGACGAGATTGTGGCGGAGACGCTCGCCGTGGTTCGGCAGGCCGATTTCGCGCCTCTGTTCCAGCCGGGAAGCATCGCCGAGGTCCCGATCGTGGCGCGGATCGGCGGCGCCGATCTCGAGGGGCAGATCGATCGGCTGGTTCAGACCGAAGCGGGCCTGTTGATCCTCGACTATAAGACCAACCGGCCCCCGCCAACGACGCTCGAAGAGGTGGCGGAGGCATATATCGCCCAGCTTGCGGCCTACAGGACCGCGCTCAAGAGCCTCTATCCGGGCCGGAGCTTGCGCGCAGCGCTGCTGTGGACGGACGGGCCTCGCCTGATGGAGATCCCATCGGACCGGCTCGATGCGGCAGAGCGGCGCCTCCTGGCGCGCCAGGGCGAGCCTTGACGGCCTTGGGCCGCATACCTAGTTTCCGGGCTAGCAGGCACAGACCGGCGATTCTACCGGCGCGGCCGGCGCGAGGAGAAGCAAATGGCTACTGAGAAAGTTTCCGACGACACGTTCGAGGCCGAGGTCCTGAAATCCGAGACCCCGGTGGTCGTCGATTTCTGGGCCGAATGGTGCGGCCCTTGCCGGCAAATCGCCCCCGCGCTGGAAGAGATCGCCAAGGAGCTCGACGGCAAGGTGAAAATCACCAAGCTGAATATCGACGAGAATCCGCGCACACCGTCCTTCTACAATGTACGGGCAATCCCGACCCTGATCCTGTTCAAGGACGGCGAGGTCGCCGGCACCTTGAAGGGCGCCTATCCAAAGAACCATCTCGCCGCCTGGATCAACGGCACGGTCGAAAGTTAGTCGCTAGCCGTGCAGCTTGAGCACGTGACCGGCTAAATAGAGCGAGCCGCAGATCAGGACGCGGCCGGGACCGCGCAGCGCCGCCTGCGATCTCAGCAGCGCGTCGGGGATGCTCTCGGCCACGATCACCTCGAAGCCCTCGGCCTTGGCGATTTCGGCCAGGCCCCCGGCGTCGAAGGCATTCAGCTCGTCCGGGATCGGCACGGTATAGATTCGCTCGACCAATCCCTTGAATGGCGCAATGAAGGCGTGCGCGTCCTTGGTTTCCATCATGCCGAAAATCAGATGCACGGGCCGGGGCACACGCTCGTCAAGCTCGGCAAGGGTGTGGGCGATGACCTGACCGCCGGCCGGGTTGTGCCCGCCGTCGAGCCAAATCTCGGTGCCGTCGGCGACATAAGCGTGAAGGCCGCCGACGGCCAGGCGCTCCATGCGCGCGGGCCATTCGGCATGGGTCAGTCCGTGCTCCAACGCGCGGTCGGTGAGTGCGTCACCGAATAGCAGACTCGCCGCGGCAATGGCCATGCCGGCATTGTCGATCTGATGACGCCCATTGAGGCGCGGCAGCGGCAGGTCGAGAAGCCGCGTTTGCGTCTGAAAGACGAGGCGTCCGTGCTGCTCGTACATGTCGAAGTCGCGGCCGGCGACGTGCAACGCCGCGCCCAACTCCTCCGCCCGCTGTTCGATCACTCGCAGGGCGTCCCGCTCCTGGCGGCCGACCACGCACGGAACGCCCGGCTTCAAAATACCCGCCTTCTCGGCAGCGATCGCCGTCAAGGTGTCGCCGAGAAAGGACACATGGTCGATGGAGATCGGGGTGATGGCGGTGAGCAATGGCTTGGCCACGACATTGGTCGCATCGAGCCTTCCGCCCAGCCCGGTCTCCAGCAGCAAGAGGTCGGCGGGCATTTCGGCAAAAGCCAGCAGCGCCGCCGCAGTGGTGATCTCGAACAGGGTGATCAGCTCGCCGCCATTGGCGGCCTCGGCCCGGGCGAGGCAATCGACCAGATGATCCTCGGCGATCGGCACCGAGCCATGCGGCCCCGCCAGCACGATGCGCTCATGGAAATTGACGAGATGCGGCGAGGTGTAGACATGCACGCCCTTGCCCAGGCCCTCAGAGACGGCCCGTACGAAGGCCAGGAAGGAGCCCTTGCCGTTGGTGCCCGCGACATGGAGCACCGGAGGCAGTTTGCGCTCGGGATGATCGAGGGCGGCGAGCAGTCGTTCGATGCGGCCAAGCGACAAGTCGATCGATTGCGGATGCAGCTTCTTCAGCCCCTCGAGCAGCGTGTCGCTCGAGGCGATGCGTGGGCGGCCTTCCGCGCGCCCGGCACTATGGGGCAGTGTCGTCAATCCCCTCGAGCCCTATACGCCTTGCGACGGGTTGGCACTGGCGCCGTTGCCGGCCCCACCCGTCAAAGCCTCTTCTTCTTCAACTGAGGCCGTGTCAAGGCCGTTGCCGGAAAGGGCGATGGTCGAAGCGGGGGCGGCATGAGCCGCCTGTCCGTCAAGCGGTGCGGAAAGGGCGACTTCGCGCCCCTTCTCCCGATGCGTCAGAATCCGGCAAACCCGCGCCAGCAGGGCGCGCAACTCGTGGCGATGCACCACAATGTCCACCATGCCGTGATCGTGCAGATATTCCGCGCGCTGGAAACCGTTGGGCAACTGCTCGCGGATGGTTTGCTCGATGACGCGGGGTCCGGCAAAGCCGATCAGCGCGCCGGGCTCGGCGATATGGATGTCGCCGAGCATGGCGTAGGACGCCGTCACGCCACCGGTGGTGGGATGGGTCAGGACGACGACGTAAGGCAGCCGCGCCTCGCGCAGTTCCTGCACGGCGACCGTGGTGCGCGGCATCTGCATCAGCGAGAGGATGCCTTCCTGCATGCGGGCGCCACCCGAAGCCGCGAACAGAATGAAAGGCGTGCCGCGCTTCACCGCCGCCCGCATCGCGGCGATCACCGCTTCGCCCGCGGCAGTTCCGAGCGAGCCGCCGAGAAAGTCGAAGTCCTGCACTGCGGCGACGATTCGCTGGCCTTCGAGCCGGCCTGCCCCGGCAAGCACGGCGTCTTGCAGGCCCGTCTTGCTGCGCGCGTCCTTGAGGCGATCGGTGTAACGGCGCTCGTCGCGGAATTTGAGCGGATCGATGGGCACCTCCGGCAGCGCCAGCGTCTCATATTCCGCTCCGTCGAACAGCGCCTTCAGCCGCGCCGCCGCCGACATGCGCATGTGATAGTTCGAGCCTGGGACCACGAATTGATTGGCTTCGAGGTCCTTGTAATAGATCATCTGCCCTGTCTCGGGGCATTTGACCCACAGATTTTCCGGCATCTCCTTCCGGCGAAGGATGCTGCGAATCTTGGGTCTGACGACGCTGTTGATCCAGTTCACGGCTTTACAAGACTCTCAAAATCAAATCGCTCAGATCTACGCACCGACTCCGCCGGCCGCCTCAACAGGCTGACGCAGTGCTCCGGCGAGGCGTTCGACCAGGGCCAGCGCGTCGCGCCCGGTGGCGCTCGTGGCCTTGCCCTTCTGGTCGAGGCTTTGGGCAATTGCCCCGACAAGCGCGGAGCCCACCACGACGCCTTCGGCAACACGCGCGAGCGTGCTCACCTGCTCCTCCGTCTTCACACCAAACCCCACCGCGATCGGCAGGCTGGTCTGCGTCTTGATGCGCTCGACATGGCTTTTCACCTCGGCCAAGTCCGGCGCCTTGGTGCCGGTAATGCCCGCGATCGAGACGTAATAGACAAATCCGCTCGTATTCGCGAGCACCGCCGGCAGGCGTTTCGCATCCGTGGTCGGCGTGGCGAGCCGGATGAAATTCAATCCCGCCTTTGCCGCGGCCGGGCGGAGTTCGGCATCCTCCTCTGGAGGTATGTCGACCACGATCAAACCGTCCACTCCCGCTTCGGCCGCATCGTCGACGAACCGGTCCACCGGATAGACATATATGGGGTTGTAGTAGCCCATTAGCACTAGGGGAGTGGAATTATCGTTTTGGCGGAATGACTTAACCATTTCGAGGGTTTTCCGCATGGTCTGGCCTCCGCGCAAAGCCCGCTGCGAGGCGGCCTGAATGGCGGGACCGTCGGCCATCGGGTCGGAAAACGGCAGGCCAAGCTCGATGATGTCGGCGCCAGCCTGCGGCAGGGCGTTGAGGATGGCGAGCGAGGTGTCGTAGTCCGGGTCGCCGGCGGTGATGAAGGTGACGAGACCGGCGCGCCCCTCCCGCTTCAACTCTGCAAATCTTTTGTCGATCCGCGTCATGATCTCAATTGGCGCCTCGTGTTTTGGCGCCAAGATAGCTGGCCACCGAATCGAGATCCTTGTCGCCGCGGCCGGACAGATTCACCACCATGAGATGCGTGTTCGGCTTCTGCGGCGCGAGATCGATCACGCGGGCGAGCGCATGCGCCGGCTCCAGCGCCGGAATGATGCCCTCGAGCCTGCTGCAAAGCTGGAACGCGGCCACCGCCTCGTCGTCGGTCGCCGAAAGGAATTTCACCCGGCCCACATCGTTGAGCCAGGCATGTTCCGGGCCGATGCCCGGATAGTCGAGGCCGGCGGAGATCGAATGCGCTTCCTCGATCTGGCCATCGCCGTCCATCAACAGATAGGTGCGATTGCCGTGCAACACGCCCGGCCGGCCGCCGGCCACCGAGGCCGCGTGCTTGCCGCTGTCCAATCCGTGCCCGGCCGCTTCCACGCCGTAGATTTCGATCCCCGGCTCGTCGAGAAAGGGATGGAACAGGCCCATGGCGTTGGAGCCGCCCCCGATACAGGCGATCAGCGAGTCCGGCAGCCGGTTCTCGACGGCGAGCATCTGCGCGCGTGTCTCGCGGCCGATGATCGACTGGAAATCGCGCACCATCGCCGGATAAGGATGCGGGCCGGCAACCGTGCCGATGCAATAGAACGTGTCGTGCACATTGGCGACCCAATCGCGCAATGCGTCGTTCATCGCATCTTTCAGCGTCTTCGAGCCCGACTCCACGGCGCGAACTTCGGCGCCGAGCATCTTCATCCGAAGGACGTTCGGCTTCTGCCGCGCGACATCGACCGAGCCCATATAGACGATGCAGGGGAGCCCAAATTTGGCGCAGAGCGTCGCGGTGGCGACGCCATGCATGCCGGCGCCGGTCTCGGCGATGATGCGCGTCTTGCCCATGCGCAAAGCCAGCATGATCTGGCCGAGCACGTTGTTCACCTTGTGCGCGCCGGTGTGATTGAGGTCCTCGCGCTTGAAATAGATCTTGGCGCCGCTGCAATGTGCGGTCAGCCGCTCGGCGAAATAAAGCGGCGACGGCCGGCCAACATAGGTGGCCAGATGCCGATCCATTTCGGTCTGGAATTTTGAATCGGCCCTGGCTTCGTTATAAGCACGCTCCAGATCGAGGATCAGCGGCATCAAGGTCTCGGCGACGAAGCGGCCGCCATAGAGCCCGAAATGGCCGCGCTCGTCGGGCCCGCCGCGGAACGTATTCAACGGGGTTTGTTCGCCGCGCGTGCTCACGATGCTTTTGCCTCGGCTTGCGGGACGGCCGCCTTGGCCGCCCGGATGAAGCGCCGCACCAATTCCACATCCTTCTCGCCGGGCGCGCACTCGACGCCCGAGGAGACATCGACCAGGGCGGCGCCGGTCATGCCGATCGCCTCGCCGACATTGTCCGGGGTCAGACCGCCGGAAAGCGCGAACGGTCCGGCGACCCCCTTCAGCGCGCGCCAGTCGAAGGCAAGGCCGTTGCCGCCCGGTAGTGCCGCGCCGGAGGGCGCCTTAGCATCGAACAGCACGTAATTGGCGCTGGCCACATAGGGCGCAGCCTTCGTCACATCGCCGGACTCGGTGACCGCAATCGCCTTCATCACCGGTTTGCCCGTCCGCATTCTGATGGCGGCGACGCGTTCCGGGCTCTCCTCGCCGTGCAACTGGAGGAGATCGGGACCGACCTCGCCTACCACGCGATCGATCAGGGCATCGTCGGGGTCGACCAGCACCGCTACCGTGCCGATCCTGCCACGCGCGGCGGAGGCAAGGAGGCTGGCCTCCTCGAGGGTCAGATGGCGCGGGCTCTTGGCAAAGAACACCAGGCCGACATAGTCGGCGCCCTCATTCGCCGCTTCATCGACAATGGCAGGTGTCCGCACGCCGCAGATTTTGACCTTAACCGCCACTTCCAGGCTCTTTGGTGATTTTACCGGCCAATATGGCTTAGGCGGCGCCACCCTATGCCAATCCATGGCCCGAAGTCTACCGCACCGCACAAAACAGCAGCCGGAAAATCAGCAGCCAGCCGCCAGAAGCCCTATGCGGCGGGCAGTTGGGCGTGCGGCCGGGCCGAATCCAAGCCCTCAAGTTCCTTCTCCAGCCGGTCGGCCTGGTGGTGCCATTCGCGAGCCTCGCGCGCCTCGATCCTGGCCTTCTTCCGCCATTTCCCCTGGCTGAGCCAGGTGGGGGTCCCGCCGATCACCAAACCCAGGGAAAAAGCGCCAAGCAAGAGCAGGAACAGGGGCGCCTGGAGCGTCAGACTGGGCTCGGCGCCGCCCAGCGGATCGAGGATCAGCAGCACGTGTTTGCGATTGGCGACGGCAAGCGCGACGAGAACCGCGCCTAAGGGCACCACGACAAGGGCGAAGATCAGCTTACGCCACACGGCCTCTGGCTTTCGTCAGCGCCCGCTAACCGACGCCGTCTGGATTCAAGCGCTCGCGCAGTTCCTTGCCGGTCTTGAAGAAGGGCACGAATTTGTCCTCGACAAAGACCGTGTCGCCGGTGCGCGGGTTGCGCCCCTGGCGGGCGGCGCGATGCTTCACCGTGAAGGCGCCAAAGCCGCGCAACTCCACCCGGTCGCCGCGCGCAAGAGCGCCGGTGATCTCATCGAGCACGATATTGATGATGCGCTCGATATCGCGATGGAAGAGATGCGGATTGGCGGCTGCCACTTTCTGAATCAACTCCGACTTGATCATGAGCTTGCCCCCACTTGCCGGCCGCCTCGAGGGCGAAAGGCCTACATTTCCCCGCTAGTTAGCTGCAGGGTGCCAAACGGAAACCAGACCGTCAAGCTTGAGCGTGTCGGCGATCTGGCCGGCCACATTGCCAATCCCGTCCGCCGAAATGCCGATCGAGGCCGCCACCGACCGCACCAGCCAGCCGAAGCCGCTGCTTTCCTGCGGCGGCTTCCAGTCGACGATCCTCAGCCCGGTGGGGACGTTGCGCTGCTTGGTCAGCCAGGTCATCGCCGCCCGCTCGTCGCCGATCTCATCGGCGAGCTTCAATTCCACCGCCTGCCGGCCGGAATAGATGCGGCCCTCGGTCAGGCCCGGAACGGCGTTTGGCTCGATATCGCGGCGATCGCCGACGAGATCAACGAACCAGACCTTGGCGTCCTGCACCATCTGCTCGGTCACCTTGCGCCCCTGCTCGTCGGTAGGCTGGAAGGGGCTCGGCACCGCCTTGAGCGGACCGCTCTTCACCTCCTCGACCCTGATGCCGAGCGTATGCAGCAGCTCGGTCACCTCGGCCCATTGGAAGATCACGCCGACGGAGCCGGTGATGGTATTGCCGTAGACGAAGATGCGGTCGCTGGCGAGCGCGACGATATAGGCCGCGGAGGTGGCCAGCGTCCCACAGACGGCGACGACCGGCTTCTTCTCGGCCAAACGGCGCACCACGTCGTATAGGGCCTCGCCGCCGGTGGTCGTGCCGCCGGGACTGTTGATGTCGAGGATCACGGCCTTGACCTGGGGAGCCCTGCCCACCCGGTCGATCAATTCCTGCATCTTGCGGTCGTCGGTGATGACGCCGCTAACCGTGACGCGGGCGACATGGGGCAGCAGGCCCGCGGGGCCGGCAGCCTGCCTGTCGCTCAGCAGCAAGGCGCCGATGAAGCACAGTCCCAGGACCACGGCGGCGATACGCCAAGCCGTCACCCGCCGCTTCAGACGGCGGCGGTCGACCACGCTTTCAGCGTCGAGAGCCATTGACCTTCACGAGAGGCTTAACCGCGGGGCGTTCACTCTTCCGATTCTGCGCTCGAGTCGGCATCGTCCTTGGCCGCGCGCTTGCGCTTGGGCTTGGCGGGCGGCTCCTCGTCCTCGTCGCCCTTGGCCTTGTTCAATGCCGCGCCGAGAATATCGCCGAGAGACGCGCCGGAGTCGGTCGAGCCGTATTGGGCCACGGCCTCTTTCTCCTCGGCGATCTCCATTGCCTTGATCGAAACCGACACTTTGCGCGTCTTGGCGTCGACCTGGGTGACCACGGCGTCGAATTTCTCGCCGGCACCGAAGCGATCCGGCCGCTGCTCCGAACGGTCGCGCGATAGATCGGATCTACGAATGAAGGTGGTGAGGTCATGGTCGAGCAGCTTGGCCTCGAGGCCATTGTCCTTGACGGCAAGCACCTCGCAAGTGACCCGCATGCCCTTCTTGAGACCGGCGGAGGGTGCGCCTGCGGCGAACGGATCCGGAGTCAGCTGCTTGATGCCGAGGCTGATGCGCTCCTTTTCGGAATCGGCCTCCAGCACCACGGCCTTGGCGGTGTCGCCCTTCTTATAGTCCTTGAGCGCCTCCTCACCGGGCTTGGTCCAATCGAGATCGGACAAATGGACCATGCCGTCGATGCCGCCGTCGAGGCCGATGAACAGGCCGAACTCGGTGATATTGCGGATCTGGCCCTCGATGTTGGAGCCGGGCGGATGGTTGGCAACAAACGCCACCCAGGGATTTTCCTGGGTCTGTTTCAGGCCGAGCGAGATGCGGCGCTTGTCGGGATCGACCTCCAGCACCTGCACCTCGACCTCCTGGCTGGTGGAGACGATCTTGCCGGGATGGACGTTCTTCTTGGTCCAACTCATCTCCGAGACGTGGATCAGTCCCTCCACGCCGGGCTCAAGCTCGACGAACGCGCCATAGTCGGTGATGTTGGTGACCCGGCCGGTGAACACCCCGTCGACCGGATATTTGGCGATCGCGATGCGGTTGGTGTTGTTCTCGGTGCGC
>JAWOJH010000232.1:0-34336 GCA_046481725.1 Methyloceanibacter sp. | reverse complement strand
TGTGTAGACCCCACAGATGCCGACGCCTTTCTGATGGACGTGCAGCATGATGCGGGTCGCCTCTTCGGGCGGCTTGTTGAAGAACCGCTCGAGAACGTACACGACGAAATCCATCGGTGTGTAGTCGTCGTTCAGCAACAGCACCTTGTAGAGGCTCGGCCGCTTGGTCTTCGGCCGCGTCTTGGTGATGATGTGGGTGCCGGTGTCGTCGCCCCGGCGAGGATCGCCGTTCCGCGCCATCGTCAACCTCTATGTGGCGTCTCGTTTTGCATCTGCCAAGGAGTAGCCCGCTTTGGTCGCGGCCGCTCTATCCATTCTAGCGGCAACGCGTAAGCCACCGCAAATTACCGCTCGGAAACGTCCATAACATAGTGCGAGTTGCCGACAGGAAAACGGCAAAAAAAAAGACCCGGGTCAACCCGGGTCCTTTCATTGGGGATGGTTGAGTTAGGGAGACGCCGTTAGGCGACCTTCTTGCTGAAGGCGACCTCGACCGGCTTATAGGCGTCCTTCGCCAGGCCGGCATACATTTCCCCGAGCTTGGTCATCTCGGCCATATAGGTGTCGTAGGCCTTCTTGGCATACTGGGACTGGATCTCGATGGCCTGCTCGATCGACTTGGCGCCGATCATCTGCTCGAAAGCGCGGGTGGAGTCCTCGAACGCCTTCTTTGAATAGTCGGTCATCTCCGCGGCGATGGCCTGGAAGCCCTTATTTACCTCGCCGAATGAACGGACGGCGGCATCGAAACCGTCCTTGCCTACTTTCTGGAACTCTTCAAAACCTTTGAGCATCTTAGCCCTCTTCTCCGAACGGGGTTGCGCGATTTGCTGCGAAAGCGAGGCGATATATATGCGTCGCACAAAAAAAATCAACAGTAATTTTTTGCACTGCACAATGATCTGGTCGCCCAGTTTAATGCTTTGGCAAGAGACGGATTTTAGCCTTCTTCCCGCCACGCCGGGACGCCAACAATAGGCCGGGGCGGCAAGGATTCGACGGGACGGCCAAAGCGCCCGGGGCGGGTCGTCAACGGGGGCAACGGGGGAAGGCTCAGTCTTGCGGGGGTGTTTCAGCATTTTTGCTAGGCAGTGGTTGGCTCGGCTTCGAGGCCGCGCGCGCTTGTGCCTCGCCATTCCGCTCTGCCTGGTACTTGCCACGTTGCCTTTGAGCGAGGCAATCGCCCAACAAAAGCGCAAGAAGGCCGCCAAGCCGGCGCCACCGTCGATCGCGGCCTCCATCGTCGTCGACATGAACACGGGCGCCGTGCTGCACGCGCAATCGGCCGACGTGCTGCGTCATCCCGCGTCCCTGACCAAGATGATGACCCTCTATGTGCTGTTCGGCTATATGCGCGCCGGCAAGATCAAGCCGAACTCCGAACTCGTGGTAACGGCTCATGCGGCAAGTCGGGCGCCAACCAAATTGGGCCTGAAGCCCGGGCAAACCATCAAGGCCAGCGATGCGATCAAGGCTCTGGTCACCAGGTCAGCCAACGACGCCGCCGCGGTAGTCGCCGAGAATATCGCCGGCACCGAAGAGAACTTTGCACGGTTGATGACGGACATTGCCCGCCGAATCGGTATGAAGAACACCACCTTCCGCAACGCCTCCGGCCTGCCGGACGATCGACAGATTAGCACTGCGCGCGACATGGCCGTACTCTCGGTGCGGCTGATCCAGGACTACCCCGAATATTACGAGGTGTTCGGCACCCGGCATTTCACCTTCAAAGGGCGGCAGCATCGCAACCACAACCGGCTGCTGACCAACTATTCAGGCACGGACGGCATCAAGACTGGGTACACGCGCGCCGCCGGCTTCAATCTCGCCACCTCGGTGAAGCGCGACGACAAACACCTAGTGGCCGTCGTCCTCGGCGGCAACTCCGGCGCGGGGCGGGATGCCATCATGCGGGGTCTGCTCGATCGGCAATTCCCGAACGCCTCCGCAAAGAAAGCGCCCGCCTCCGGCCGGTCGCTGATCGCCTCTCTGTTTGGCTCCGCATCGGCCCCCACCGCTCAGCCCCCTCTGCCCCCGCTCAAGCAACCTGTCGCTTCCCCCGAGCCTGAGCCACGCTCGGCGCCGACCGCGGCGGGCCAGGCGACGCCCACCCCGGCAGCCAAGCCGGCGACGAAGAAGCCCGTGGTGCTGGCCGCCGCCACGCCCAATATCGCGCCGGCCCTCACCAGCGAAGGCGATCATGGCGAGCCCTCCGCGGTGCTTCCGGCGAAGCGCGCACGCGGCAACCGGCCCCGCTTCGAGGGCGCGTTCCATGTCCAGGTCGGGGCGTTCCTGTCGCAGGCCGACGCGGAGAACCGGCTGGGCGCCGTGCAGCAGCGCGCGCTCGACCTGCTGGACGGGCACCTTCCCTTCACCACCACCTTTACCAAGGGCGACAAGGAGTGGTACCGGGCGCGCTTTGCCGGCTTCTCCCGGCAGGACGCTCAGACCACCTGCGAGGCCCTGAAGAAACGGTCGCTCGATTGCGTGGTGATGCAGGCCGAATAGGCCGTTCGACCAGCGGTCGCCGTTACCTGCGCCCGAGCAAGACCTCTTTCGCCTCGTTGATCCGCGCCGCGAGATAGGTCGATCCTCCCTGGTCGGGATGCATCTTCAGCATCAGCTTGCGGTGCGCCTGCCGGATTTCCTCCTCGCTGGCGCCCGACCCGATCCCGAGCACGGCATAGGCCTCCTCCGCGGTCATGCCGGAGCTTCTCCCCCGCGCCTGACCCGCCTCGGCTCGCGCGGTCCCGTCCGCATTTTCGCCCCGCCAGCCCGGCGTGCGCCAGTCGAGATAGGCCTCCATCACCGGCGCTTCGGGGGCGTGCTCCTGATGAAGTTCGGCCAGCAGCTCCATCGCCTCCTGATCGCTCAAGGACGACAGCGGTCGCCCGGCGAATCTGCCCGAGAGGCATTCCCCGTCCATATGTCCGCTGTCATGGTCGAGCTCCATTTCCAGGCGTTCGGTGCGGATGCGCGACTTTTGCCCCGGCGTCTTGCCGGCCGAGCCGAACGGTCCGCCCAATCCGAGCCCGGACCCCCGGCGCAGCAGCGCGAAGCCGAACACCGCGAGCGGAATGGCAACCGCAATGGCGCCGCGCAAAATCAGGAACCCCGCCAGGCCGAGCAAGGCGACCCCGCCCGCCTTGCGCAGCATGCCGGCAAGTTTCTGCGGGTCGGCCTTGACCCAAACCCGCGCGACGAGGATCAGAGCGACGAGAAGCGCGCAACCGGCGAGAAAATACGCCATCTTACCGCCGTCAGCCGAGCTGTTCGAGCAGTCGATGCGCGGCGCCGCTCTGCGTCTCGCTACTGAAATCCTTGAGCGCCTTGCGGCCCCCGGTGGCGAAGACAGCGACCGCGGTCAGAAGTTCGCGGAGCTGCCGTGCCGAACCCGCATCGAAGGGGCAATAGGCACCGCGCGAGAGCCGAGCGATTTCCCTGAAGGCGCGCTCCGCCCCCGGCTCGCGGCCTTCCTGGAAGATGAACACCGGCATGCCGACGAGCCCGAGCTCGCCGGCGAGTTGCGCCAACTCGTCGACATCCTCCTCCATGCAATCGCCGACATAGACCAGCGCATTGACCTTGCGCGCCTCGTTCTCGCCCTTGGCATGTGCCAGGACCTTGCGAATCTGGGTAAAGCCGCCTTCGCAAGAAACCTGACGCATCAGCCTGGCCAACGCCTCCGGATCGCCGACCCAGCGTGAGGCCTGGCATTCGTTGAAGCCGCGGAAATACATGAGCTGCACGTCGAGACCCCCGACCGCCTTGACCGCCTTAAACATGTTGGCCTGAAGCTCGAGCGCGAGATCCCAAAACGGCTGCCGGCTCATAGTGGCGTCCATGGCGAAGATCAGCCGGCCATGGTCCATTCCGGCAGGCTGAAGCGCCCGCACGTCCTTAAGGAACGCGTCCACCTCGGCGCGGGGGGATCGCTCCTGCGCCACATCTCTTTTCTCGGTCGTGGTCGGAGCCTTGGGGTCTGCCATGCGCTTCAAACTCCGCGGCGAAACGCCGCCACCCAATAGATGGACCCTTCGACGGCTTCGGACAATGCCGGATCCGGCCCTTAACCCTCGTCGCTCCCGGCGGCAAGCAGGCTCGCATTGCCGCCAGACGCGGTGAGATCGGTGGAGCGCACCCGGTCCAAGGCAAAGGCCTGGAGATAATGCGGACCTCCAGCCTTCGGCCCGGTCCCGGAGAGTCCCTCGCCACCAAAGGGCTGGACGCCCACCACGGCACCGATCTGGTTGCGGTTGACATACATATTGCCCACCTTGACCCGAGCGGCGACATAGTCCGCGGTGGCCTTGATCCGGCTGTGCAGGCCGAGCGTGAGCCCATATCCGGTGGCGTTGATCGCCGCGCAGACCTCGCCCAAACGATCCCCCGAATAGCGCACCACATGCAGAACGGGCCCGAAGACTTCGCGCTCAAGCATCGAGAGCGCGGGAATTTCGTAGATCGCCGGCGCCACATAGGTGCCGGCCGCGTGCGTCTCGTCCAGGGGCAGATCGACCAGTTCGTGTGCCTCCGTCCGCATGCGCGCTTTATGCGCTTCGAGCGCTTCGCGCGCCTCCTCGTCGATCACCGGGCCGACATCGGTGGAATAGTCGAACGGATCGCCGATCTTGAGCTCCCTCGCCGCACCCGTCAGCATGCGTAAGGTCTCGTCGGCGATCCCCTCTTGGAGGAACAGTACCCGCAAGGCCGAGCAGCGCTGGCCGGCACTGTCGAACGCGGAAGCCAGCGCATCGTCGACCACTTGCTCCGGCAGCGCGGAGGAATCGACGATCATGGCGTTAAGCCCGCCGGTCTCGGCGATCAGCTTGGCGATCGGACCATCGCGCGCGGCAAGCGCCCGGTTGATGGCGATGCCGGTGTCGGTGCCGCCGGTGAAGGCGACGCCAGCCACGCGCGGATCGTTGACCAGCGCCGCACCCACGATCTCGCCACGCCCCGGCAGAAGGTGCAGCACCTCGGCCGGCACCCCGGCTCGATGCAACAGGCGCACGGCGCGGGCCGCGACTAAGGGCGTCTGCTCGGCGGGCTTCGCTACCACGGCATTGCCGGCGGCGAGCGCGCCGGCGATCTGCCCGGTGAAGATGGCCAGCGGAAAGTTCCACGGCGAGATGCAGGCGAACACGCCGCGCCCATGCAGGCTGAGCGCATTCTCCTCGCCGGTCGGGCCCTTGAGCAGGCGCGGGGGCCCGAATTGCCGCTGTGCCTCCGCCGCCGCATAGCGCAGATGGTCGACCGCCTCGCGGAGATCGGCCTGCGCATTGGCCATCGTCTTCCCTGCCTCCCGCACCATCAGCGCCATCAAGGCCGGCCGGTCGGCCTCGACCAGATCGGCGGCGCGCTCGAGCATGCTCGCGCGCGCCTCCCCTCCCAGCCGGTCGAAATCCTCCGCCGCCGCGCTTGCCGCCGCCAATGCGCCTTCGATAGCCTCCGGACTCGCGCTGCGGCAGGTCCCGATCACCATCTGCGTGTCATGCGGCGAAGTGACCCAGCTCGTCTCTCCGCCCGCCTCCCCCTCCTTTCCGGCGACGATCGGGGCGGCGCTGGCGGGCTCGGCAAGCGCGCGCTTCATCGCGTCGAGCAAAGACTCGCGCGTTGCCGCGTTGAACAGCGGCAGGCCGAGACTGTTCTTGCGCTCCGGCACGAACAAGTTCTCGGGCAGCGGGATCGAGGGGTTCGCCTTCGGCTTCAGCGCCGCCGCCTTCTCCACCGGATCGGCGACGATCGTCCCGATCGGAGCCTGGTCGTCGGCCAGCCGGTTGACGAAGGAGGTGTTGGCGCCGTTCTCCAGTAATCTTCGCACGAGATAAGCGAGCAGGTCGCGATGCCCGCCCACCGGCGCGTAGATGCGGCATGGTTTGCCGAGACTTTCCGGCCGCACCACCTCGCGATGCAACGCCTCGCCCATGCCGTAGAGCCGCTGGAACTCGTAAGGCCGGTCGCCCGCGAGCGTGGCGATGGCAGCAATCGTGTGCGCATTATGCGTGGCGAATTGCGGGTAGAAGCAGTCGGGCGATGCCAGCAGCGCTTGCGCGGCGGCGAGATAGGCGACGTCGGTGTTCACCTTGCGAGTGAACACCGGATAGCCCGCAAGACCCGCTTCTTGCGCCCATTTGATCTCGCTGTCCCAATAGGCGCCTTTCACCAGGCGCACCGGGATGCGCCGTCCGGTTGCCTCGGCCACGCGGCCGAGCCACTCGATCAGGGGAAGCGCCCGCTTGCTGTAGGCCTGTACCGCCAGCCCGAGCCCGTTCCAGCCGGAGAGCCCCGGGTCAGTGAACAACGGTTCCAGCATGGCCAGCGAGAGATCGAGCTTGTCGGCCTCCTCGGCGTCGATAGTGAGCGACAGCCAGGCCTTACGCATGGCTACCGCCAAGCTCAGCAGCCGCGGGCCGAGTTCGGGCTTGAGCCGCCCCTCCTGGGACGGCTGATAGCGTGGATGCAGCGCCGAGAGCTTGACGGAGAGGCCGGGCCGCTCATGCAATTCCGGCTCGTTCCGCGCCGCAGGATGGCCGGCATGTTCCGCGATCGCTTCGATGGCCTCGAGGTAACGCGCGAGGTAGCGCTCCGCGTCCTCCGCGCTGCGCGCCGCCTCGCCGAGCATGTCGAAGGAGAAACGATAGCCCAGCACCGCCTCGTCCTCGGCATTGGCCAGCGCCTCCTGGATGGTTTCGCCGAGCACGAATTGCTTGCCGAGGATGCGCATCCCCTTGCGCAACGCCTGGCGGATCACCGGCTCGCCGCTTTTCGCGATCAGCCGCTGCACCATGCCGGCCAGGTCGCTCTGCCGCTTTCCGCTCCAATCGATGATCCGCCCCGTCAGCATCAGTCCCCAGGTCGAGGCGTTCACCAAGAGCGAGTCGGAGCGGCCGAGATGGCGGGACCAGTCGCCCGAGCCGATCGTGCCCGCGATCAGCCGATCGGCAGTGGCGGCGTCGGGGATCCGCAGCAGGGCCTCGGCCAGGCAGAGCAACAGTACCCCCTCCTCGCTGGAAAGCCCGTATTCATGCAGGAAGGAATCGACCCCGCCGCTCTCCTTGCGGCCGGCGCGCGCCGCCTCGACCAGGCGGATGGCCAGGGTCTCGATGCGGTTCCGCGCCTCGGCACCGGTCCGCGCCTTGGCGATCAGCGCCTCGACCAGCGGGCCTTCCTCGGCCAGAAGCGCCGCGCCGATCGCGGCCCGGTCCGGCAGTCGAGCCCCCGGCTCGGTATGGCGTCTGGCCTTGGCCATGACATAAGTTTAACCCTTGGCCCCTAGGAGCAGAAGAATGACGCGCACCATTCCCACCGTCCGCACCGTCGCCGATTTGCGCGCCCAACTCGCCGAATGGCGGAAGACCGGCGAAAGGATCGCGCTGGTGCCGACCATGGGGGCCCTGCATCTAGGCCATATCTCGCTGGTGGAGCTTGCCAAGCAGAAGGCCCGGCGCGCCGTGGTCTCGATCTTCGTCAACCCGATCCAGTTCGGCCCGCGCGAGGACTTCCATCTCTATCCGCGCGACGAAGCCGGCGACCTCGCCAAACTCGCCGCCGCCGGCGCCGATCTGGTTTTCACACCCGACGTCAAGGAGATGTATCCGCAAGGCTTTTCCACGCGGGTCAATATCGGCGATCTGACCGAGGACCTCTGCGGTTCGGCGCGGCCCAACCATTTCGACGGCGTCGCCACCGTGGTCACCAAGCTCCTGCTCCAATGCGCCCCGGATATCGCCATCTTCGGCGAGAAGGACTATCAGCAGCTCCTGGTGATCAAGCGGCTGGTGCGCGATCTCGACATTCCAGTCGAGATCGCCGGCGGCGCGATCGTGCGCGAGCAGGACGGCCTCGCGCTCTCCTCGCGCAACGCTTATTTGTCGCCCGCCGAGCGGAAGATCGCGCCGGTGCTGTACCAGACCATCGCCGAAGTTGCAGAGGACCTCGCCAATGGCCGCGGCGCCGACGATGCGGCCGAGGCGGCGCGCTTCAAGCTCGAGGCGGCCGGATTCCGCGTCAATTATGTTGCAGTGCGCGATCCCGAGACGCTGAAGCCCTTGCATGGCCCGGTGCGGCAAGCGCGCGTGCTGGCCGCGGCCTTTCTCGGCAAGACCCGGCTGATCGACAACGTCCCGGTGCCGCCTACCAATCGATAAGCCGGAGTTCGCGCAATTCCTCGCGCATGCCGGGCGGCATGTCGTCCGTCGCCGCGAGCAAGCCTTCGGCGTCCGCCGGCGCGTCGGACGGATCGAGGTAGCGCCAGCCCTGGAAGGCGCGGCGGGGATGCGCCCGCGTCGGCACCAGCTCCGCATCGAGCACGATCCCGCAACAGGCGGTGCCGTCCTCCTTCACGTCGGGCCTGAGATCGAGCACGCGCTGGCGCACCAAGATGAAGCCCTTGATCACCCAGTAGAGCGAGCCGCCATCCAGCAGCCCCTCCCGCCGCCGCGGGGTCTGCAAGGTGCGGTGACACAGCTCCGCTGTCTGCTTTTCGCGCCTGAGCCGTTTGAGCCGCTCGGCCTGCCACACGGCGAGATCCTGCACGCTGTCGACGCCGACGCAAAGCTTCACCAAATGCAGCGTCATCTTGCTCAATGCGCCATCAACAACGGGATCGTCGCTTCTTCCAGTACCGTGAGCGTCACCCCGCCCAGAATGAATTCACGCCAGCGCGAATGGTGGAATGCGCCCATCACCATCAGGGTAGCGCCGAGGCCCTTCGCCGCGGACAAAAGCTGCCTGCCGACATCCCCCTCCCCCAGCTTGAACCGCATCGCCTCGGCTGTAATGCCGTGCCGTTCGAGATGCGCAATCATGCCGTCGGTTTGCGGCCCGCCTCCGTCCTCCTGGTCCGCGGCAACCCCCGCCAACAGCACCACGCGGGACGCCGGCTTGAGGAAGATGAGCGCGTCGTTGATTGCCCGCGCGGCCTCCGCGCTCCCGTCCCAGGCCGCGGCGATGACGCCGTCCAGTGACAATCTCTCCGGCGCAGCCGGCACGACGATGACTGGACGCCCCGACGCGAACAGGCAGCGCTCCACCAGCGCATATTGCCCGATCAGCGGATCGCCGTCGCGCGGCTGGCCCAGAATGGTCAGATCGGCGTGCCGCGCAGCGGAGGCAAACTCATGCGGAAACTCCTCGCTCATGCCCTGCATCAACCGCGCCTCGCAGCTCAGTCCCGCGCCGGCGGCGCGCGTCTTGAAGACTTCGAGCGCTTTGACCCCTTGCGCTTTCACGCTGTCCAGCACTTCGGTCATGTCGGCAAAGCCGACATCGGCCCCGTAAAGCGGCAGCAGCGTCGTCGGCGCGAAGGCGACGCCGATAAGATGGGCGCCATGCGCCTTGGCCAGCGCGACCGCGAAGTGCACCCGTGCGCCGGCAGCCTCAGCGCCGTCCACATAGACGACGATGTCTCTTAGACCCATCGCTCGCTCACCACCGTTGCCGCCGCTCGATGTCATGTCCCGGCTTACAAAGGAGTTGAACCCCGCGCACGCGAAGCGTCAAGCTTGGGCGGCGGCATGCCGATCGCTGACATTGATCAGTCCGTCCGCGGAGCCGGGAGCAAGGCATCGCTCCGCCCCCTCAGCCAATAGGCCAGCAGCCCCACCCATTCGCGGCTCGCCACGTCGACGCGCCGCAAGCCTTCCGAGACCTTGTCGAACGGGCGGGTTAAATCCGACAGCCCCCGCGTGCGGTAGTCCACCGGCCAGGCCTCAACGTCGAAACCGGCTTCGCGGAACGCGCCTATCGCGCGCGGCATATGATAGGCCGAGGTAACCAGCAACCAACGCTTGCCCGGCCCGAGCTCGCCGTGGCGCGTCAGTTCCTCCTTGAGGAAGATGGCGTTTTCATATGTATCGCGGGACTTCGCTTCGAGGATCAGCCGGTCGCGTGGAACTCCGAGCGCCGTGAGCAGGCTCTCCGCGCCTTCTGCCTCGTTGCCGGTCTGGTAGAAGAACCCGGCATCGCCGCCCGAGAAGGCGATCTTGGCCTCGGGGAAGCGCCGGGCGAGGATCGCCGCCTCGACCATGCGCTCGGCCGCTTCGTTGAGCGCCGGCACGTTGCGCGCGGTGCCGACCAGCCGGTCCTCCGCGCCGCCGAGAATGACAAAGCCCGCCGGCTGCGGCGTACGGTCGATATCGGTACGCGGAAAGCGATCCTCCAGCGGGATGATCA
The DNA here is from genome assembly GCA_046481725.1 of Methyloceanibacter sp. Taxonomy (GTDB): domain Bacteria; phylum Pseudomonadota; class Alphaproteobacteria; order Rhizobiales; family Methyloligellaceae; genus Methyloceanibacter. The sequence goes on along the minus strand of JAWOJH010000232.1, from coordinate 24,157 downwards.
GCAGATTGCCCAGGGGCGAAAGGCCCGCCACCAGCAAGAGCACCGCGCCTATCGAGACGAAGCGGCGCCCCCATCGCGCCCAACCGGTCCAGATCAGGATGGCCCCATAGCCGATCAAGAGCGCGATCAGGGTCGATGGTTGCAGCAAGAACCACAGCACTTTGGCGAGATAAAAGAACATCGGCTGCCCCGCCCTAGAATAACCACAGGGCGGCGAGCCCAAGAAAGGCGAAGAAGCCGACCACGTCCGTAATGGTGGTAACGAACACAGTGGATGCCACCGCCGGATCGATGCCTAAATGGTCGAGTGTCAGCGGAATGAGGATTCCCGCCATTGCCGCGACCAGGAAGTTCACCACCATCGCCGCCGCGATCACCAGGCCAAGCTCGTCATTGCCGAACCAGAAATAGACCACCGTGCCGAGCAGGACGGCGAACACCAGCCCGTTCACCAGTCCGACCGTCGCCTCGCGGCCGACCACGCGATAGACGTTGGCCGAGCCGAGATCGCGCATCGCCAGCGCTCGCACCGTCACCGTCATGGTCTGGTTACCGGCATTGCCCCCCATGGAGGCGACGATCGGCATGAGCACCGCCAGCGCCACCATCTGTTCGATGGTAGCCGCAAACAGACGGATCACCGAGGCGGCCAGCAGCGCCGTGCCGAGATTGACGAACAGCCAGGTGAACCTGTGCCGCGTGGTGGTCCAAACCGAATCGGTGAGAGAGGCACCCGCCACGCCGCCCATCTTCAGAATATCCTCCGAGGCCTCCTCCTGCACCACTTCGACGACGTCGTCGGCGGTAATCACGCCGACCAGCCTCCCGTCCTTGTCGACCACCGGCGCCGAGGTAAGATTGTAGCGCTCGAATTGACGCGCGACCTCCTCCTGATCGGCGTCGATTTGAATGGGATATACATCGCGCTCGGTGATCTGTTCGATCGTCACCGGCCGTTTGGAGCGCAACAGCCGGTTCAAGGCGACCGAGCCGATCAGATGATAGGCGGGATCGACCACGAAGATTTCGTAGAAGCGGTCGGGCAGATCTTCGGCCAAGCGCATATAGTCGATCGCCTGCCCCACTGACCAGAATGGCGGCACGGAGATGAGATCGGTCTGCATGATGCGGCCGGCGGAGTCTTCCGGATATTCGAGACTGCGCTCGAGCTGGGCGCGCTCGAACGGCGGCAGCTTGGCGAGGATGTCCGACTGCTCTTCCTTGTCGAGATCCTCGATGACATAGACAGCCTCGTCGGAATCGAGCTGTTGCAGGGCCTCGGCCACTTGCTCGGTAGGCATCACCTCGAGCACTTGGTCGCGTACCGCCTCGTCGAGCTCCGGCAGCGCTGCAGCGTCGAAGTCAGACCCGAGCGTGGTGATCAGTTCGCCGCGCCGTTCGGGCCGGAGCAACGCGATCAGATCGGCCAGGTCCGCCGCGTGCAGCGGTAGGGTCAGCTCACGCAGGCGGTCGGCGTTGCCGTCCTCGAGTGCGGCCGCGACGGCGTGCAAAAATTCGGAGCTGACGCCCCCCTCTTCGTCGCGCAGTTCGACATCGCCTGCGGCGTCCTGCATGGCTATCCGATCGCCGGTTTTGATACGTCAACGGGAAGCGCCGCTTGGTCCGGGCGGCGGGAAAAGCCTCTATCGCAAACGCAAGTCCCCGCCTCCGGCCTGCGACGGCAGGCGCGGCTTGACCGCACTAGACGCTGGATAGGCAGGAATTTCCAGCCCAAAAGTGGGCTTCTGCTTGAAGAGTGGTGCGGTCGAGAGGAATCGAACCTCCACGGGCTAAGCCCACAGCGACCTCAACGCTGCGCGTCTACCATTTCCGCCACGACCGCATCGCACGACCCCGAAAAGTTGCAGACTTTCCAGCTAAAGTCATGCGTCAGAAACTGATTTTCCGAGACTCTCCGTCTCGGATATGGCTATAGGCTGACCAAGCTGCAAGCAAGGTCCGGCTGCCTTAGCAAACCTGCTTTGGGCGTGCAAGGACAGGCTTGCAAAGCCCCTTCCCGGTCGTCACAACGGGCGCCATGGCAGCTTCAACGGCTCAGCTCGGAGTGCTCCGCGCCCGCCACTGGCCCGCGGTCGAATGGCTGAAGAGCGATCGTTCGGTGGCCTATGAGGAGGCGGTTGCAGCCATGGAGCTCCGGGCCGCTTCGATCGTGCATGGCGAAGCGGCCGAATGCGTCTGGCTGCTCGAGCATCCGCCCGTCTATACCGCCGGCACCAGCGCCGATGTCGCCGAGCTGCTTGCCCCGACCCGCTTCCCGGTGTTCAAGACCGGCCGCGGCGGCCGCTTCACCTATCACGGTCCGGGCCAACGCGTGGCCTATGTCATACTCGATCTGTCGGCGCGGGGCCGCGACGTGAAGGCCTTCGTGGCTTCACTCGAGGATTGGCTGATCGCGGCGCTGGCGCGGCTCGGGGTCGAGGGCGAACGCCGTACGGGCCAGATCGGCATCTTCGCGCGGGGGGCCAAGATCGCCTCGATCGGCGTCCGCGTGCGCCGCTGGGTCAGCCTGCATGGCGTGAGCCTGAACGTCGCGCCGAACTTGGAGCACTTCTCCGGCATTGTCCCTTGCGGGCTCGACGACGTCCCTGTGACCAGTCTCGCGGCACTCGGCGCCGAGACCGATATGACGAAAGTCGATGCCGCGTTGCGCGCCGCCTTCGAGCAGGTGTTCGGCGCGAGCCGTATCTCACCAATCCCGAACCACTTTGAAGCCTGATGGCGGCGCGCCGCCTTCGCCGGTGACGGTGACCGCCGTCACCTTCGCATCGGGCGGACCGTCGCCGCAGAGTTTCAGCATCGCCTCGACCGCCGCGGCCGGTCCGGAGAACACCGCCTCCACCGAGCCGTCGGGACAGTTGCGCACCCAGCCGTCGAGCCCCAGCCCGCGCGCGGTCTGCTTGGTCCAGGCGCGGTAATAGACGCCCTGCACCCGACCCTCGATCCTGACCGTGACGGTCCGCCTGTCAGCTTCGGTTGTCATCTAAAACCACCGCGCCATCGCCGGGCTTAATCCGGGCGATCCAGCGCCGCTTGCTCTGAGTGTGCTGCCCCTGGATGCCGGTTCAGCCGGGCATGACGATTGTAGCTTAGCTAAGCGAATTCAAGGATCACCGCGTCGACATTGAGGCTATCGCCGGGCTTGACGCGGATCTTGGCGACTTTCGCGTCGCGCTCGGCCTTAAGCACGTTCTCCATCTTCATCGCCTCGACCACGCAGAGCGCATCGCCCGCCGCGACCTCCTGGCCCTCGCTCACGGCCAGCGAGACGACGAGCCCCGGCATCGGGCAAAGCAGGAATTTCGACGTGTCGGGCTTCGCCTTGACCGGCATCTGCGCCATCAGCTCGGTCTCGCGGACCGTGAATACGCGCACCGGAACTTCGACGCCCTGATAGGTGAGCTGGACCCCGTTCAGGATCGGCCGCACCTGCACGGCGGCAGGCTTGCCGTTGACGGTCCCTTCCCACACCGGCTGGCCGAACCACCAGGACGAGACGAGATCGATCTGCCGTGCCTTTTCGCCGGTCCCCTGCCCGCCGAGCGTCACGCTCATGGAACCGTCGGGGTTCCCCTTGACCGTGGCGCGCACGCTTTCCTCGCCGAGTTCGACCACGCGCGTCTCGGCGAAGCGCACCCCCTCGCCATGCATCTGCTGGGTGATGGCACGGCGGCGCTGATTGCTGAGATGATCGATGCTCGCCGCCACCGCGACCAAGGTATCGCGAATCTCCCCTTCCGGCCTGGGCGGGTGGAACCCGTCGGGAAACTCCTCGGCAATGAACTTGGTGGAGAGGCGCCCTTCCTTCCACCGCTCGTTCCGCATCAACACGGCCAGAAATGGAATGTTGTGCCGGAAACCGTCGATGGCGAAGGCGTCGAGCGCGGTCCCCATCTGCTCGATCGCCTGCAGCCGCTTCGGCGCGTGGGTAACGAGCTTGGCGATCATCGGATCGTAATAGACCGAAATTTCGCCGCCCTCCTCTACCCCTGAGTCGAGCCGCGTGGTGACCCCCTTCTCGGTGCCGAGCTGGGGCGGCCGGTAACGCACCAGCCGGCCGGTGGAAGGCAGGAAGTTCCGCTGCGGGTCCTCGGCATAGATGCGCACCTCGACGGCCGAACCATTCAGCTTCACGTTTTTCTGCGTGATGGAGAGCTTCCCGCCCGCAGCGACTTTCAGCATCTCCTCGACCAGGTCGAGCCCGGTGACGAGCTCGGTCACCGGATGCTCCACCTGCAGCCGCGTGTTCATTTCGAGGAAATAGAAATTGCGGTTCTTGTCGACGATGAACTCGACCGTGCCGGCCGTGTCGTAGTTCACCGCCTTGGCCAGTGCGACGGCCTGCGCGCCCATCGCCTCGCGCGTCTGGGCGTCGAGGAACGGGCTCGGCGCCTCCTCGACGACTTTCTGATTGCGCCGCTGGATCGAGCATTCGCGTTCGCCGAGATGGATGACATTGCCATGCTTGTCGCCGAGCACCTGGATCTCGATATGGCGCGGCTCCTCGATATATTTCTCGATGAACACGCGGTCGTCGCCGAAGCTCGAGCGCGCCTCCGATTGCGACGAAGCGAAGCCCTCCTCAACCTCCTTGCGGTTATAGGCGATGCGCATGCCCTTGCCGCCGCCACCGGCGCTCGCCTTGATCATCACCGGATAGCCGATCTCCTCCGCGATCTTGACCGCTTCCTTGGTGGACTGGATCACCCCGAGATGGCCGGGCACGGTCGACACCTTCGCCTTCGCGGCGAGCTTCTTCGACTCGATCTTGTCGCCCATCGCCTCGATGGCGCGGACATTCGGACCGACGAAAACGATCCCCGCTTCCTCCAGCGCCCGCGCGAAAGCGGGGTTTTCGGAGAGGAAGCCATAGCCGGGATGGATGGCCTCGGCGCCGGTCGATTTGGCGGCGGCGATAATCTTGCCGATGTCGAGATAGGACTGAGCGGCCGCTGCGGGGCCGATCGGCACCGCCTCGTCAGCTATGTAGACATGCAGCGCGTCGCGGTCGGCCTCGGAATAGACCGCCACGGTCTGAATGCCGAGCCGGCGCGCCGTCCTGATGATGCGGCAGGCGATCTCGCCCCGGTTGGCGATGAGGATTTTGGCGAACATGCGGACCCCGCCCCTGACTTCGGTCAAGGCTTTCTAGAGGCTTGACCGAGGCGAGTAAACTAGGCCGCGCGCGGCCGGCCGGCCCTACTCGGCTGCGGTCGGGTAACGGCGGCGGCGGCCCTTCCGCCTTGCCGGACGAGGTTTCGCGATCGGACCCGGGGCCGCGCCGGCCGCCGTGCTGAATGCATGCGCCTCGGCGGACAGGACCGCATCACTTGGCACGGGCTCGGCCTCTCCTGGGAACAGGACACCGGCCTCGGCAGCCTCGTCGGTCTCCTCCAGCGCCCCGCCCGCCCCTTGGCCAGCCGTCGGCACCGGCCCGGCGGAAGCCGTCTCCTTGGACCTCGCATGGTCCCTGGCGAGATAGGTATAAACCGCCGGAGTGACGAACAGGGTGAACAGCGTGCCGATGGTCATGCCGGCGGCGATCACCAGCCCGATATCGAAGCGGCTCGCCGCGCCCGCGCCTTTGGCGGTCAGCAGCGGCACCATCGCCACCACCAGGGCGGCCGTGGTCATCAGGATCGGACGCAAGCGGATCGCGGCGGCGTGCTCGATGGCCTCGCGCCGGGAATAGCCCTGGTCCGCCTGGAGCTTGTTGGCAAAGTCCACCATCAAGATGCCGTGCTTGGAGATCACGCCGATCAAGGTGACGAGACCGATCTGCGTGTAGATGTTGATGGAGCCGAGCCCGGCATTGAGCGGCAGCAGCGCGCCGAACATCGCCGTCGGCAGCGCGATCAGAATGATGAACGGGTCGCGGAAGCTCTCATATTGAGCGGCTAGCACCAGGTAGATCACCACCAAGGCGAACACGAAGGTGTAGACCAGCGTGTTGCCTTCCTGCACGAATTGCCGGCTCTCGCCTTGGAAATCATAGGTATAACCCTCCGGGAATTTCTCCGCCGCGACCTGCTTCAAGAATTCGACCGCTTCGCCCACGGTCCGGCCCGGGAACGGCACCGCGATCAGCGTCGCCGAGTTGAGCTGCTGGAAATTGGTGAGCGCGTTCGGCTGCACCACCCTGGTGATCGAGGCGACATTGGCGAGCGGCACCATGCCGCCGGAGCTAGTGCGAACTTGATAGCGCGTCAGCCAGTCGTCGTTGAGCCGGAACTCCCGCGGCACTTGCGGGATGACCTGATAGCTCCGCCCGTAAAGGTCGAACAAATTGACATAGTTGCCGCCGAGCAATGTCGCCAGCGAATTGCCGATATCGGCCATGGTGATGCCGAGCCGGTTCGCCTTGTCATGGTCGATATTGAACTCGATCTGCGGCGTCTCGAAGCGCAAGTCCGAATCAGAAAAGATAAACATGCCGCTCTCGCGCGCGGCTTTTTCCACCTCGGCAAGCACGTCGGCCAGTTCGCGGAAGTCGCGCGTGGTGGTAATGACGAATTGCACCGGCGGCCCGCCCACGGACCCTGGCAGCGCCGGGGGCGAGAAGCTGAGCGCCTGGGCCGGCGCGATACCGGCAATCTTCGGCTGCAGATCCTGGAGGACCTGCTTGTGGTTACGCTCCCGCTCGCCCCAGGGCTTCAACAGCACGCCGACGAAGCCTTGATGCACATCGCCCATGCCGTTGATGGCGAACACATGCTCCTTTTCCGGGAGGGTCTCGAACACCGCGTTCAGTTGCTCGGTCGCCGCCTCGAGATAATCCAGATTGGCGTATTGCGGCGTCTTGACGATGCTGAAGAGAATGCCCTGGTCCTCTTCCGGCGCCAGTTCCTTCTGCGTGGTCATGTACAGGAGGCCAGTGGCGGCGATCGTGCCAACCAGGACCAGGACGGTCACCGGCCGGTAGTTCAGCGACCGGTGCAGCCGCCGCTGGTAGCGGTTCTTCAACCCCTCGAACAGCGCATCGAGCTTGCGCGTCAGCCAACCGGGCCTAGAATGCTCGTTCTCGGCCTTCAACAGCTTCGCGCACATCATCGGCGATAGCGTGACGGCAATTACCCCGGACACGATCACCGCGCCCGCGAGGGTGAGCGCGAATTCGCGGAACAGCACCCCGGTCAGTCCGGAAACGAAAGCGATCGGCGCGAATACCGCCGCCAAGGTGATGGTCATGGCGATGATCGGATAGAGAATTTCGCGCGCACCGACTAGCGCGGCGTCGAGGGGCTTCATGCCACGCTCGATATGGCGGTGGATGTTCTCCACCACCACGATGGCGTCGTCGACCACGAGCCCGATGGCCAGCACCAGCGCCAGCAGGGTTATCAGATTGATCGAGTAGCCGAGCGCGAGCAGCATCGCCATCACGCCGATCAGCGATAGCGGGATGGTGACGATCGGGACCAGGGTGGAACGGAGATTGCCGAGGAACAGAAAGATCACCACGATGACGATGATCGCCGCTTCGCCTAGTGTCTTCACCACCTCCCAAATCGAGGCGCGAATGAAGTTCGTAGCGTCATAGGCGATCGCCGCCTCCAGCCCCGGCGGCAGCTCCTTCTGAATCGAAGGGAACGCCTTGCGTACGTCGGTGATGACGGTCAGCGGGTTCGCCGTGGGCGTGGCGTAAACACCGATGAACACGGCCTTCAGCCCGTCGAAGGCCGACGACGAGTCGGCGTTTTGCGGCCCCAACTCGATCTCGGCGATATCGCCGAGCTTGACCAGCGAATCGCCGCGGGTCAGCACCACCAAGCTGGCGAACGCCTCGGGGGTCGCCAGCGAGGTTTTGGCGTCGATATTGGTCTGCACGAAATCGCCCTTAACCTGGCCGGGCGCCGAGGTGAAATTATTGGTGGCAAGCGCCGCGCGCACGTCGAGCGGCGTGACGCCGAGCGCGGCCATGCGGTCGGGATCCAGCCAGATGCGCATGGCGAAGACCTGCCCGCCGAGCATCTGCGCATTCGCCACCCCGTTAATGGTCTGCAGTTTTGGCTGCACCACCCGCTGGAGGTAGTCGCTGATCTGCGATGCCGTCATCACCTCCGAGTTGAAGGAGAGATACATCAGCGCGTGGCCCTCCCCCGTCTGCTTGGTAACGACGGAATCGTTAGCCTCGCGCGGGAGGATGCCCTTGACCTGCGCCACCTTCGACAGCACGTCGGTCATCGCTCGGTCGGGATCGGCGTCGAGCTTCAGGTTGAGGGTGACCGTGCTCAAATTCTGCGTGGAATTCGCGGTGAGCGTGTCGATGCCTTCTGCGCTTGCCACCGCCTGCTGGATCGGCACGGTGATGAAGCCCTGGATCAGATCGGCATTCGCCCCCGGATAGCTCGTCATCACGGTGATGGTCGTGTTCGAGAGTTCCGGATATTGGCGGATCGGCAGCTTGAACCCGGCCTGGGCGCCGACCAGCAAAATCAGGAGACTGACCACGGTGGCGAGCACCGGCCGCTTAATGAAAAGATCGGTGAAGTGCATGGGCCTACTGCCTGGGCAACTCTGCCGGCGCCTTGAGCGCCCCCGAATTGTCGAGCTTGATGGCGGCATCCGGCTGCAATTTGAGCTGACCGCTGGTGATGACCTGCTCGCCCGGCTGCACGCCTTCGAGAATGGCGATCCTGTCGCCCTCGCTCGGTCCGAGGCGGACAAATCTCCGCTCGGCGATGAAGGTCTTCTCCGCCGGAATGCTGCCAATCGGCGCGGCGTCCGAGGCGATGGCCGACGCGACCGGTTCCGCGGAGGCGGTGGCCGGCGCCGGGTGCGGCTTGGCCGCGCTGTCCTTCACCACCCACACGCTGTCGCCGTAGAGGCCGTAAGTTACCGCCGTGCGCGGCACGGTGACGTATTCCTTGGCGCCGCCCGCCAGTACCGCCACATTGGCGAACATACCCGGCAACAGCTTGCGGTCCGGATTCGGAAGCCGCGCCCGCACCGTCAAGGTCCTTGTATCCGCGCCAAGCTTGGCATCGAACGCTTCGATCTCGCCCTTGAACAGTTCGCGTGGGAAGGCATCGGCGGCGAGTTCGATCTTGCTGCCGACCGCGAATTTGCCGACGCTCGCCTCCGGCACCGGAAAATCGACCCAGATCGGATCGAGCGCCTGGAGCCAGACCAGCGTCTGCCCCGGGGATACATATTGTCCCCTCTCGACACGGCGCAGGCCGAGCCGTCCGGCAAATGGCGCGGCGATGGTTTTCTGCGCGATCAGCGCCTCGGTCTTCTGCACGGCGGCAGCGGCCGAATCGCGCTTGGCGATGGTCGAGTCGAGGGTGGCTTGCGACACCGCGCTGGTCTTGACCAGCTTCGACTGTCGCTCGAAGTCGAGATTGGTCTGCTGCAAGGTTGCCTTGTTGTCGGCGAGATCGGCCTCCTCGACCGACGTATCGAGCTTGACGAGCTTCTGCCCCTTTTGGACGTCGTGGCCGCTGTCGAAGAAATAGTCGGTGACGATGCCGCCGACCTGCGGCGCGACGTCCACGCCTTCGATGGCGACCAACGTGCCGATGGCGCGCACCCGGTCGATCCAGGTCTCGGTCTTGACGGGCTCGGCCGTCACCGTCGCCGGCGGCGGCACCATCTTCGCCATGAACTCGCCGATCATCTTCGGCTTGAAGACGAGGTTGAAGTAGCCCACCCCGCCAAGGAACAGGCCGACAATGGTGGCAGCTATCAGAAAGCGCTTAACCATGGTGCGAGTTTGCTTGCAGCCCCCGTGCCAGGGCGATGGCGGCGACCTTATTTGCCTCAAAAGGCTAAATTGCGCCCCGGCTCCGCGCGGCCAGTACGGGATAGCAGCCTTGCCGCAGTTTGCAAACCGGTTCGACCCGCCGCCTTTGCGGTGCTCCTATGGTGAACATTCGCGGCCGAATTTTGGCTTTTTGCGAAAGGAAGACCAGAATTTGACCGAAGACTATCAGAGTGAACGACCGCAATATGGCAGCCGCAATACAACCATCCGCCTTGTGCTAGTCTGCTGCCGTCTGTCGCAGGATCGAGCGTCGCGATGACTATCACCCTCTACGACATGCAGGACTCGCCACATGCGCGCAAAGTGCGCCTGCTCGCCGCCGAGCTAGGCATTCCGCTGGAGAAGATCGAACGCGACCCGCGCAAGGGCGAGACGCGGTCAGCCGACTATCTTACCAAGAACCCGAATGGCAGAGTGCCCACCATCGTCGATGGCGAGGCCGGAGCTTGGGCTGGCCGGACGCGACGGTCACGAGGCGGCGCTGATCGACCAATGGCTGTTCTGGTGGACCGGCGGCCCCGAAGTCGCGATAGATGCGCTGGTCTGGGAGCTGTTCATCAAGCCGATGGTGTTGAAACAGCCCGGCAACGAGCCCGGCATCATCGCCGATGCGCATACGCGTCTCGGCCGCTTCCTGCCGGTGCTGGACCGGCAGCTCGAAGGGCGCGACTATGTCATCGGCCCGCTATCGATCGCCGATTTCGCCATCGGCCCCCGTTTCGACCGAGCGCCGGAACTGTTGAAAATCGATATCACGCCCTACCGCAACATCGCCGCCTGGCGCGAGCGACTCGGCGGGCGGCCTTATTGGGCAACGGCCTAGCCCTGGTTACGAGCAGCCTTTCTGCCTCTCGACCTTCTTGATGGCGTTGACGTTGTATTTCTCGAACTGGTTGAGCGGCACCAGCCTCGCATCGTCATAAAGGCAGCCGGCATTGCCGAACGCCTTGATCGCCTTGGATGTCTTGAAACAATAGCCGTTCTCTTTGTAGATCCAGTTGCGGACTTCCCACAGCGGCTGGCAGCCAAGCTTCTTCAGGTCCGAGTGCTTGAAGTAGTTCTTGTTGGTGCAACCGATCAGCTCGTAGCAATTCGCCTGGGCCGGCACAGACCCTGCCGCGAGCCCGAGCATCGATCCGGCAATCCCGATCGCAACCAATTGTTTCACCGAACGCATGCGTTCCTCCCTGGTGAGGCCGTCCGGCGCGCACGATACTGGATTTCCCCCTGCGCGGAAACGCCGCAAAACCGCCGCGGCTTACTGGGCGATGAAGGTGGTTCGGTCGAGGCCGGTATTGCCGTTTCCGGGATCGTGCGCGAAGACGATGATTTCGTACATGCCCGGCGCCTCCACTGACACCTTTGCCGCGAATTGGCTGGTCTCGCCGGTAAAGGTAAGTTCGGTTTCGCCGACCCGCTCGCCGTTCCGCTTCACGATCGCCTTGACCTCGAGCTTGTCCGCATCCCATAGCCCGCCCGGCTCGATCGGGCAGCCGCACATCATCACCACATTGGCGCGCACTTCGACGGTGGCGGTCTTTTCCGGAATCCGGACATGCGCCGGGGGCGCCAGCACATCCACGACCAGGCCGGGCACTTCCAGTACCCAGCCGTCGCCGCCCGAAAGCCCCCGCCCCGGAACCACCCACTGACTGGCAAGCGCGCGCACGGCGCCCTGCGGCTGGCCGAGTGGCCCATAGGCCTCCGCCTCGATCAGCCGTGGCTCGTCGAGATCAAGCGTTACCGTGAATTTGGCTGCGGAGTCGTCGGATAGGATCGCGCGGCTGCCACCGTCTTCATGCATGATGAGCTTGGTATCGCCCGTGCCCCCTTGCGTCACCCCCGTCGCCAGAATCTCGCCGGTATGGGCATCGCGCAGGGTGATGCGCATGCCGCCCATGCTGGTGCCGATGAACTTGGAGTCCTTGGCCAGTACGCGCACGGTGATGTCCGTCGGCGCGGCCATCGCCCCCGCTGACATCGTAACCATCGCGAGCGAAAGCAGGATCGAGACAGCACGCATCGGAACCTCCTGTGGGCCAGAACCGCGCCTTGCCGGCGCTTGATGGGCATATGGCGCCGGCAGCCGCGGCTTGCCAGGGTTGAAGCGGCGACTTTCTAGTCGCCGAAGAAGCCTTGCATCGCGCGGGACATGTCGTTGTCCGCAGTGGTGCGCCGCGCCGCTGGCGTCGAAGCGCTGGCTTCGCCGAGAGGCGGTTGCTTCGATTCAGGCGGCGGCTGCGAAAAGCCCGCGGCACTGCCGAACATCGCCGTCGCCATCTTGCGGTCGAGCCCGTACACGTCAGCCGACACGTCGATCTGACCCGCATCTCCGACCACGGCGGTGAAATAAACCATATGCACCGGCAACCTTCTGCCGATGACCACCGTGCCGTTGTCGCTCTTGTGCCACAGTTCCTTCACGCGGGCGGCCGGCATGCCATTCGCCTCCGCCAGCAGCACTTCGGCGAAACGAAGCGGCTGCTCCATGCGCACGCATTCATGCCCGATCAGGCGGACGTTCTGCTTGAAGTACTTTTTCCGAACCGGGAGCGTGTCGTGCATATAGACCGTGTGCCGGTTGGGATACATGAACTTGATCTTGCCGAGATTGTTGTGCGGACCCGACTTCTGCAAGAACGTGTAGGCCATGCCGTTAACGCGGGCCCAGTCGACCCTAGCCGCATCGACGGGCTTCCCCTGGTAGCTGACGAACAGCCGGTGCGACTTCAGCACCGAATAACGCTTTTGCTTCAGATGCGGCAGGATATTTTCCCGCACCACCGTCGGCGGCGCGATCCAATCCGGGTTGAACACGATGGTCTTCATGTCGGCGCTGAACACCGGCGTCGCGTAGCCGATCGTGCCGACCAAGGTCTTGTCGGCGAAGATCGCCTTACCGTCCTTGACCACATAGAGCATGAAGGCGGGCGAGTTGTTCCACACGTGAAGGCTGCCGAGATCCTCCGGCATCCAGCGCCAGCGCTCCATGTTGATGAGGAGCCGTTTGGCGCCGGCATCGTCGGCCTGCGGCGTCGCGGCCTCACCCTCCGCCGCGTCCTTGCCGCGCGCTTTCAACAACGCTTGGCGCAAGCGTCCGAACTGCTCGTGCTTCGGATGCAACGATTGGAGATAGAGGTCCGGCGCCGGCGCGGTATCGATCTCCGCCATGACGACTTTCGGGTCCCGCAACGGCGGCCGTTGATCGAACAGGCTGCTGATCGCCGAGGGGGTGAAGCGGCCGCCGCGCGCCGCGCGCCCATATTTCAGAATCGCGAGATTGAGCTTGAGCTCGGCGAGAGCCTGCGCTTCGACATTGGGGGGCAGCGCCGACGACAACGGCAACTCGAAGGCGGTGCGGTCGAGGCCCCAATCGTCGGCCTTCTCGATCTCGAACAAGGCGGCTTGCGCCCTCGCCGAGAAGCCCATCGCCGTTACCCACACCGGTTCGCTGCGCGAGGCGTAGAACCAGTCGAGCGCCGCCAAGTCGCCGTCATGCGCGCCCTTGCGGAGCGCCGGGTCGGCGAGCGTGGCGCGTATCGCGGCGACGACCGGATCGGCCGGGACCGGCTCCGGCACATTCTCGGCGACCGCCTCTGCCGCTTCGGGCGCGTCCGCGTCTGAGGCGGGAGCCGCTTCTTCCGCGGCCGCGGCGTCTGCTGCGGAGGGCAAATCGGGCGTCTGGCTAGGCTCCGGCGCGGTTGGCTGCGCCGTCTCGGCGGAAATCTGGGCATGGACATGCTCGCCGCCCAAAACCAAGATTTGGGCCGCACAAAACACGACGGCGATCAGGCACTTGCCGCGCATCCCCGCATCCCTCCGGACCGGGAGAAAATAGCCAACAATGGTGCTTCCGGCCACCCCAGATTGTCCGCTTCCTGGCACGAAACGGGATCAATGCGAGGCGGCTTCCGCGTGCTCGACGGAGCGCCGGTCGCGAAGATCGGTCCGCACCCGCGGCAGCGCCTCCGGATAGCGCTCCTGGATGAAGGCGATCACCTTTTCGCGCACCTGGCAGCGGAGGTCGAAGGCCCGGGCGGCGCTGCTGGCGCTCGCCAGCATGCGGACCTCCATGGTGGTCTCCTTCAGATTGGTCACTTGCAGCGCCAGGACACGCCCATCCCACAAATTCGAGGCCCGCACGACCTCCTCGAATTTCCGTCTTAGCTCGTCGACCTTTACCGTGAAGTCGACATAGAGGAACACGCTACCGATCAGCGCGGCGCTCTCGCGGGTCCAGTTCTGGAACGGTTGCTCCATGAAATAATTTAGCGGCACGATCATGCGCCGCCAGTCCCACAGCCGGATCACCACATAGCTCGAGGTGATTTCCTCGACATGCCCCATCTCGCCCTCGACCAAGAGCGCGTCATCGATGCGTATCGGCTGGGTCACGGCGAGTTGAACCCCGGCGATCAGATTTCTCAGCATCGGCTGAAGCGCAAGACCCACGACCAGGCTCGCCGCCCCGGCCGAGGCGAGCAGGCTGACGCCATATCCGCGCACGCCCTCGAAAGTCATCAGCGCCACGGCGAACGTGATCAGCACGATCAGCAGCTTGCCGATCCGCTCAAGAATGCGCGACTGCGTGACATGCTTGCGCGCCAGCAGATTGTCTTCGGTGTCGAGCTTGAAGCGCCGGAGATAGACGACCGTCCAGACATGCAGGGCGATGAACAGAAACCAGCCGGTCAGAACCACGATGCCGGCGACCATCACCTGCCGCACTGCGGCGGCCTCGTCGCTTGATAGCGGCGCGATCGTCACCGCCACGGCCACGGCGAGCATGATCGCGGCGAGCCGCAACAGCCCTTCGGTCCGCGACACCAGCGACCGGCGGAACAGGCTCTGCTCGCTCACCGCACGGGTCAACGCCCGGAACACGACCCCGTTCAGCCACCAGGCCAGCAGCACAAAGGAGACGAGAACGGCAACGCTGATCGCCCAATCCGGTAGCCAGGAGACTCGAAGATCGAGCGAGGCAAGGAGATGACTGACGCGGTCCATGGGCGCTTCCAAGGCGCTGATTGAACGGGAGGAGTTCACCCTAATTAAGAACTTTGCCAGGCAAAAGGTTCAGGCGCCGAGCCCAGGCAAGCCCGTCAAAGCCAGGGAAAGCTACCCGGCCGGGGGTCTCCCCGCCCGCCGCTCACTGCGATTTGGCGCTGGCCTCGATTTCCTTGGCCTTGGTGAGCAACTCGTTCAGGGAAACGCGGCAATATTGCCTGAGATCGACCTTCCGCGTCGCCGCTACCATCTGGAAGCCGCGATCCTTGTTGGCGACGGCCTCTTTCCGCAGACGGTCTTTGTTGAGCTTGGCATCCCGCTGCAAATAATGCAGTTCGATCTTAGTGATCGCCGTCTTGGCGGTCTCCGCATCGTCCGGCGGCAGTTGCGACTGCGCCAGGCACTGCTTGACCACCTCATACTCGGTGTAGAAATTTTTCAAGGAGACAGAAAGGCTTGCGCCCTGCGCGCCATGCGCTATCAGCACCACGCCGCCGGCCAGCAGCCATCCACCAACGCCTCGCAGCATCTCGTTTTCCCTCGTCAGCAGGATTGCCCAAGCCTTCTTAGACGACGCGCCACGCGAGATCAATGCCGCCAGGGACGCAACTCACAACGGTTGCGGATGGGAGTTCTCGAAGCGCGCATCCGCGCTTTTGCGCGTCATTTGCATTAGGGGCAGTCGCTGTCCCTGACATAGCGCGCCTTGAGCCAGCCGCTGATCACCTTGTCGCCGTCATAGTGAGTGACCGGGCACCAGCGGCTGCCCCAGGCAACCGATTTCGGCCGGCACACGCCGTCGAGATGAATGATCCCGTGCGCGCCGGGGACCAGGCGATCGACGACCCGGGCCGAGGCTGACGGCCGCGCCCGCACATTCAGCGCGTCGCCGGCAGCGACATTGACCACGACTAGGCAGCCCGGACCCGACGTGGCGAAGGCCGGGGAACCCCACGCAAGCAACAGACCCAGCGCAATTAACTTTCCGACCATGGCTTCGCCTCCTTGCGCCCCCGCCGCGAGATAGTGTCGTGCGTCTTAGGAGAATTCTCCAGCCTCTTTGCGCAGCATCATTGGGCGCCGGCTCGGTTCCGCGTTTTCCTTTGGGCGGCCAGGAACCCATTCCCCGGTTGCCGCGTTGGCGCAGATCGGACACCACAAGTTGCGGCGGGGTCCGAGCGCCAGTCCTAACATCCTGCCTGGTTGCCATGTGTCCTAACGGGGTGGGGCCATGTTCAAAGCACTGATCGAGAAACGAGCGGCTTATCGCGCCTATAAAGAGGCCGTCGAGGATTGCCTCACCGTCTTATTCTGCGGTTTTCCCGAAGGCGCGCTGCCGTCGCTGCGGCATCGCCTGGGCGACGCGGGTTTCGTGCGGCGGGCACAGGCCGGCGGGACCGATGCGCGCATCTGTGCCGTGCAAGTGACGATCCTCCTGGTCAGACGGATCCTCGACCCCTTGAGCGGCCAGGAGCGCCAAGACCTCGCCCGCGCCTTCCTGCGCGCCGACGCCAGCAACTCCACCTTCAAGGGCTTCAAATCTATGTTCCGGGTGGTGCGGCTGTTGCAGGTCCCGCCTGCTCTCGTGACGTATTTCGACGCCGAGGTGGCCGGCCACCTGCGCGGCTTGCCGCAGAAAGCCATCTTCAACGCGTGGGTCGAGGGACGGATCGACGACGTCATGGGCCGCTTCCGCGAGCGCTGCCTCGCGGAGGCGGAGACCGAGGGCGACCTCCAGCACTAGTCGAAATGATAAAATTCGTCGTTCAAGTACTTTAACAGGTCCTGCGTTTCGCTCTCGGAGAACGTCTTGCCTGCCATGTGCGCGCAGCTTGCCAACTGCTCTTGCAAAACGTCCAAGGACTGAACGAACCGGTCCTGGCGCGTCAGCACGCTGGTATCGTGGCATTCCACGCAATTCGCCTCGTACAGGCGCTTCCCGCCGCCGGCGTCGCCCGGCAATTCGGCGGCGTAGGCGCCAGACATCAGCGCGATCGAAAGGGACACGACCAGAATGGCTTCGCGAACAGCTTTCATCGCCCGGTAGCCAAGCCGCAGATCCAGTCAGGGTCAAGTCCCCTCGTGAATCGCTTTCACGCGCCTGGCGCGCTGTTCGGCCTGTGGATAACTTTGCCTAAGAAATGTCATCAAAAAACTTGACAGTGCCCGAAATGACACTGCCTGCCCGACCTTCGGAGAGTGCGGGCGTATCGCTCAGGGGCGCATTGACGTGCAATCCAATTCCGAGATTCAGGCGCTGCTCAATGTTTTCGACGAGCCGTTGCGCGCCCCTGAGCGGCCCGCATCGTCCGCCGCAAAACCTTCTTTCCCGGCCTCCGGCCAATTGGTTCGGTCGCGGCGCGGAGCGAACGGCCCCGCGCGGTCGCAAGCGGTCCCCGCCAACCCGGACAGAGCCGCGCCGGTGGCAAAAGGCCTGATCGCGGCCATGGCCGGCATTTCGCTGATACCGATGGCGATCCTGTTCGTGCTGTTGTGGCAAGACATGATGCGCTCGCGCACCGCTCACAACGTAACGCCAACAGAACAGACGAGTGCCGCAAGCTTCGATCCGAGCGGTTCGAGCCAGCCGAAGCACACCGCGAGGCTTCCAGAAGTCGCTCTCTCTTCGCCCGACCGCATCGAGGCCAATGCCGGAGAATGGATCGAATTCCCCATTGATATCGACGCGACCGGCGCGTTGCCGGCGCGCAGCATCGTCGCCGTCACCGCCTTGCCCGAAGGTGCGTCGTTCTCGGCCGGCCGTCCCTACGGCATCACCGGCTGGAGCCTGCGTCCGGACGAGATCGACGCCTTGCGCTTGCGCCTGCCCGAGCGGAGCGGCGCGTCCGACATCCAACTCGCGCTGGTTGCGGCAGACGGGACGGCGTTGGCGCAGTCCGAGACCCGCCTGAGCATCGCCCCCGAGATGGAGATAGCGCGCGCGATCGACGGCGACGTGCCGGAGCAGACCGCACCAGTCGAAGCGACCCCTGCTGTCGCCGAGATCGTCCCCGTGCCGCAGCGGAAACCTCTGGCGTCGGCCGGGAACGGCACAGCGCTGAAGGTCAATACCGTTAAGGTCGTGACCATCAAAGCGCCGCAGCCAACGCGCCCGCATGACGGCGCCTACGCTTTAGGCACGGCGTCCGACGAGGCGCAAGGGCCCGGCGAATGGATGGTGACCAAGAGCGCGGTGGACATGCACGCGAAGGCCCTGCAATCGTCGGAGACCGTCAAGGTCGCCGACAAGGGCCTCAAAATGCGCGTTACGGCGCGCGACAAGCGGTGGATTCAGGTGACAGATCCCGCGACCTCCACGACCGGCTGGATCTATGACCGCTTCCTCGAGCCCGCCGAAGCGCCTGCGCAATAGGAGTGCCGCCGGCTCCGCTACGGTCCGGGCGCTTTTCCCTGCGATAAGTTCCGCGTCGTGCCCGACATCCGGTACTCTTCGTCCGCGGACGGCTCGTACGGCTGTAACGCGGTTGTTTTCGAGGTGTAACATGCGGAATGGGCTTGTTGCCGTCCTGGCCGGAGCTAGCATGGCGGTTGTTGCGACGGTAGCTCTGACGGCGGAGCCGACCCAAGTCGAGAGAGTGCAGGCCGCACTGGATGCGTGGCTCGCCGCGCGGGCGCCGATCGAAAAGGTCACCAGCATCGCCGCTTACATCAGCTTCGGCGATGCCGGACCGGCGATTGAAGCCTTTGCCGGCAAGGTCGGCCGCGACCCCGACTCAAGACCCGTCGACCAGGACACGCTTTACCAGATGGGGAGCACGTCGAAGTCGTTCACGGCGGCGGTGATCCTCCAACTCGAGGCACAGGCTAAGCTCTCGCTCGACGACTCACTCGGCAAGTGGCTGCCCGAGTATCCGGCATGGAAGGACGTGACCATCCGCCGCTTGCTCAACATGACGAGCGGCATTCCCAATTATTCCGAGACCGAGTGGATATCGAAGGCCTGGGCGAATGAGCCGATGCGGGCTTTCACCCTGAAGGAACTAGTGAATGTCGCCTATCCAAGCGCCACCAACCAACTGCCGGCGACCAAGGGCTATCACTACTCGAACACCAATTACGCGCTCGCCGGAATGATCGCCGAGAAAGCGTCAGGCAAGTCCTTCCGCGATCTCGTCCATGAGATGGTGATCGAGCCGCACGGTCTCGACTCGACCTTTTATGAGGCGAGCACCTATCGACCGCCGGTCATCAAGCGCCTGGCGCGCGGCTATTTCGAGAACGAAGGCTGCGCCGACTACCAGCCCGACTGCAAGGAAAGCTGGAACGCGCCGATCCTCGGGCGAGACATGCGCAACGATAGCGTGTCCTGGATGCAATCGGCCGGCGGAGGCGTCGCCAATGCCCGCGATGTCGATCGCTGGATGCGCGCGATCTTCAGCGGAAAGGTGGTTCCGCCGAGACAGTTGAAAGAATGGATGTCGCTCGTCTCGACCAAAACCGGCGAGCCGATCGAGACGGTCTCGGCCGACGACCCGGGCGGCTTCGCGCTCGGCCTGGCCAAGAGCGTTCTCGGTCCCCTCGGCGCACAATGGTTCTACGAGGGCTCAAGTCTAGGCTATCGCACGCTCTATGTATGGATCGAGGATCAGGATCTGATGATCACGGTCCAGACCAACTCGCAGCCGCCGGAAGGCACCGACAAGATCGGCGACGCGGTCAGCGCACTATACGAGATCGTCAAGAAGCCTGCGGTCGATTAGGCCACCTCACAGCGGGATGTTGTCGTGCTTCTTCCAGGGATTCTCGACCTGCTTGTTGCGCAGCATCTGTAGCGCCCGGGCGATGCGCTTGCGCGTACCGCGCGGCAGGATCACCTCGTCGATATAGCCCCGCTCCGCCGCCACGAATGGATTGGCGAAGCGCGCCTGATATTCGTCGATGCGCTTCTTGATCTTGGCGGGATCGCCGAGCTCGGCGCGATAGAGGATTTCGACTGCGCCCTTGGCCCCCATCACCGCGATCTCGGCGGTCGGCCAGGCATAGTTGATGTCGCCCCTGATATGCTTCGACGACATAACGTCGTAGGCGCCGCCATAGGCCTTGCGGGTGATGACGGTAACCTTAGGCACGGTCGCCTCGGTGAAGGCGAACAGGAGCTTGGCGCCGTGCTTGATCAGTCCGCCATATTCCTGGTCGGTGCCGGGCAGGAAGCCGGGTACGTCGACGAACGTCACCAGCGGAATATTGAAGCAGTCGCAAAAGCGCACGAAGCGCGCCGCCTTGCGCGAGGCGTCGGTGTCGAGCACACCGGCCAGGAACATCGGCTGGTTGGCGACGATGCCGACGGTGCGGCCTTCCATCCGCGCGAAGCCGACCACGATGTTGCGCGCGAATGCCTCCTGGATCTCGAAGAAATCGCCTTCGTCCACGACCTTGTGGATCAGCTCCTTCATGTCGTAAGGCGTGTTGGGATTGTTGGGGATCAGCGTGTCGAGCGACACTTCCTCGCGGTCCCACGGGTCGCGGGTGGGCAGCTCCGGCACGCCGGAGAGATTGCTCGTCGGCAGAAAGTCCATCAGCCGCCGCATCTGCAGCAAGGTCTCGACGTCGTTGTCATAGGCGCCGTCGGCGATCGAGGATTTCGTGGTATGCACCACCGCGCCGCCGAGCTGCTCGGCGGTCACCTCCTCCTTGGTCACCGTCTTCACCACGTCGGGCCCGGTGACGAACATGTAGGAGGTGTCTTTCACCATGAAAATGAAGTCGGTCATGGCCGGCGAGTAGACGTCGCCCCCGGCGCAGGGCCCCATGATCACGCTGATCTGCGGGATCACCCCCGAAGCCAGCACGTTGCGCAGGAACACTTCGCCGTAGCCGCCCAGCGCCGCCACGCCTTCTTGGATGCGCGCGCCGCCTGCGTCGAACAAGCCGATCACCGGCGCCCGGCTCCTGAGCGCCATGTCCTGGATCTTGATCATCTTGTTGGCGTGCGCCGCCGACAGCGAGCCGCCGAACACGGTGAAGTCCTTGGCGAACACATAGACCACGCGGCCGTTGATGGTGCCCCAGCCGGTCACCACGCCGTCGCCGGGGACCTTGATCTTCTCCATGCCGAAATCGATGCAGCGGTGCTCGACATACATGTCGAACTCCTCGAACGAGCCTTCGTCGAGCAGCAGGTCGAGCCGCTCGCGGGCGGTGAGCTTGCCGCGCTTGTGCTGCGCATCTATGCGGGCCTGGCCGCCCCCGGCCCTGGCCTTGTCGCGGCGAATCTCAAGCTCTTCCAGGACTTCCTTCATCGAAGCTCCCCATATGGCGTGGTTCAGACGGTGCATAGCATGCGGCCGGAAAGGCGCAAATGGCCGCCGTTGCCCGGACGCGCCAAACGCGGCATGCTTGGCCGGGTAAGGCCAGGAACCCCCGCGATGAAGTGGGTCACGATCGCCGCCATCGTTATTGCCGTCCTCGCGGCGGGGGCGGGACTTTGGCTGTATCGGGGCTCGGTCGAACGGCAGATCGCCGATATCGAGGCGCGGCTAGTCAGCGAGGCGCAGCTTGCCCAGCCCAACAAGGCCGAGACCCTGTCGGCCATCAAGCTCGCCCCGATCCAATGCGAGCGGGTGTTCGATCTGCGCTCGAACAAGATCGCTTACGGGTTCAAGGGAGATCAGCTCGATGCGCTGTGGCAGCACTGCCAGCGCATCGCCGATATCGCCTCCGGCCTCGACCGGATCGAGCGGCAATCTCCGCCCTAACCGTCATTCAAGATCTGTAGCATGCGGGCGGCGGCCGCGAAGTCGCGCCAGCGATTGTGGCGGCACATCTTGGCTTCTTCGTCCTCCCCCCATTGGCTAATCTGGAAGTCCTCATCGACATGCGCGGCCTGCCAGGCCGCATCGGGCGTCAGCCGCCCCAGCGTCACGCCAAGCGCCAGCAGCGCCGAGCCCGTGAGCGCGGTCATCACCTGCAGCGCGGCCAGGCTGAACGCACCGCGCCCGGCGAGCCTCTCCTTCAGCGTTGCAAGCGAGGCTTCCGGCTGCGCCACATGCCTGACGCCTTGCGACAGCACCAGCGGCGCGCGAAGTTCCTCCTTGGCCCAGGCAAGCACGGGGTCCCAGTGCTTGGCTTGCGCCTCGGCGAGCCCTTGCGGGCCTTCCGCGCGGTAGCACAGCAGGTCCGAGCCGGCGAAGGCGAGAATGTCGTCGATCACCGCCGCCTCGCGGCCCGAGACGCCGTCGATGACGCTGTTGGCCAGCCGGGTGAGCGGCATGGTCGAAGGGTCGATGCGCTCGCCTTGCGCGCGCCATTCCCCGGCCACCGCCTCGGCCAGCGCGCGCGACGGCAACACGAGCGGCGCCTTGCCAGGCGTTCGCACCCTCTTGCCGTCCAGCAGGAGCGCGGCCCCCTCCCGGCCCTCGTCCTCGACGGCAACGTCCTTGTAGAATCGCTTCGGGAGCTTGCTGCTCTCGTCCATGCAAATCTATCGCTTACGCGCGGCGGGCTTGCCGGCAACCGGCTTGGTGGGTCTCAGGCGCTTCTCGACCGACTTCTCCTTGGCGGCCAACCGCTCATAGTCGTCCCGCACTTTTTCCAGCTGCTCCTCGTCGAGCTCCTCGAGATCCAGCAGCGTGTTCCGCGCCTTGTTGGTCACACGGATCAGTTCGTCGAGTTTGATCTGCATCGCCATGGTGTCGCGGTTCTGCGTGTTCTGAATAACGAACACCATGAGGAAGGTGATGATGGTCGTCGTGGTGTTGACCACCAATTGCCACGTGTCGCTGAATCCGAACAGGGGTCCCGACATCGCCCACAGCAAAATGGCGCCCGCCGCCGCCATGAAGGCGATCGGGCGCCCGGTGATGCGCGCGACATATTGCGCAAAGCGCACGAACCAACTGCCTTTTCCTAACATTGTCTACCTCCGCAAATTCCAGCCGGTCTCATAGCGCGGCGCCCTCGCCATCGGTTCCCCTGCCGACCTCGAAACCGAGCAGGTCGAATGCCTTCGCCATGTGCTCAGGCAGCGGCGCGGTGACGTCGACCACCCCCTCCCCAGACGGATGCGGTAAGCTGATTCGCCGCGCATGCAGGTGGAGCTTGTCGTCGATGCCTACCGGTAGCTCGGCCTCACTGCGATATTTCTGATCGCCGAGAATCGGATTGCCGAGGATCGCCATATGGGCGCGGAGCTGATGCTGGCGCCCGGTCACCGGCTTGAGCGAGACGAAGGCGATCTGCTGCCCGGCCCGGTCGACCACGGCATAATGCGTGACCGCCGACTGCGCCACGTCCTGCTCGCCCGGACGCGCCTTGCGCACGCGATCGCCTTCAGGTCCCGCCGCCTTGACCAGCGCCGCCTCGATCTTGCCTTGCGGCGGCTTCGGCACGCCATGCACCAGCGCCCAATAGATCTTGCGCACCGAGCGGGTCTGGAAGGCGCGGCCGAGCTTGGCCGCCACCGAGCGCCGTTTGGCGATCACCAGCACGCCGGAGGTATCGCGGTCGAGCCGGTGTACCAGCCGCGGCCGGGTCTCGGGCCCGTCGCCCATGCCCTCGAGCAGGCGGTCGATATGGTGCGGCGTCTTGCTGCCGCCCTGCACCGCGATCCCCGAAGGCTTGTTGACGATCAAGAGGTCATCGTCCTCGTAGAGGGTGATCGAGGTGATAAAATCGCGATCGGCTTTCGACAGTTTGTGTTTCGGCGCCGGCGGCGGAGGCACATCGGGGAGCGGCGGCACCCGCACCGTCTGGCCGGCTGCGAGCCGCGTGCTGGCTTTGGCGCGCCCGCCGTCCACCCGCACCTGCCCGGTGCGCAGCAGCTTCTCCAGCCGGCTATGGGGTAGCCCGGCATAGTGGGTCTTGAACCAGCGGTCGAGCCGCATGCCGTCCTCGCCCGCGGCGACCTTCTTTTGTTCGACGCCTGACATCGCTCGCCCTGCTACCATCCCGCGCATCAACAGACATAGGCGACTCGGTCTATATAGGGTTGGCTGGGGCCAAGCCACGCCGTTTCGGAGCGGGAGAAACATGGCCGTCTATGTTTGGATCGCGGCCGGGAGCGCGCTGGGCGGCGTTGCGCGCTATTGGCTGTCCGGCGTGGTGGCGCGGCTCTTCGGCGAGACCTTCCCCTGGGGTACGTTGCTCGTCAATGTGAGCGGCTCCCTGCTCATCGGCGTCATTGCCGCGCTGACCGCCCCTGAAGGCAGGTTCTTCGTCGGCTCGACATCGCGGCTTGCGCTCATGGCCGGTTTGCTCGGCGGCTACACGACGTTTTCCTCCTTCAGCCTGCAGACACTCGCTCTCCTGCAGGACGGCGATTGGTGGCGCGCCGGAGCCAACATCGTGTTGTCGGTACTGCTGTGCCTGCCCACACGGCGAGCAGGCACAGCAGTACCGACAACACGA
>JAWOJH010000215.1:0-5384 GCA_046481725.1 Methyloceanibacter sp. | reverse complement strand
CACCGAAGGCCTTGCCACCTGGTCGGGCGACGGCGAGGACCGCAAGAGCCTGATCGTGTGCGGCCGCGCGCACCTGCTCGAAGACGTGCACGCCATGGAGGATCTCGAGCGGGTACGCCTATTGTTCGAGGATCTCGACACCAAGACCGATCTAATCCAACTGCTCGGCCTGGCCGAGCACGCCGAAGGGGTGCGCATCTTTATCGGCTCGGAGAACCAGCTGTTCTCGCTGTCCGGCTCGGCGCTGATCGTCTCGCCGTTCAAGGATACCGAACAGAAGATCGTGGGCGTGCTCGGCGTGATCGGGCCGACGCGGCTCAATTATGCGCGCATCATTCCCATGGTCGACTACACCGCCAAGCTGCTCGGGCGCCTTGCGCCTTGATTTTTGACCTTTTCCGGTCGATATCCCCTGAACCTCCTTGTGCAACAGCCACCAAGGCCCCCTTCATGCCCGACGACAAGACCGATCCGCGTGAGGCGAAAGGCGAGCAGGCCAAGCCAGCCGAATCGCCCAAGGCCGAGCAGCAAAGCGCGAACCAGGAGCCGGCCGCCCAGCTCGGCGCCGATCTCGATGCGCTGCTGGTCGAGAATGCCGAGATGCGCGACCGGCTGCTCAGGGCGATGGCCGACATGGAGAATCTGCGCCGGCGCACCGAGCGCGAAAAAGCCGACATCGCGCGCTACGCCATTTCCAATTTCGCGCGCGACATCCTCACGGTCGGCGACAATCTGAAGCGCACGATCGATCACGTGCCGGCGGAAGTGACGGCGGAGGATCCCGCGCTCAAGAGCTTTCTCGAAGGCGTGCAGCTGACCGAGCGCGAGCTGTTGAATGTGCTCGAGCGGCATGGCGTCACCCGCATCGAGCCGCTCGGCCAGCGTTTCGATCCCAATAGCCATCAGGCCATGTACGAGGTTCCCGATCCGAGCGTGCCCGAGGGCACCGTGGTCGACGTGATGCAGCAGGGCTATGCCATCGGCGATCGCTGCCTCCGGCCGGCGCTGGTGGCCGTCTCCAAGGGCGGGGCAAAGCCCGCCAAGCCGCAAACCGGCGGCGGCGAGCAGGCGGTGCCGGACGCCGCAAACGACGACACTCCCAAGGGAACCGCACGAGGCGACTGACGCCTCACGCCGGCTCGGTCACGCGACGCAGCGTGAGATTGAAGCGGCCGCCCTCGGCAAGCAGATCGGACGTTCCCGGCAGAACGCGGTCGATGCCGTGAAAGGCGAGCCGATCCTCGCCGCCCAGCACCACCACGTCGCCGGATTTGAGCTCGACGGTTCTGGTCGGGTCCTTGCGGGACCTGCCGCCGACGCGAAAGATACCGGTATCGCCCAGCGACACCGAAAGCACGGGCGCGGCGAAATCTTCCTCGTCCTTGTCCTGATGCAAGCCCATCTTGGCGCTGGCGGCGTAATAGTTGATGAGGCAAGCCTCCGGCGGGTGCGGGTAGGCGGCAAGGCCCTGCCATAGGTCGAGCAGTCGTTGCGGCATCTCCGGCCAGGGCTTTCCCGTGACCGGATGCGCCGGCTGATAGCGGTAGCCGCGCTCCTTGTCGGTCACCCAGCCAAGCGGCCCGCAATTGGTCATGCGCACCGACATCGGCTTGCCCGTACGCGGCATGGCAGGGGTGAAGAGCGGCGCCTCGGCGATCACCTGCCGGAGTTCGGCCAGCAGCGCACGCTGCGCCGCCCGGTCCAGCGCTTGCGGAAAATAGTGCATACGGCTCTTGCTCCGTCGCAGCCCTGCCTTACCTTCCCTATACCAGCATCAGCGCGGACAGGGAGGCGAGGCCCGTGGCGGCACAAGCGCAAAAATTGGGTGCGGACGACAATCTCCAGTCCCGCGAGCCGAAAGACTATCAGCGGCTGCTCGAGCAGGCGGCGATGTGGCGGCGGGCGAGCGAGGAGGTGCTCGACCGCGTCGCGCTCCAGCCCGGCATGAGCTGTCTCGACGTGGGCACCGGCGCGGGCGCGGTGATGCGGCTAATGGCGGAGCGGGTCGGACCGGAGGGGCAGGTGACCGGCATCGACATCGACGGCGCCCTCGGCCGGAAGGCGCTTGCCGAACTCCGCGCAACAGGCGGCGCCAAATTCGACCTCATCGGCGCCGATGTCGGAACCCTCGAGGATGTGCCCGGCGCCCCGTTCGACCTGACCTATTGCCGAATGTTCTTGATGCACATGCCTGACCCGGTGACGGTCCTGGAGCGGATGCTGCAATGGACCAAGCCCGGCGGCGTGGTCGCCGCCCAAGAGTTTGACTTCAGCTCTCTCGTGGTCGAGCCGCTCTGCCCACCGATGGCGGAGTTCAACCGGCTGTTCGAGGGTGTGTTCAGGGGGCATGGCCGCAATCTCCGCGCCGGCCGTCAGCTCCCGGCGCAATTCGAGGCGGCCGGGCTCGGCACGCCCGATGGCACCAATGCCGAGGCCAAGTTTCTTCCGCTCAAGGACATCGGCCAGATGGTGATCGGGGTTTACCAACAGCTGTTCGCCGAGGCGACCCCACTCGGGCTCTCTGACCCGGTCAGGGCCGAAGCGTTCAAGGTGGAAATGACGGAAGCCGCCGCCGACGGGCGCTATTACTGTCTCACACCAATTCTGATTGGCGCCTGGAAGCGGGTCGGATGACGGCGTCGAGCCTGAGCCCAGGCTTCTCCTTGCGGGCCATAGGGTTGCCACCTATATAACCGCGGAACCCCGCCGGATGAGTCGGCGGGCGCGCCGCATTGTGGGGACCGACGCCAAGCCGAAGCGCTGAAATCGCGGGTGCCGCTCAAGGGCCCGGACGGTCTGCCAGAAAGAGAGGTTCGTAATGGCGAAAGTGATCGGAATCGATCTCGGCACTACCAATTCCTGCGTCGCGGTGATGGACGGGAAGACACCCAAAGTCATCGAGAATGCCGAGGGGATGCGCACCACGCCGTCGATGGTGGCCTTCACCGCTGACGGCGAAGTTCTGGTAGGCCTCCCCGCCAAGCGCCAAGCGGTCACGAACCCTGAGAATACGTTCTTCGCCATCAAGCGCCTGATCGGCCGTCGCTACGACGACCCAATGGTCGAGAAGGACAAGAAGCTCGTCCCCTATAAGATCGTCAAAGCCGGAAACGGCGATGCCTGGGGCGAGTCGCACGGCAAGCAATATTCACCATCGCAGATTTCCGCCTTCATCCTGCAGAAGATGAAGGAGACCGCCGAAGCCCATCTCGGCCAGAAGGTCGAGCAGGCGGTCATCACCGTCCCCGCCTATTTCAACGACGCCCAGCGCCAGGCAACCAAGGACGCCGGCAAGATCGCCGGCCTCGAAGTGCTGCGCATCATCAACGAGCCGACCGCGGCTGCGCTGGCCTACGGCCTCGACAAGAAGGAAGGCAAGACCATCGCCGTCTATGACCTGGGCGGCGGCACGTTCGACATTTCGATCCTCGAGATCGGCGACGGCGTCTTCGAGGTGAAGTCGACCAACGGCGACACCTTCCTGGGCGGCGAAGATTTCGACATGCGGATCGTGGACTATCTCGCCAACGAATTCAAAAAAGAGAGCGGCATCGATCTGCGCGGCGACAAGCTGGCGCTGCAACGCCTCAAGGAGGCGGCCGAGAAGGCCAAGATCGAGCTCTCCTAGACCACGCAGACCGAGATCAATCTGCCCTTCATCACCGCCGATCAGTCGGGTCCGAAGCATCTCACCATGAAGCTCACCCGGGCGAAGCTCGAGAGCCTGGTGGACGATTTGATCCAGCGGACGGTCGGTCCCTGCCAGAACGCCCTGAAGGACGCGGGCCTCAAGCCGGCCGAGATCGAGGAGGTGGTGCTGGTCGGCGGCATGACGCGCATGCCGAAAGTGGTCGAGACGGTGAAGAACTTCTTCGGCCGCGAGCCGCATAAAGGCGTGAATCCGGACGAAGTGGTGGCGATCGGCGCCGCCATCCAGGCCGGCGTGCTGCAGGGCGACGTCAAGGACGTGCTGCTGCTCGACGTCACTCCGCTGTCGCTCGGCATCGAGACCTTGGGCGGCGTGTTCACGCGGCTGATCGACCGCAACACGACGATCCCCACCAAGAAGGGCCAGGTGTTCTCCACCGCCGAGGACAATCAGAACGCCGTCACCATCCGCGTCTTCCAGGGCGAGCGGGAAATGGCGGCGGATAACAAGATGCTCGGTCAATTCGATCTCGTCGGCATTCCGCCGGCCCCCCGCGGCGTGCCGCAGATCGAGGTGACCTTCGACATCGACGCCAACGGCATCGTCAATGTGTCGGCCAGCGACAAGGCCACCGGCAAGGAGCAATCGATCCGCATCCAGGCATCGGGCGGTCTTACCGAAACGGATATCGACCGCATGGTGAAAGAGGCCGAGAGCCACGCCGAGGAGGACAAGAAGCGCCGCGAGTTGGTCGAGGTCAGGAACCAGGCCGAGGCTTTGGTTCATTCCACCGAGCGGATGCTCAAGGACTTCGGCGACAAGGTCGCCGCCGGCGACAAGTCCCTGGTCGAGACAGCGCTGAACGAGCTCAAGTCGGCGGTCCAGGGCGAGGACAAGGACGACATCAAGCAGAAGGTCGATGCGCTGGCCCAGGCCTCGATGAAGCTCGGAGAGGCCATGTATCAGGCGAGCCAGGGTCAAGGCGGCGGAACCGACGGCGGCCCGTCTGCGGCGGGCTGTGGATCCGACGATAAGGTCGTCGATGTCGATTTCGAGGAAGTCAAGGACGACGACAGCAAGAAGTCGGCCTAGCGAGAAGCATGGCACTGGCGCCGGGCCATTAAGCGCGCGGCGCGAGCGCCCAAGACAAGAGGCTTGGGCGCCGCCTCGCCGAAGGCGGCGTGAAGGGCCGGAGGGGCGATGAAACGCTGCTACTATGATGTGCTGGGTGTCACGCGCGGCGCTCGCGACAGCGAGGTCAAGGCCGCGTTCCGGCGTCTTGCCAAGGGATGCCATCCGGACAGCTGCAACGGCGACCCCGGTGCCGAAAAGCGATTCAAGGAACTCAACGAAGCCTATGAAGCGCTGAAGGATCCGCAGCGCCGCGCCGCTTACGACCGCTTCGGCCACGCCGCGTTCGAGGGCGGGCTTGGCGGCGGCGGACACGGCTTCGGCGCGGACTTCTCCGCCTCGATGTCGGCGATGTTCGACGATCTGTTCGGCGAGTTCATGGGCAACCGCCGCCCGCGCCAGCGCTCGGCGCGCGAGCGCGGCTCGGATCTCCGCTACAACATGTAGATCACGCTCGCCGAGGCCTATAACGGCAAGGCCGCGCAGATCCGGGTGCCGACCTCGGTCGTCTGCGACGCGTGCTCGGGCTCCGGCGCCAAAACCGGCACCGCGCCCACGCCCTGCCGGACCTGCGGCGGCATCGGCAAGGTGCGCGCCACCCAGG
>JAWOJH010000169.1:0-8601 GCA_046481725.1 Methyloceanibacter sp. | reverse complement strand
GACGGCGCGTCGTCTGTTTCCCTTTATCGACCGCATCTTTGCCGATGCGGGGTATCAAGGGCCCAAGATGGCGAAGGCCGTCGCCGACACCGGGTGCTGGACCATCGAGATCGTCAAGCGCAGCGATGCCCATCGCTTCGTTGTATTGCCTAAGCGATGGTTCGTCGAACGCACCTTCGCCTGGATCAGCCGCAATCGACGGCTTGCGCGCGACTTCGAGCGCTACGCTCGCTCCGTTGCCGTCTTCATCCGCCTCGCCATGATCCGTATCATGCTCCGACGCTTGACCAAACCAACCCCTTGCTTATGAATCTAATCTTCTTGGATCGGCTCTTAGAGAAAAGCACTTAAGTTTGAATTAAACTTGGAATCGGCGCGGCAAGTTGTCGCTCGCGACGAGTCGCTCCACGCGATCACGCTGCTGATCGAGGTCAGACTTGGTGTCGACATCGGGGAGAGTTGCCGCAAATGCCACGCGCCGCCCATCGAGATTGGCGAGCGTGTCGGCGAGGGCATGCGGGCTTGACCAGCGTACGCCGCCGAACGGAGCCAGCTTCTTTGGCACGCGCCTGAGACCGACCAGCCAAAAGCCGCCATCCGGTGCGCGCCCAAACACCGCATCGGCGCTGCCGAGACGCTTAAAGGCTTCGGCGATATGGGCGGCGCGGACCGCGGGAATGTCGCTGCCGATGACAACCACCGGACCCGGGGGCAGCGGCGCGAACAGGCGCTGCATTCGTACGCCGAGATCGCCTCTGCCTTGGGCAAGAAGCGCGATGCGCTTGGGCCAGAACGATTCTCCAATGCTGCAATCGGGGTCCACGGCCAGCGACACGCACCACCGCCGGTCTTGCGCCAAGCGCAACACCGTGTGGAACAGGCAGTTGCGGTAGAAGCGCAGCGCCGCGACCGCGCCGATGTCCCGCGCAAGCCTGCGCTTGGCGCGGCCCATCAGCGGGCGCTTGGCCATGATGACGAGATGCTTGGCAGCGCTCGCGCCGCGACGCTTCGGCCGCGTCCGCTTAGCCATAGAAGCGCGCAAGGACCCGCGGCGGCACGCGCAGATAATAGAGCAGGATGCAGCCGAGATTGCGCAAGGATCGCGCGAGATATCCTTCGCGGCGGTAGCGCTCGCCGCTGGTCACGGCGCGCGATCTCAGCATCACCAATTCGCGCCGCTTCAGCCGGCGCACGAGATCCACATCCTCCATCAACGGCAACGGCCGAAACCCGCCGAGACGATTGTAGAGATTGCGCGGAATGAGAAGGCCCTGGTCGCCGTAAGGCAACGCCAATAACCGGCAGCGCACGGCGACCAGCCATTCGACAAAGCGCGGCATGACGCCGTCATCGTCCAGCGCGAAGCGAAAGGCTGCGGCGGCTTGTGCGCGCCTGCCGCTCTCGACCCGCTCCATGAAGTTCTGCGCCTCTTCCGCCCAACCCGGTTCCAGCACGGTGTCGGCATGGAGGAACAGCAGCCAGCCTGCCCGCGCATGGCTCGCGCCCGCCTCTAGCTGCGACCCCCGCCCGGCCGGGGCCTCGATGAAATGCGTGCCGGCGGCTTCGGCGATGGCGCGGGTCTCGTCGGTCGAACCGCCATCGACCAGGACGGCTTCCTGCACGATGCCGTCGACCACGGCAGGGACCAGTGCGGCCAGGCTGTGCGCCAAGGTTCGCTCGGCATTGAGCGTGGGGATAATCACCGAAATCATGGCGCGGACCCTAAGCCGTCACCCCTGATGCGAGCAATCGCCACGTGCCGGAAGCCTGTGTTTGTTCTTGATTTGTTCTATGCCGCCACTTATATAACCATCATGTCCGTTGCGCTGAGAAGGCAAGCCGAAATGGAAACTTCCTCGCTAGAATCGGGGGGTATCGCCGCTGCGCGCCGGCATGGCCGGGCGGCGCAGACCAACCGCTCGGGACGCTATGAACCGGTCGCCTATGAGCCAGCCGACGATGGCTGGGAGTCCCTTGCCGAGCTCGACGCGCTGGCCACCGAGGTGCAGGAGGTGCCGGCCCGGCGCATCATCACGCGCAACGAATCGCCGGATATCGGCTTCGACCGCTCGATCAACCCGTATCGCGGCTGCGAGCATGGCTGCATCTATTGCTTCGCGCGGCCGACGCATGCCTTTCTCGGGCTGTCGCCGGGACTCGATTTCGAGACCAAACTGTTCGCCAAGACCAATGCCGCGCAGGCGCTAGAGCGCGAGCTGGGCGAGCCGGGCTACAAGGTCCGCACTATCGCCATCGGCACCAATACCGACCCCTATCAGCCGATTGAGCGGCGCTACCGCATCATGCGCCGTATCCTCGAAGTGTTGAGCGCCGCGAACCATCCGGTCGGCATCGTGACCAAATCGGCATTGGTGTTGCGCGACCTCGATATTCTCAAATCCATGGCTGAGCGCGGGCTGGTCAAGGTGGCGCTATCGGTGACGACGCTTGACCGGAGGCTCGCCCGGGCCATGGAGCCGCGCGCCAGCACGCCCGAGAAGCGTCTGGAAACGCTGAAGCGGCTGGCCGACGCGGGCGTGCCTACCTCGGTAATGGCGGCCCCGGTCATCCCCGGGCTGACCGATATGGAGATGGAGCGCATTTTGGAGCGCGCGGCGGCTTCGGGCGTGCGGCAGGCAGGCTACGTGCTGCTCAGATTGCCCCTCGAGATCGGCGAGTTGTTCACCGAGTGGCTGCAAGCGAATTGCCCGGACCGCGCCAAGCGTGTGCTGTCCTTGATGCGCTCCACCCGCGGCGGCAAGCTCTACGACTCGAAATGGGGCGAGCGGATGAGCGGCGACGGGCCTTTTGCCTGGATGATTGGACGCCGATTCGAACTGGCGGCGCGGCGGCTTGGGCTCAATCAGGCTTCGGTCGAGTTGCGCAGCGATCTTTTCACGCCGCCCGCCCTTCCCGGCCAGCAGCTCGCGCTGTTCTAGCCGGTTTTTCCACAGCCGCCCGGCTGCGGTGGCGCACAAGTTGCCAATCATACCGGCTTTGCGCGAAAGTCCCCCGCATGGGACTGACCGCGCGAGCCTTGCCTGACCGGACTGAGCCGTCATTCGATCTGGAGGCGGCGCTGATGGATGAATTCGGCGCCCCGGTGGCCGGCATCGACGAGGCGGGGCGCGGCCCCTGGGCCGGGCCGGTGGTGGTCGCGGCGGTGATTCTCAATCCCGATTGCATACCCGAGGGGCTCAACGATTCGAAGCTGCTCACCCCGGAAGCTCGCGCGGATCGCTACGAGGCGATTCTAGCCACGTCGATCGTGTCGATCGCGATCGGCCCGGTGCGCCGGATCGACCGGATCAATATTTTGCAAGCGAGCTTGTGGGGCATGCGCGCGGCCTATCGCGGGCTCAGCGTGCCGGTCGGCGCCGCCTTGATCGACGGCAACATCATTCCGCGGCGCTTCCCCAGCAAGGCCCGCGCGGTGGTCCGCGGCGACGGGCTGTCACTCTCGGTCGCGGCGGCGTCGATCGTTGCCAAGGTCACGCGCGACCGCATCATGGTGAAGCTGTCGCGCCGCTACCGGCGCTATGCCTGGGACAGCAACAAGGGCTACGGCACGCGCGAACACGCCGAGGCGATCAAGAAGCACGGCGTCTGCACGCATCACCGCCGCTCTTTCTCGCCGATCGATCGCGCACTCCGATTGCTGGAACACAAATTGGAGATGCCGGTCGCTGGAACGGACTAGCCCGGCAGCCACTCTCCGATGCGGCGGGAGATCTCTTCGGCGCCCGGCTCGAGCACCAGCATGTGGCCGTGACCTTGAAGCTCCCAGAACTGCGCACCCGGATAGCCGGCTGCCGTGGCCCGCGCCGTCGCCGGAGATATCAGCGCATCGTCGGCCCCAGCCACGCATAGCACCGGGCATTTGACCGCAGCCGTGTCGACGGCGGTGGCGGCGGTGCGATCGAACATCCAGAAAAACATCTGGAAGAAGGCGAGACCCGATTCCGGCCCGAATTTGTCGAACACGGCACGCTGCTCGGCCTCCGGCACGCGGTTCAAGGTGTAGATCTTGGCGAGGTCGAAATCCGCATTGATGAGCGTCTTCCAGAACGGGCCGAGCGCCATCAGATCCTGGCCGAGTTTCTTCTCGGCGTCGGTTTGCGGCAAAATGCCGGCGCGCGGCGCCGGCGCCAGCAGGACCAGCGCGGCGGCATGATTCCGCGCCGCAAGCTGCTGGGCGAGAACCGCACCCATGGAATGGCCGAGCAGCACCGGCTCGGACGGGACGGACTCGAGGAAGGTTTCAAGCTCGGTCAGATAGTCGGCCAGGCCTAAGCCGGCCAAGCGCTTGGCCGCGTCCGCGTTCTTGCTGCCATGACCGGGCAGGTCCGGGGCATGGCAGCGCCAACCTTGTCCCTCGAAGACAGCGCGAAACCGGTCGAAAACCCAGGCGCCTTCATTGGCGCCATGCAGCATCACGATGTTCTTGCTCATGCTTGTCGACCCTTCCCTCTCCTCAGCTTGCGCAAGGGCGCCACTGGCGGCCAGGGGCAGAAGCGCAAGGCCGAGCGCTGCCCGAAGAAAGTCCCGGCGAGGCGGGCACGACGGCATGCAAGGGTTCCCCTAGGCCGTAATGACGGTGGCGGCGGCGTTCGGGCTGCCACGCTAGCCCCGCAAGGATTAAGCCCGCCTTTACCCTGGTCCCTCAGCATGGCCCTGCCTCGATCGAAACGAGGCGCGTTCAGTCTGCGTAACCAGAGTGGTGACAATGGGGTTGGGGGACAAGGGGGGGGCTAAGCTCCCGCTCGACCGGATCATCGTCGGCGATTGCGTCGAACAGCTCGCGCGCCTGCCCGAAGCATCGATCGATCTCGTCTTCGCCGATCCGCCTTACAATCTCCAGCTCGCCAACGAGCTTTATCGTCCCGACAATAGCCGGGTGGATGCGGTCGACGACGACTGGGACAAGTTCGGCAGCTTCGCCGCCTATGACGCCTTCACCCGCCACTGGCTCTCGGCCTGCCGCCGCCTGTTGAAGCCCGCCGGCAGCCTGTGGGTGATCGGCAGCTATCACAACATCTTCCGCGTCGGCACCATTCTCCAGGATCTCGGCTTTTGGGTGCTGAACGACGTGATCTGGCGCAAGTCGAACCCGATGCCGAATTTTCGCGGCCGGCGTTTCACCAATGCGCACGAGACCCTGATCTGGGCCTCGATGGGCCCGAAGGCGCGCTACACCTTCAACTACGAGGCAATGAAGGCGCTGAACGAGGATCTCCAGATGCGCTCCGACTGGCTGTTCCCGATCTGCGGTGGCGCTGAGCGGCTCAAGCAGGATTGCGGGCGCAAAACCCACCCGACGCAGAAGCCGGAAGCGTTGCTGCACCGGCTCATTCTTGCGTCGAGCCATCAAGGCGATGTGGTGCTCGACCCGTTTCTCGGCTCCGGCACGACGGCCGTCGCGGCCAAACGGCTCGGGCGTCATTTCATCGGCATCGAACGCGACACGGACTATGCCGAGGCCGCCAAGGCGCGGCTGGAGCTGCTGACGCCCTTCGACAGGGCCTCGCTGCAAGTGGCCAAGGGCAAGCGCGCCGAGCCGCGCATTCCGTTTGGCGCGCTGGTCGAGCTCGGGCTGATTTCGCCGGGCACGGTGCTCTACGACGCCGGCGCGCGGCATGAGGCAAAGGTCCGCGCCGACGGCTCGATCGCCTGCGGCACCGCGCAAGGCTCGATTCACAAGATCGGCGCGCAGGTGCAAGGCGCGCCTGCATGCAATGGATGGACCTTCTGGCACTACGAGGCGGACGGCAGTCTCAAGCCGATCGACGCCTTGCGCGATCAGGCGCGGGCGAAGCTTGCGCCACAGGGCTAGCGCGCCCGCTGTCGAGCGCGTGCAGCAACACCTTGCGCATCACCGAGGGCAGCGCCGCATCGGAAAGCTCGCGCGGTTTGAGCCAGCGGCAGCGCTCGGGATGCGCGGCGGGTTCCGGATCGGCGCCAGGGCCGACCTCGGCGCGATAGACGCAAAGTTCCAAGTGAAAATGGGTGAAGGTGTGCGCGACCAGGCCGGGCCGCTTGCGCCAATCGGCCTTGAGCGGAGCGTGATGTTCGACCCGGTCCCCTGCGCCCGTCTCCCAGGGCGATGACGGCACTTCCAGCATGCCGCCGAGCAGCCCCTTTAGCGGCCGCTCGCGCAGCAGCACCGCGCCGTCTGGCCGCACCGCCACGAAGGCCGCGCCCCGCCGCACCGGCCGCTCCGCCTTCGCCTCGCGATAGGGCAAGACTTCGGCCACTCCCTCCGCGTAGCCACTGCAGTCGGTTCGCAGCGGGCACAGACCGCAGGCCGGCCGGCGCGGTGTACAGATGGTCGCGCCGAGATCCATCATCGCCTGGGCGAAATCGCCCGGCCGGGTTCGCGGCGTGAGGCTGGTGGCGAGCGCCTTGATCAAGGCTTTGCCGGCGGGGAGCGGCGTGGTGACGCCGAACAGACGCGCCACCACCCGCTCGATATTGCCGTCGACCGGGGTCGCCCGCTCACCGAAGGCGATCGCGGCGATCGCGGCGGCGGTATAGGGACCGACCCCGGGCAGCTGGTGCAGCCCGGCCTCGGTCTCGGGAAAGCGCCCGCCGTGCTGCTCCGTCACCAGCTTGGCGCAGGCGTGCAGA
The DNA here is from genome assembly GCA_046481725.1 of Methyloceanibacter sp. Lineage (GTDB taxonomy): Bacteria > Pseudomonadota > Alphaproteobacteria > Rhizobiales > Methyloligellaceae > Methyloceanibacter. The sequence goes on along the minus strand of JAWOJH010000169.1, from coordinate 1,974 downwards.
TTGCGGGCGCGGGCGTAATAGCCGAGCCCGGCCCAGGCCGCGAGTACCGCGCCGAGCTCGGCTCGAGCCAGCGCCTGGACATTCGGCCAGCGGTGGAGAAAGCGGTCGTAGCGCGGCAGCACCGCCTTGACCGTGGTCTGCTGCAACATGATCTCGCTGAGCCAGACCTTGTAGGGATCGGGCGTCTCGCCCGGCGGCGTCCGCCACGGCAGATCGCGCCGTTCGCGGTCATACCAGCCAAGCAGTTCCGCCGCGATCCGGTCCACGTCCGGCGAGACGATTTCTATCTGCATAGGAGGCACTCCGCCCGCGCGCCCGCGCTCGCCATGGTGTAAGCTTTGCGCCAAGGGAAGCAAGCGGGGGGCGACGGTCCTCCACACCAGCGCAGATGGACGATAGCCAGCGAAGAGCATTGGCGCGGCGGTTCGCCGCGGCGCGCCCGATCGGCGCCTATGCCGGCCTTGCGCTCGATCCGGTGGCGCGGGCGCGCGGCTTTGCCTCGACGGCGATCTTGCGCGAATGGGCGGCAATCGTCGGCAGCGAGCTTGCCCAGTTCACGATGCCCGACCGGGTGGTTTGGCCGAGGCGGCGCGAGGACCAGAACGACGGTCCGCCGCAAAAGGGCTGGCGCAACGAAGGCGCGGTGCTCGTGCTGAGGGTGGAGGGACCGCGCGCCATCGAGGTGCAGCATCGCTCCGGCCAGATCTTGGAGCGGGTCAATGCCTATTTCGGCTACCGGGCGGTGGCGGAAATGCGCATCTTGCAAGCGCCCGTGACTCGGAGGGCCGCCCCCTCCCCGCCGCCGGCGCCATCGATCGACCCGGCCGTGCTTCCACCATCGGCGACGATCGAGGACGATGGCCTGCGGGCGGCCTTGCTGCGCCTCGGCTCGGCGGCGAAAGCTCGCCTCACAAGAGGTTGAGGCCGGGTCCCCTCGCACTTGCCATAACAATGGTCTATCAACCAAAGTACCTCGGGCCCCGGGTCGGGGCCGGTCATCGCAAAGACTGGAGTGGGAAGAGTGGCTAAAAGCGAGAAAAAGGCGGCTGCGAAGTCCTCAGGCGCCGCACCGGCCGGCCAGGACGCGCCCGCCGCAAGCAATCTCAAGTGGATCGTTATCGGCGCAGTCGCAATCGCCGCTCTCGTCGGCGGCGCCCTTTATTGGCGCGGCAGCGACAATTCAACCGCCGGGACCGTGCGGCCGGAGAAGAAAGACGTCCCCGTCGCCGAATTGATGGCCCCCGGGCCGCTGGAAGACATCGCGCTCGGACAGGCGGACGCGCCCTACACGATCGTGGAATATGCGTCGCTGACCTGCGGCCACTGCGCCAAATTCCACACCAACGTGCTTCCGGAACTGAAGACGAAATATATCGACACCGGACAGGCGCGGCTGATCTTGCGCGAATTCCCGTTGGACGGACTCGCCACCGCGGCCTTCATGCTGGCCCGCTGCGCCGGCAACGACCGCTATTATCCGATGGTCGATGCGCTGTTCGGGACGCAGCAGAACTGGGCGGTGCAAGGCGGCGACGGCAAGGAGAAGCTGTTCTCCATCGCCAAGCAAGCCGGTTTCTCCCGCGAAAAATTCGATCAATGCCTCGCCGACCAGGAGTTATTCGACAAGATCGTCCAGACGCGCAAGATCGCGAATGACAAATTCGGCGTGGACTCCACCCCGTCCTTCTTCGTCAACGGCAAACGGCTGATGGGCGACCATAAGCTCGCGGACTTCCAGCCATTGCTGGGCGACGCGGCCGCGGTTGAGCCTGCCAGCCCGGACGGGGAGACGTCAGCCGAGCCCGAGGGCCCAGCCGCGCAATAGGTGACGGAGCGATGCTGCGCAAGGCGGCCAGAGCGTCGATCCCGATTGCCGTCGCCTATTGCGCGGCTGGGCCCTCGGGCTCGGCTGACGTCTCCCCGTCCGGGCTGGCAGGCTCAACCGCGGCCGCGTCGCCCAGCAATGGCTGGAAG
>JAWOJH010000059.1:0-11505 GCA_046481725.1 Methyloceanibacter sp. | reverse complement strand
CAGGAAATCTTGCGGCTGATCGACGGACTGCGACCAAGACCGGCTCCAGCGTAGCGACGGGGGCGGTCGGATGTGTCATCACCACGGGAGGAGTGTGTCTGATTGACGAGGAAAAGGGCCAAATCGGCGGATCAAACGTCGTTGCGGACACCGGGGACGACGGAAACGCCGGGAGCACTGCGCAGCCCGCTTGTGGCTTACGGGGAACCCCGCCGTTTGCTATCGTCTACGCCGCTCCAGAGTTCATCTGGGGAATGTCGGTTTGACCGAGCGCAGTGTCACGCGCGCCGCCGCGCGCGTTGGGCTGGGTCAGTCTGCCATGAGCCACAATCTGGCGCGGCTGCGGACTCTGTTCGGCGACGAACTGCTCACCCGCGGCGCCGAGGGGATGCGGCCGACGCCGCGGGCGCTTGCGCTCGCCGATCCCGTGCGGGTGACACTGGCTCAGATTCAAGTGACGGTGCTTCAGCGCGAAGCCTTCGATCCTTCCACCGCCGAGCGCGCGTTCCGGGTCGGCCTGGCCGACTCCATCGAAGTCGCGGTGATCCCGGGATTGATGGCGCGCTTGCGCCGCGACGCGCCCGGGGTGTCGTTGCGGCTGCGATCTACGAACCGCCTCAGCATTTTGGAGGAACTGGACACCGGCAAGCTAGATCTCGGCATCGGCGTATTCGATCAAGGACAGGTCCACCACAAGCGCCGGCCGCTCTACACCGACAGCTTCCTTTGCCTGTTCAATCCGGTACAGGTGAATTTCACCGCGCCGATCTCGCTCGGCCAGTATCTCAGCGTGCCGCATGTCTTGACGAGCCTGACCGACGACGATCACGGCGCGGTCGACGCCGCTCTCGCCAAACTGAAGCTGAAGCGAACGATCGCCCTGACCACGCCCGGCTTTCTGGCCGTACCCTTCGTGGTGCGCCGCGCGGCGCTGGTCACCACGATGCCGTCGCGGCTCGCGCGCTATTTCGCGGATACGTTCGGACTGGCGACGAGTCCGGCGCCGATCGAGTTGCCGACCTTGACCATCTCGCTGCTCTGGCATGCGAGTTTCGACCACGACCCGGGGCATATGTGGCTTCGCCAGACCGTGTCGGGCCTCGCCTCGGAGGTGGGTTTGGAGCTCCGCAAGGCGCCTCCTTCCTATGTGGACAACTGCTGATAGGCGGCGCATTTCCGCGGCTTTGGCGCGATGATTGCGCCTGATCGATTCGCCCGGGCGGGGATTGGCGCGACGTCTCGATCAGACTGAGCGATCGAAGGAGGGTGTCCCATGGCTGCAAGCACGGCATCGGGAAAAACCGCGGCAGCGGCGAAGGCGCGCTGCGACGCGTTGAGCGAGGTCCTGGCGGATAGCTGGTGGGCAATGGGCCTGCGCGGCGTGTTGGGCATTCTGTTCGGCCTGATCTGCCTGCTGTCGCCCGGTCTGGCGCTGGAAGTGTTCGTCATCCTGTTCGCGGCCTATATGCTGGTCGATGGCGTGTTCGCGATCGCTTCCGGCATCAAGGCGGCACGCAACGGCGAACGCTGGGGCCTGCTTATTCTCGAAGGCATTGTCGATCTGGCGGCCGGCACCGTGGCGGTGCTGTGGCCGGCGATCACCATGGTGGCGCTGATCTGGATCGTGGCGATTTGGGCCATCGTGTCGGGCGTGCTGATGCTCGGGGCGGCTTTCACGCTGAAGATCGATCATGGCCGCTGGTGGCTGGCGCTCGGCGGCATCGCCTCCCTGATCTTCGGCGTTCTGCTGGTCATCCAGCCGTTGATCGGCGCCGTGGTGCTGACCATGTGGATCGGCGCCTATGCGCTGGTGTTCGGCATCTTCCTGCTGGTGCTTGCCTTCCAGCTTCATGCGAAGAAGGAAGAGCGGGAGCACAAAAAGGCGCCGGCGGCGAAGCGCGCCTAAGCCGCTTGTCCAGCTTTTGGTTCAAAGGCGCGGCGTCTTGAATGGCGTCGCGCCTTGCTTGTCCTTATATCGAGCAGCATGACAAGGCGCGACCTACCCACCGTGCGCTTGCCCTCGGGCGAGACGGTGCCGCAGCTCGGCCAGGGCACTTGGCGCATGGGCGAGAATGCGCGCATCCGCAAGGACGAGGTGGCTGCGCTCCAGCTCGGACTCGAGCTCGGTATGAGCTTGATCGACACGGCCGAGATGTACGGCAATGGCGGCGCGGAAGAGGTCGTTGCCGAAGCGATCAGAGGGCGACGCGACGCGTGCTTCATCGTCAGCAAGGTGCTGCCGGAGAATTCGACGCGCGCGGGCACCATCGCCGCCTGCGAGCGAAGCCTGAAGCGGCTCGAGACCGACCGCATCGATCTCTACCTGTTGCATTGGCGCGGCGCGCCTCCGCTTGGCGAAACGCTCGAAGCGTTCGAGACGCTGAAACAGCGGGGCGCAATCCGGCATTGGGGCGTCAGCAATTTCGACGTCGGCGACATGGAGGAGCTGTTCGCGCTCTCCGGCGGCGGCGCCTGTGCCAGCAATCAGGTCCTCTACAATCTGCGTCGCCGCGGCATCGAGGCGGGGCTGCTGCCCTGGTGCCGGGAGCGGTCGATCCCGATCATGGCCTATTCGCCGATCGAGCAGGGCCGCCTGCTGCGCGACCGGGTGCTCACCGCCGTCGCCCTGCGGCATCGGGCGACCACCGCGCAGATCGCCCTTGCCTTTGTATTGCGGCAGCAGGACATGATGGTGATCCCCAAGGCGACGACGCTCGAGCATGTGCGGGAGAATCGTGCCGCGCTCGACATCGTCTTGTCGGATCAGGACCTCGCCGAGCTCGACCGGGCCTTCCCGCCGCCGAAAGGCCCGCGGCCGTTGGAGCTGCTCTGACGCGTCCGTGCTGTCATCAGGGCGTCATGCAATTTCGCTGTTGAGTTGGGAAGCGCGTGCCGCGCGCCTTGAGTCGCGAAACCTGCAAGGGGGAGCGCCCGAACATGCCCTGGCTGCTGCTGTTCGTAGCCATCCTGTTCGAGGTGGCGGGGATCACCTCGATGAAACTGTCGCGGGGTTTCGCCGAGCTCGCTCCCTCGATCGCGGTGCCGGTATTCTACGTGCTGTCCGCGGCGGCGGTGATCCTGGCGCTGAAGCGGCTGGACCTGTCGGTGACCTACGCCATCTGGTCCGGGGTGGGCACCGCGCTCGCCGCGGTGATTGGCTTCGCCTATTTCCGCGAACCGTTCAGCCTGCTCAAGCTCGCCTCGATCGGGCTGGTGGTGCTCGGGGTGATCGGGCTGACGCTGGGTGCCAGGGAGACGCACTGACGGCGCCCGCGTTCCCGGCTAGACTTCCGGCATGGATGGTTTGATCGGCCAAAGCGACGGGCTCGCGCGGTTCGCCATCTTCGCTGGCGTCTTTCTCTTGATGGCGCTGGTCGAGCTGCTATGGCCGAAGCGGCGCCTGGCGATGTCGAAGCGCAAGCGCTGGCTCACCAATGTGGGGATCAGCGCCGCGGGGACCCTCCTGTTGAGGCTGATGACCATGCTCGCCGTGCCGATCGCGGCGATCGCCGCGGCGCTCTATGCGGAACGGAACGGCGTCGGGTTGTTGAACCAGGTGGACTGGCCGGCCTGGCTCAAAGTGATCGTGGCCCTGCTCGTGCTCGATCTGGCCATCTGGCTGCAGCATTGGGCCTCGCACCAAGTCCCGCTGTTCTGGCGGCTGCACCAAGTGCACCATGCCGACCGCGATATCGACGTCACCACGGCGGTGCGGTTTCACCCGGTCGAGATCGGGCTGTCGATGATTTGGAAGATCGCCGTGGTGATTCCGCTCGGCGCTTCGCCGCTGGCGGTGTTTTTGTTCGAGGTGATTCTCAACGCCTGCGCCATGTTCAACCACGCCAATATCGCGCTGCCGCTCTGGTTCGACCGTATCTTGCGGCTGTTCATCGTCACGCCCGACATGCACCGCGTGCATCATTCGGTGCTCCGGCGCGAGCACGACACCAATTACGGTTTCAATCTCTCGCTCTGGGACCGGCTGTTTCGCACCTATACGGCGCAGCCCAAGGGCGGGCACCAGGGCATGACGCTCGGCCTCACGCCCTATCAGAGTGAAGACCCGACAAAATTCGTCTGGTCGCTATGGCTACCCTTCGGGCCGCAGCGGCGCGACGACTAGAAAAAGCTCATCGGGAAGTAGCGCAGGAACAACTCTTCGTAACGGCCGCTCGCATGGACCTGCTCGAGCGCGTAGTTGAGGATCTGGGCCAGCTGGCGGTTCCCCTTCTTCACGGCGATGCCCACGCCTTCGCCGAAGAATTTATTGTCGAGATAGGGACCCCCGCGAAACTCGCAGCAGCCCTCGCTGGAGACGCCGTTGAGCCAAAAGGTCAGGCCGATACCGTCGCCGAACACGAGATCGATGGCGCCTTCCTTCAGAGCTCGCTGCGCGTCGTCCGCCGTCTCGAACGAGGCGATGGCAACATTGGGGAAGAACAGCTTCAGATAGGCCTCGTGACCGGTGTCCTTGGCCACGCCGATCTTCTTGCCTTGCAGCGTCTCGGGGCGGATGTCTTTCAGTTCGGTGGTTTTCTGCGCGACGAAGCGGGCAGGGGTCGCATAGTAGCGGGAGGTGAAGTCCGCTCGCGCCAGACTGTCGGCGGTGATGCGGACCGAGGCGATCGCGGCGTCGGCCTCGTTGCGGGCGAGCACGCCGAAGATGTCGCTCCAGTCGACGTCCCTCACTTCGCACTCGACTTCCAAGGTCTCGCAAATGGCCTTGGCGAGATCGACATTGAAGCCGGTCAGCGCGCCGACCTCGTCGAAATAGTGAAAGGGCGGATAGTCGCTGTCGGTGACGAAGCGCAGGCGCTCCAGCCCGGCCATGTCCGGCTTCGGCCGTAGCGCATCGCCCTGCCAGGCGTCGGGCACGATGTCGTTGCGGATCTGGGTGTCGCCTGCGATCGGCCACAGGCAGGCGAGCCCGAGCACAATGGCGGCAAGCCGCGCCGTGCGGCGCCGCCTCGACTTGGAAATCGACTTGGTCTCTCCCGTCACGCGCTTCTCTTAGCCCGGCTTAGGCTGCCATGCCAGGGGCAGGTGCTGGATCGGAATCGAAAGCAAAGCCGCGCAAGCATCTTAAGCAATACAGGTTAAAATAGCAGTGCATATATCCTAAGTCCAGGATGTATCTTCAAAATATTGCACCTCCACTCGAAACCGCAAATACTCGCGGGAAAATACTGGGGGTGTTCCCGTGTCGCTTGTGGGGGAATCTCGTGGATGGGGAGGGCCGGCGCGGCGCGTCGCCCAGCTCACCTCGATTCCGCCCTCCGAATACGATTTTCTTCTCGGCCGCCTGGTCGATCGAGCCACCTTGACCCGCGCCTGCGCGATCGCTCGGCGCTGGGGCGTGCGTCCGCACGAGGTAATGATCGCCAATGGCTGGCTCGCCGCCGAAGATTATTGCCGTGCGCTGGCCCGACATTGCGGCGCTCCCTACAGGGCGACCCTTGCCGCTTTCGAGGTGACGGCGCCGGACAGAACAAGTCCACGCCAGTGCCTCGCGCGCGGCCTGCTCAAGGAGCGGGAGCGGGCGCGCAGTTTCGTTTTCGCGCCGGAGCGGCTCGGTCCGGACGCAATCCGCGAGATGCTGGCGCGGCTATCGCCCTATCAACTTTCGCTGGCCTCGCCGCATGCGGTAAGGCGCGCCATCAGCAGCCATTTCGCCGCGTCGGTCAAGACGATCTGGGCGGTCACGCTCAGCCTCGCCATCCTGTTCGTGGCGGTGATCGCGTTTCGCCTGGTCGCGGCCTACGGTCTGTGGCGCGGGGCGCCACGCGGCGAAACAGGCTATGCTCCGCGCCTGCCCGATCACGAACTGCCAATCTACAGCGTGCTCGTGCCGCTCTATCGCGAAGCGCATATGCTGCCTCAGCTGGTATCGGCGCTGCGGCGGCTGGACTACCCGGCCGCCAAGCTCGACATCAAGATCATTCTCGAAGCCGACGACGAGGCGACGATCGCGGCGGCGAATGCGCTTCGCCTGCCGGGAAATTTCGAGATCGTCGTCGTGCCCGTGCTCCAGCCGCGCACCAAACCGAAGGCGCTGAACTTTGCCTTGCCGCTGGCGCGCGGCGAATATCTGGTGATCTACGATGCCGAGGACCGGCCTGAGACCGGCCAACTCCGCCGCGCGCTGCATGCGTTCGCCGCCGGGCCGCCAAATCTCGCGGCGGTGCAGGCGAGGCTGAACATCTACAATGCCAAGCAGAGCTGGCTAACCCGGCAGTTCACGATCGAATATTGCGCGCTGTTCGATGGGCTGTTGCCGGCGCTCGATCGCCTCTTGCTGCCCATTCCGCTCGGCGGCACCTCGAATCATTTCCGCGCCTCGGCGCTCAGATGGCTGATGGCGTGGGACCCGTTCAATGTCACCGAGGACGCCGATCTCGGCATCCGGCTCGCTGCATGGTGTTTTGCTGCCTTGCCTTCGCGGCGCTGGCATTCAGCACCGTGGGTATCGCGGCGGACGCCATGTCCGTTGCTCAATCCGGTGACACGGCTAAACCCGGCGAGACCGCCCAGGAGCCGTCGAGCGAATCGAGTTTCAGTCAGTGCAAGCCTGCTTGCAAGGAACCGGAGGTTTGCTGCAAGTTGAGCGGATTGGAGGCGGCCTACCTCCCTAAGGACGATTGCTTTGCAAAAAAGGGCAGGGTATTGCGCCCCGACTAGCGGCCTCAAGGACCTCACAAAGTTAGGTTGCGGGCGCGGATGCCGCGCTCGATCGCGGCGATGGTCAGCTTGTCGAGGTCGAGCGCATCGCGCAGCATTTCGAGCAGGCGCGTCTCCTCCTCCTTGACGTCGAGATCGGCGGCGGCGACTTCGAGCGCCACGGCATAGGCCGTCTCGCGCAACTTGGGCGGCAAATTGCTGCGGATCAGCAGCAGCACATGTTCGAGCCCGCCGTCTTCACTCAGGATCTCCCCGCAGGCCTCGGCGGTCTTGACCAGCTGATCCTGGTCGAAATCGCGGAAGATCGGCATATGCGAGACGGTCTGGCCGATGCGGGCGAGTTCGGCGTCGGTCATGGTCCGGTCGACTGCCGACATGGTGACCATCACATAGATGAGGGCGGCATGATGGTTCAGCAGCTCGGCCATGGTGCGGGACCCCTCTCAAGCGAAGCGGCGCGACCGTAGGGCAATTCCGGCCAGGCGGGCAAGTCCCTTACAACCGCGGCAAGAAGGGCGCCGGATCGGCCCGGCGCCCTTGTTCGCATGGCTCGTTGCCTAAGGCACGACGTAGAGGCAGGGCTTCGCCTTGTAGATACAGTAATAGGCGCCGCCGGCATGGGAGCAGTTCTGGCTCTTCGCGGTGGCGATGTTTCAGACCGACCAGGCCAGGCCATAGGCGCTCTTGGCGTTGTCGGTTCAGAACTTCTTGGCCGAGGCGCGGGCCTTGACCAGCGACTTGTTGATCGACTCGGCCTGCACGTAACTGTTCTTGCACTGATACGCTTCGGCGTTGCCGGGGAGCGACACGGCGATGGCTACCGCGACGACGGCAGCGGCGATGGTTCCGATCGCGGACTTGGCAGACAGAATGGCCATGATCTTCCTCCTTGAGGCCGGCCCCATCGCCGGCGGTTGTCCTCCGTGGACGTGACAAGGGCGGATTTGGTTCAAAGGCCGAAGTCTGGCGGCGGAAGACCGCAAGCGGCGTTCAAGCGGGTGGCTGCTGATGAGGATTGAACCGAAGAGGACAAATTCCTACATCGGCACATGAAGAAGCCGCCTCCGGGATGCGCCTCTTTACTCTCCGAGCGAAGCCGCAAAACCCTCAAAGAGGTGGAGAATGAGTGAATTTCTGATGGTTGCCACGGTGTCGTCAGTAATGCTCGTGGGCGTGGTGATCTATCTCTTAATTGGGACAGTGCGCGCTGCCCTCGCCTCTCACGAGCGGGAGAATGATTAGCTTCGAAGCTCGGTGCATGAGCACAGTGCGGCTTAGACGAAGCTGGCACGCTCGGCGCAGACTTTTCTTCAGTGGGACGCCTTGAGACTAGCTCCCGTTGACGTGCCGGTCTGCCAGAGTCTTTATCTTATGGTCCAATTCAGATGTTCGACTTGAGGACCTTTTCGAGCAGATGCCGGTGACACTCCACCTCGTCCTCTGCGCAGTGGCACATCAGCGTGACGTTTTGTCGGCTTCCAAGCTTCTGGAGCAACCGCAGCGTGAATTTTTGCCCGTGGTTCTTGATCGTGCGATTGCGCTTGTCGATGCTGCCCCCCTCCCTCAGTTCTTTTAGGTAGCGGCGCCTAAACTCAGGCCATGAGATGTTTGCGCGCAGCAAATCTTCACTGGGTGCGAGATTGGGCATCCAGACGTGATAGCGATTGGTTGGCATGCCCCTTCCTCGGAAGCGCGTTGCAAGGATGCGCAAGCCGTCCTCTTGGTGGTTGATGGCCGAGTCCACGGATTTCGTTCGGATCACCGACAGCTTCCCTCTGAGCCAATGGTTCATTCGCCGGTCAATTTTCGCGAAGATTGCCTTGTTTGCCAAACTATGAAATCTGTCGGCCAGGTTCCAACGCACCCTTAGTGTGGCATGTCCCGCTCAAACCAGGAAAATGGCAAGGCTGAGCACCAGGCCGAGGCGAGCATCCCCCGCACCGGGGAAGCGCCCACCTCCGCGTTGAAGCCGAAGCCGAAATCGAGCGCGAAGCTTGAGGTGGATTCCGAACTGCTGGCGCATGCGCATGTGAGCAAGGCCTGGCCGTTCGAGGAGGCGCGCAAGGTCCTGAGCCGGGTGAAGCGCATCCCGAAGCCGACCGGGGCGATCATCTTCGAGACCGGTTACGGCCCTTCCGGTCTGCCGCATATCGGCACGTTCGGCGAGGTGGCCCGCACCACCATGGTGCGGAATGCCTTCCGCGTGCTGACCGAGGACAAGATCCCCACAAGGTTGATCTGTTTCTCGGACGATATGGACGGGTTGCGCAAGGTGCCTGACAACGTCCCCAACAAGGAGATGCTGGCCGAACATCTCGGCAAGCCGCTGACGCAGGTCCCCGACCCGTTCGGCGACCATCCGAGCTTCGGCCAGCACAACAATGCGCGGCTCAAAGCCTTCCTCGACACGTTCGGCTTCGACTACGAGTTCCTGTCGGCCACCGACAGCTACATCTCCGGACGGTTCGACGCGATCTTGCTCAAGGTGCTGGACAACTACGAAGCGATCCGCGACGTGATCCTGCCGACGCTTGGGCCCGACCGCCGCGCCACCTACAGCCCCTTCCTGCCGATCTCGCCGACGACGGGGCGCGTGCTGCAGGTTCCGATCATCGACCGCGACCTTTCCGCGGGCTCGATCCTCTACAAGGACCCCGACACCGGCAAGCTCACCCAGGTGCCCGTCACCCGCGGCCATTGCAAGCTGCAATGGAAGGCGGACTGGGCGATGCGCTGGGCGGCGCTCGGCGTCGACTACGAAATGGCGGGCAAGGACCTGATCGACTCGGTCCGCCTCTCCGGCCAGATCTGCCGCATCCTCGGCGCGCAGCAGCCGGAGGGTTTCATCTACGAGCTGTTCCTCGACGAGAAGGGTGAGAAGATCTCCAAGTCGCGGGGCAACGGTCTTACCATCGAGGAGTGGCTGACCTATGCGGCGCCGGAAAGTCTGTCGCTCTATATGTTCCAAAGCCCGCGCAAGGCGAAGCGGCTTTATTTCGACGTGATCCCGCGCGCGGTTGACGAATATGTCGGCCATCTCGCCGCGTTTCCCAAGGAGGAGCCGGGGGCCGGGCTGATGAACCCGGTCTGGCATATTCATCAGGGCGAGCCGCCGCAAGCCGAGCTGCCGATCAGCTTCGCGCTGCTGCTCAATCTGGCGAGCGCGTCGAACTCCGAGGATCGCGAAGTGCTGTGGGGCTTCATCCGCCGCTATGCGCCGGAGGCGACGCCCGAAGAGCACCCGCTGCTCGATCAACTGGTCGGGTACGCCATCCGCTACTTCCACGACTTCGTGAAGCCGGCGAAGCGCTACCGCGCGCCAAGCGAGAAGGAACGCGCCGCGCTTGCCGAGCTCGACCGGCGACTCGCCAAGTTGCCCAAGCGCGTACTGGCCGAAGAGATCCAGGCCGAGGTCTACGCCGTCGGCAAGGAACACGGCTTCGAGCCGCTGCGCGATTGGTTCTCGGTGCTTTACGAGGTGCTGCTCGGCCAGACCCAGGGCCCGCGCTTCGGCGGCTTCGTCGAGCTTTACGGTATCGGCGAGACCCGCGCGCTGATCGCCAAGGCGTTGGCCGGAGAACTGGCCGCGGCATGACGCTTCCAGCCGTTGGCAACCTGGACGCACGCGGAACCAAGCGTTCGACGCGCGGTTGATAGGTCAGGTCTACGGTTCTCGGTGCTTCCCTGTGCGCCGGCTGAACCGGCCTATCTTTCCCGCGCGCGGCGCGGGAGCAACCACGATCCGGAGGATTCCCCATGAAACTCGCAACCTATGCCGCTGCGGCGGTTATGCTCAGCGCCGGCTACGCTTTTGCCGGCGGTGGCGCGCCCGTTCCCGAGGGCTCGCAGAAAGATCCGCCTTCGGGCCGTCCCGGAAAGGTCTTGAGTGAAGCCGAATGCACCAAGGCCTGGGAAATGGCAGGGCCCGACGGGGATACGCTGTCTAAGGACAAGGCCACGCCGTTCATTCTGAACTTCCAAATGGTCGACACATCGAGCGACGCCAAGATCTCTCAGGAAGAGTGGAAGGCGGGCTGCGAAAAGGGCTGGATCAGTGCCGATGTAGCCACCGAGTCGGACATGCAGGGCACGCCTGCCGCACCGAAAGCGATGGATAAGAAGTCGTCCAGCGAAAGCCCGACCAGCGGATCATCCACCGAGTAGTGGCTCTGGACCCGAATTGAGCGGCCCCGAAGCCCAGTCTCCGGGGGCGCTCATTTCCAAGGCCCGGATGCAAGGCGCGAATCGTTCCCGGTTCGCGCCTTTTTCTTTGCGGAACTACGGCCTGCGCTTGGCGGTTTTCTCTCTGAGGGGATCTCGGATCCACGGATTCGGAGAACCACAGGAGAGACGAAATGACCCGTTCAGGACATTGGCTGGCAAGTGCCGCGGTCATCGCGCTGACCTTGGGCGTGACCTCCCGCGCCGATATTCCCGCCGAAAGAGATTTTCCGCTGCCGCCGGATGCCATCATCCTGGCCGCCGAGGACAGCGCGGCCGGCGCCGGACAGACCGAGGACACCGCCGAAGACTCGGCCAAGATGGGTAAAGAAGAACGCACCCACGAAGGCGCGCAGCTTGACGAAACGCCTGAGACCGAGAGCGACAAGATCGATCAGCCCAAGGACCAAGGTCGGACCGCTGGGGACGCTTCCGGCGACAAGGACAGCACGCAGCAATAAAGCGGCTCGTCGCGTCCCACAGACCAAGCTGCGCTCCGGCCAGGCATCAGCAAAGTGTAGATTGTGTTGATAAACGTTTTGGAGGGCGCCAACGAGCAATATTGATTCACAACGAAGGCCAGGCGCGCAACATCGATTCAAAAAA
>JAWOJH010000017.1:0-8388 GCA_046481725.1 Methyloceanibacter sp. | reverse complement strand
CATCGGCTCCACCAATGCCCATTCTGCGTTCGTCAGATCGCTGGGATATCGTAGGCCGTGCCGCTCGGCTGCAAGACGGTGTTCCGGTTTCCACATCGGGCGCTCCTTCGCGAATCAAGCGCCAATACAGAATCACAACCGATTCATCCGACTCAACTTCTTCTTGGATCGGCTCTGACGGGCTGATTTATCGCACAAAGAGGGGCAGGTAATGCGCATCGCGCTTGTCGATCCCAGCCGAACCACGCGTTTGATTGTCAGCCGCATGCTTGAAGCACGTGGTCACGGCGCCACCCCTCCAGACTTCTGTCATCTTGGCAGGGAGGTCTTGGTCTTTTTCCTTTTCGTCTCGATGAGACGCGGCATGATCTCGACGAAAGAGCAGGGCCGGTGCCGATTGTCGAGCTGGGACTTGAGGATCCCTTCCCACGCGTCCTTGCAGGCCCCCGCCGAACCCGGCACGCAGAAAATATAGGTCCCGTTCGCCACGCCGCCGCAGGCCCTGGACTGTACCGTCGAGGTGCCCACCATCTGATAGCTCAACATGTGAAACAGGATGGAAAAGCCGTCGATCTCCTTCTCGAACAGCGGCTTCACCGCCTCGGGCGTCACGTCGCGTCCGGTGAAGCCGGTGCCGCCGGTCGTGATCACCACGTCGATTTCGGGATCCTTGACCCAGCGTTTGACCTGTTTCCGGATCGTTCGCGGATCGTCGGCGACAATGGCGTGCTCCGCCAGCGCATGGCCGGCCTCCTCGATCATGCCGACGAGGAGAGGGCCGGATTTGTCGGTCTTCTCAGTGCGCGTATCGGACACCGTGAGCACGGCGATACGCACCGGAATGAACGGTCTCGACTCGTCGATCCGGCTCATAGTTGGGCGAGCCTTTCTTTCAGCATCAGCAGGTCGCGCCAAGCCAGACGCTTGTCCGCCGGCGTGCGAAGGAGATAGGCCGGGTGCAATGTTGCCAACGTCGGAATGGGGCGCCCAGCGCAGGTATAGTTGAGCCATTTACCTCTCATACGCATGATGCCGTCCGCCACGCGGAGAACGCTTTGCGCCGCGGCCTTGCCCAGCAGCACCAGGATCTGCGGCGACAGCAGCTCAATCTGCCGAGCAACAAACGGCGCGCAGGCCTCGACTTCCTCCGGAGTCGGCGTGCGGTTGCCGGGCGGCCGCCAATAGACCGTGTTTGAGATATAGACCTGATCCTCGCCGACCCCGATCGATGCCAGCATGACGTCGAGCATGTGCCCGGCGGGGCCGACGAACGGCTTGCCTTCCAGATCCTCTTCCCGACCCGGAGCTTCGCCGATCAGCATGATGGGAGCCTGTTCGTTCCCCCGCGCGAAGCAGAGGCGCTTTGCCGTGCGCTTGAGCGCGCAGCCGTCGAAATTCGCCACCATGACCTCGAGTTCGGCGAGGGTGGTGGTAGCCGCCACGCTCTCGCTCACGGCGCCACGGTCGGACGCCGGCTTCGGCTTTGGCGTAACGCGAGGCGGCGAGGGCGCTGCCGCGGGAGGCGCGAAGCAATTGAACGGCGTCTCGCCGATCGCCTCGTCGGCGCCCATCGCCGCCTGCCAGGCCAATAAGGCTTGAACCGTCTGTCGTTCCGAGGCAGTCATTTCGATCTTTGGCGTATCCCGCACCCCATACCATATTGATGCATACTGGATTCTAGCCCCCACGGGAATGATTTCGCCCTACCGCCCGCCGCTTTCGGAGCCAAGCCTTGAACGAAGCCGCCGCAGCTGAAACCGCCGAACGCGAGACCATGGAATTCGACGTCGTCATTGTCGGCGCCGGACCTGCCGGGCTCGCCGCCGCCATCAGGCTGAAGCAGCTCGCGGCGGAGCAGGGCAAGGAGATCTCCGTCGTGGTGCTGGAGAAGGGCTCGGAGGTCGGAGCGCATATTCTGTCCGGTGCCGTGATCGATCCGGCCGGGCTCGACCGGCTCCTGCCCGGCTGGCGCAATATGGGCTCGCCGCTCACCACCGAGGTTAGCGAAGACCGCTTCTATTATCTCTGGCAGACCGGCGGCATCCGCCTGCCCAATCTTTTAATGCCGCCGCTGATGAACAATCACGGTTGCTATACCGGCAGCCTCGGCAGCCTCACCCGCTGGCTCGCCGAGCAGGCCGAAGGTCTCGGCATCGAGATCTATCCCGGCTTCGCCGTCACCGACGTGATCTTCGCCGCCAATGGCGCGGTCGAGGGCGTTATCACCGGCGACATGGGCGTCGCCCGCGACGGCAGCCACAAGGACAGCTACACGCCGGGCATCGCGCTCACCGGCAAATATACCTTGTTCGCGGAAGGCGCCCGCGGCTCTCTCTCAAAGATGCTGATCCGCAAGCTCGGTCTCGACGCAGAGTCGGGTCCGCAGAAATTCGGCATCGGCCTGAAGGAACTGTGGGAGGTGCCGCCCGAGAAGTACAAGCCGGGCCTCGTGCAGCACACGATGGGTTGGCCGCTCGAGGACAAGACCGGCGGCGGCTCCTTCCTCTACCATGTCGGCGAGAACCTGGTTTCGGTCGGCTTCGTCGTGCATCTCGACTACGCCAATCCCTATCTCAACCCGTTCAAGGAATTTCAGCGCGCCAAGACGCATCCCTTGATCCGGACGCATCTGGAAGGCGGCAAGCGCATCGCCTATGGCGCCCGCGCGCTCACCGAAGGCGGCTACCAGGCGATCCCTCGGCTTGCCTTCCCCGGCGGTGCGCTGATCGGCTGCGCCGCGGGCTTTATGAATGTGCCGCGCATCAAGGGCAGCCACAACGCCATGCTCTCCGGCATGATTGCGGCGGAGGCCGCTTTTGCGGCGATCGAGGCAGGCCGCGCGCGCGATACGCTCGAAGCCTATCCGCAAAGCGTCGAGGCAAGTTCGATGGCGGCGGAATTGAAGAAGGTGCGCAACGTCAAGCCGCTCTGGTCGCGCTTCGGCACGCGTGTCGGTGTCATGCTGGGCGGCATCGATATGTGGCTCAACACCATCTTCCCCTTCCTGCGGCATACCCTGAAGCATAAGCAACCCGACTACGCGACCTTGATGAAGTCCGAGGACGCCAAGCCGATCGAATACGAAAAGCCCGACGGCTTGCTGACCTTCGACATTCTGTCGTCGGTGTTCCTCTCCAACACCAACCATGAAGAGGATCAGCCGGTGCACCTCAAGCTCGCCGATCCTTCGATCCCGATCGCGCGCAACCTTCCCGAGTTCGCCGAGCCGGCACAGCGCTATTGTCCGGCCTTGGTATACGAGGTGGTGGAGGAAGGCGGAGAGCGGCGTTTTCAGATCAACGCCCAGAACTGCGTCCACTGCAAAACGTGCGACGTGAAGGACCCGGCCCAGAACATTACCTGGGTTCCGCCGGAGGGCGGCGGCGGGCCGAACTACGTCAATATGTGATCTTCACAAATTTAATGCGCCGGTAACCGGCCACAAACCAGCCTCTATTAGGCTGCAAGGAAGCTTTTGGTTTGTTAGAGGGACCAAAAGCGCATACCCTTGAACGGGGAAATCCAATCGAACCGCAGTTTGGGGCGGCGTTACAGCCGAAGCGATATGGCAATCGTGCATAGTGCGGCTCTGCGCAGATGGGCGCGGCGGTCTCTACTCTTCACAGTGATCCTCGCGGCGCCCGCCGCCTACTCGGAAGTCGTTGCTCCGCCGCCGGAAGCTTCCGGCACCTTGCTCGGCAACTATCTCTCCGGGCGGCTTGCCCGCGGCGACCACGACACGATCGCCGCGGCGGGGTTTTACGCCAAGGCGCTCGCCGGCGATCCCGCCAACGAGATCATCATGGAGCAGACTTTCCTGCTCGAGGCGGCCTCGGCGCATTGGGATCGCGCCGTCAAGCTGGCCAACGATCTCGTCAAGGTCGAGCCGTCGCACCGGATCGCCCGCTTCCTGCTCGGCTGCGATGCTTTCAAGCAAGGCAAATACGCCGAGGCCGACGAACATTTCGCCGCCGCGCGGCAGGGACCGATTGCCGATCTCACCTCCACCCTGGCGCGTGCTTGGGTGCAACAGGCCAGCGGCAAGTCCGATGAGGCTTTCGCCACACTCGACAGCTTGAGCGATGCGGACTGGGCCCAGTTCTATCAGCGCTATCATCGCGCCCTGATCGCCGATCTCGGCGGCAAGCACGACGTCGCGCGCCAGGCCTTTACTCAGGCCTTCAAGAAAAATCCTTCGACCTTGCGAGTGGCGGATGCCTATGCGCGCCATGCGTTGAACGCCAAGAACCGCAAACTCGCGCGCCAGACTTTGAAGACCCATATCAGCAAGTCCGCGCCGCATCCTCTGTCGGAGGCGCTGCTTGCCGAGATCGACGCGGACAAAACTCCGCCGCTGCTCGTCGCCACCCCGACAGAAGGTCTCGCCGAAGTGTTCTATGGCATCGGCGATGCTCTGGCCGGCGAGGGCGGACTCGACATGGGCATCATCTTCCTCCAATTCGCCCTCTATCTGCAGCCCGATTTCCCGCTCGCCGACGCGGCGCTGGCAGAAGCCTATGAGAGCGCCAAGAAATACGAGCTGGAGATCCAGGCGCTCGACCGGATCAAGCAGGATTCGCCGCTTTGGCTGAACGTGCAGATCCAGAAGGCCTTCGCCCTGAATTCGCTGGAGCGGGTGGACGATGCCAAGGTGCTGCTCGAAGGTCTGATCGCTAAGAACCCCAAGGACACCCGTCCACTCGATGCCCTCGGGAATATCCTCCGCTCGCACGAGCGCTACGCCGAGGCACGCGAGTACTACACCCGCGCGCTGGCGCTGATCGACAAGCCGGTCAAGGAGAACTGGACGCTGTTCTATTCGCGTGGCGTTTGTAACGAGCGGCTGA
Source organism: Methyloceanibacter sp. (assembly GCA_046481725.1). Taxonomy (GTDB): domain Bacteria; phylum Pseudomonadota; class Alphaproteobacteria; order Rhizobiales; family Methyloligellaceae; genus Methyloceanibacter. Next base: position 3,541 of record JAWOJH010000017.1, on the reverse strand, counting down.
AGAACTGGCCGGACGCCGAAGTCGATTTCAAGCAGGCGCTGGCTTTGTCCGCGGACGAGTCGCTCGTGCTCAATTATCTCGGCTATTCCTGGGTCGACCAGGGCGTCAATCTCAAGCAGGCGATGGAATATATCCGCAAGGCGGTGAAGCTGAAGCCGGACGACGGCTACTATGTCGACAGTCTGGGCTGGGCCTATTATCGCCTGGGCAACATGACGGCGGCAGTCGAGCATCTCGAGCGCGCCGTCGAACTGAGGCCCGACGACCCGATTATCAACGACCATCTCGGCGACGCCTATTGGAAGGTGGGACGCACGCTCGAAGCCAAATATCAATGGCAGCAGTCGCTCACCTTGAAGCCCGAACAAGAGTTGATCGGCACCCTCAAGCAAAAGATCGCCTCTGGGCTGATCGACGCCGCCGAGACCAAGTCGGCCCAAGAGCGCACCACGCAAGTGGGCACCGCCAAGACGCCGCAATAGCGTTCCATTCCAATGGCGTGAAGGGAGCGGGCATGTCTGCGCTCCATGACATTGGCCGGGCCAAGCTCAATCTGACGCTGAAAGTGCTCGGACGCCGCGCCGACGGATTACACGCGCTTGAGAGCTTGGTGGCCTTCGCCGGGCTCGGCGATACACTCTCGCTAGATCCCGGACCCAGCCTCGGCCTCGACATCGAAGGTCCGTTCGCCCGGGCCCTTGGCGGCGACAATCTGATCCTCGAGGCGGCAAGGCGCGCCGAGGCAGAGCTGCCGGGCTTGACCCTGGGCCGGTTTCGCTTGCACAAATTCCTTCCTGTCGCCGCTGGCCTTGGCGGCGGTTCCGCCGATGCGGCCGCCGCCTTGCGGCTGATTGCCCGCGCCAATGCCGGGAGGCTCAAGGACCCCACGCTCGCCGAGCTCGCGCGGGAGATCGGCTCCGATGTGAGTGTCTGCCTTGCCAGCCGCCCGGCGCTGATCGCCGGCCGCGGCGAGACGGTGACACCGGTGCGGAATTTTCCTTCCTGTGGCGTGCTGCTGGCCAATCCGGGGGTGCCGCTCGCCACCCCGGCGGTCTATGCCGCATTGCAGGCGGACGCATGCGCGCCGGACTCCCTGGCCGAACCGCAAAGTGCCGGCTTCCAGGACGATTTCGACTCGCTGATCGTCTATCTCGCTCCGCGCGGCAATGATCTCGAAGCGCCTGCGGCGCGGCTCGTGCCCGAGATCAGAGAGGTGCTGGCCGCGCTGCTCGCGCTGGACGGCGTGCGGCTGGCGCGAATGTCCGGCAGCGGGCCGACCTGCTTCGCCCTCTTTCCGGCCGAGGAAGAGGCGCGGCGCGCCGGAGCCATCCTCTCGGCACAGCGTCCGGATTGGTGGATCGCCGCGGATGCGTTGGGCGGTTAGAACGGGCGGTCGACGCAGAAGGCGATCGCTTCGAGCAGCGCCGCCTTCGGTCCGGAGTCCGGGAAGATGGCGAGATCGTCTCGGGCGATCGCCCCGTAATGGCGCGCCCGTGCCAGCGTGTCGGCGATCGCATTGTGTCGCGTCATCAGGCCCATCGCTTGGTCGAGATCGTCGTCGAGTACTTTGCCTTGCGTCAGTGTCCGGTGCCAGAAGGCCCGCTCGACGGCATCGCCGCGCCGGTAGCAGAGCACCACGGGAAGCGTGATCTTGCCTTCGCGGAAATCGTCGCCGACGCTCTTGCCGAGTATGTCCGGTTCGCCCGCATAGTCGAGCGCATCGTCGACCAGCTGAAAGGCTAGTCCGAGATTGCGGCCATACGAGCGCAACGCCGCGGCCTCCGACTTCGGCCGCTCGGCGATCACGGCGCCGACCTCGGCCGCCGCCGCGAACAAGGCTGCGGTCTTGGCGTCGATCACGGCCAGATAGTCGTCTTCGGTGGTCTCGGTGTTCTTGGCGGTGATGAGCTGCATCACCTCGCCCTCGGCGATCACTGCCGCGGCGTCCGCCAGGATGCGCAGCGCACCCAGCGAACCCACATCGACCATCATCTTGAAGGCCTGTCCCAGCAGGAAATCGCCGACCAGAACGCTTGCTTCGTTGCCCCATAGCAGCCGCGCGGCAGTCTTGCCGCGGCGAAGATTGCTCTCGTCCACCACATCATCGTGCAGCAAAGTCGCGGTGTGCATGAACTCCACGCTAGCCGCCAGCCGCACATGCCCGTCGCCGCAATAGCCGCACAGTTTTGCCGCGGCGATCGTCAGCATCGGCCGCAAGCGCTTGCCGCCCGAGTCGATCAGATGGCGGGCGAGTTCGGGGATCAGATCGACATTGGACCGCGCGCGATCGAGGATGATGCGATTGACATGGGACATGTCCTCCTCGACAAGCGCCATCAGTGGCGCGAGGCTCGCTTTCGGATCGTTCGCACCGGCAAGTTTAACGACGACTCCCAAGGGTTACTCCTGAAAAAGGGTCGAGCGAGGTTCGATTTCCCGGATATTGTCGGTGGTCCGCGGCTAAGGTCAAGGCGGACCGGGAGGGCCAATGGACGCGAGGCATTCGAGGCCATGAAGGAACTGTTGCGGACCAACGATCCCGTGCTTTTGTCCTATGTCAGCGCGCTGCTCGGCGAGGCGGATATCGATTTCATCGTCGCCGATCTCAATATGAGCGTGATGGAGGGGTCGATCGGCGCGCTGCCCCGGCGCGTGCTGGTCGACGGCGAGCGGATCGTCGAGGCGCGGGCCATCCTAAGTGATGCGGGCATCGGTCATGTCCTTGCCGGCGACGAAAAAGCCTGAACCGGGCGCATCCGGCGCCGCTACAACCAGCACCGACGATTTCCTCGGCGGCCGCATCGGTATCGTCCAACTGCGCCGCGGTCATCGCGCCGGCAGCGACGCGGTATTTCTCGCCGCATCAGTACCGGCCCGTGCCGGTGAGCATGTGCTCGATGCCGGTGCCGGCACCGGTGTCGCCGGCCTTTGCCTCTTGGCCCGGGTGCCCACGGCCGATGTCACCGCGGTGGAGATCGACGGTGCGCTTTGCGCGCTTGCCGAGACCAACGCTGCGCGCAACGGGTTCGCCGCACGTTTTGCCGCAGTCAACGCCGACGTGACCTGGCCCGGCAAGGCGCTCGGTGCCGCGGGATTGAAGCGCGAAGGTTACGACCACCTGATGGTCAATCCGCCGTTTCATGCCGAAGGCAAAGTCCGCCCGGCGCCGGACCCTAACCGGGTTACGGCGCATGTCATGCAAAAGACGGGGCTCGCCGCGTGGATTAAGTTCTGCGCCGCCATGGCTGCGCCCGGCGCGCATCTCAGCTTGATCCATCGGCCGGACGCGCTCGGCGAATTGCTGGAACTCCTGGCCGGACGGTTTGGCGGCGTCCGCGTCTTTCCGCTGTTCCCGAAGCCGGGCCAGCAAGCGGTTCGCATCATCGTCCAGGCCAGTAAGGGAAGCCGGGCCCCGCTCGTGCTTCTGCCCGGCCTCATCTTGCATGAGGATGACGGGCGTTACACTGATGCGGCGGAAGCGGTGCTCAGGGGAGGGGAGGCGCTCGATCTCGGCGGACGCGAGAAAAAGGGCCGCCGCCTC
>JAWOJH010000211.1:0-5106 GCA_046481725.1 Methyloceanibacter sp. | reverse complement strand
CATTTAAAGTAAATGTGGTAGCAGGTATCAAGGTGAAATTTGCAGTAATATTTTTATTAGCATTCATGGTCACCGTTAAATGCAGATGAATTTGAGGGTGGCGTTGCGCATCAGCACGCCGGGCAGCAGCCCGGACTCGGTGAGCACCTGGAAGCCGTTGCAGATGCCGAGCACCGGCGTTCCGCCTCGCGCGCGGGCCACGACCTCGCGCATTACCGGCGAATGCGCCGCCATCGCGCCCGAACGCAGATAATCGCCATAAGAAAATCCGCCCGGCAGCACGATAAGGTCGCTCTCGGGAATTTCGCTGTCGCCGTGCCAGACCATCGCCGGGGACGTGCCGATGGCGGCCTCCAGCGCCACGGCCGCGTCGCGGTCGCAGTTCGACCCGGGAAACACGATGACGCTCGCTTTCATGTCACTCCAATCCAAACGTCATCCCGGCGAAAGCCGGGATCCAGGGAAGGTAGGCTCGTGAGCGGATTTCTGGATTCCGGCTTTCGCCGGAATGACGACACTCATCGACGTCCGGCTAAGCCGCCTCGAGCTCATAGGCGTAGTTCTCGATGATGGTGTTGGCGAGCAGCTGCTCGCACATGCGCTCCACCTCGGCGCGTGCGCGCGCCGGATCGCTCTCGGCCACCTCGACCTCGATATATTTGCCCTGCCGCACATTGCCAACCGAGCCGAAGCCGAGCGCGTGCAACGCGCCGGCGATCGCCTTGCCTTGCGGATCGAGCACGCCCGGCTTCAAGGTGACGGTGATGCGCGCTTTCATGCCTCGTCCCTATTTCGAGCGGACCAGCACTGGGCCGGTGCGCGTGCGCGTGGGATTGTCGACATGCAGGCCGAGTCTACGCGCGACCTCCTGATAGGCCTCGACCAGGCCGCCCAGATCACGGCGGAAGCGGTCCTTGTCGAGCTTGTTCTGGGTCTCGATGTCCCACAGCCGGCAGCAATCCGGCGAGATCTCGTCGGCGAGGATAATGCGCATCTGCTCGTTCTCCCACAGCCGGCCGAACTCGCATTTGAAGTCTACGAGCTTGATGCCGACGCCGAGAAATAGGCCGGAGAGGAAATCGTTCACGCGCAGAGCCAAGGACATCATGTCGTCCAGCTCCTGCGGGTTGGCCCAGCCGAAGGCGGTGATGTGCTCCTCGGTGACCATCGGATCGCCGAGCTGGTCGTTCTTGTAATAGAACTCGACGATCGAGCGGGGCAGGGCGGAGCCTTCGTCCATCCCGAGCCTGGTTGAGAGCGACCCGGCGGCGACGTTGCGCACCACCACTTCGAGCGGGATGATCTCGACTTCGCGGATCAACTGCTCGCGCATATTGAGCCGCTTGATGAAATGCGTCGGCACCCCGACTTCGCCGAGCTTCTGGAACAGATACTCGGAGATGCGGTTATTGAGGACGCCCTTGCCCTCGATCTTGTCGTGCTTCTTGTTGTTGAAGGCGGTCGCGTCGTCCTTGAAGTGCTGGATGAGCGTGCCCGGTTCGGGACCCTCATAGAGGATCTTGGCTTTGCCTTCATAGACGCGCCGGCGGCGGTTCATGTTTGGTTCCTCACTCACAACTGGCTTTTGACGGATGGCACACGCCAAACGCGTGGGCGAGAGGCTCACCCAGGCCGCGCGCACTCTACAAATCGCCATTGCTGGAATCGATCCAAGGGTCTCGCGGCGACCTTAGCGTAAGGGCAGGGGGCAGACAACGGGCGCCGGGACGCAGGCGGCCGACCCCCCCGATCGGTTGATTCCCGGGCCTTTGCAGGCTATCCCTCGGGCCCGGGAGAAGGCGGGGTTCCCCGCGAGTTCCAAACTTTGCCCGGAATCACCCCGGACCTGAGGAGGCGAACAGGCAGATGGCAAGTTTTGAGGATCGCGAGAAGGGTTTTGAGCGGAAATTCGCCCATGACGAGGAACTGAAGTTCAAGGCGACGGCGCGGCGGAACCGGCTGCTCGGCCTTTGGGCGGCGGACCTCCTGGGCATCACGGGCGACGACGCCCAGGCCTATGCGCGCGAGGTGATCAAAGCCGATCTGGCGGCGCCGGGGGACGAGGACGTCTTTCAGAAGATCAGGGCCGATTTCGATGCCAAGGGCGTCGAACAGTCGGACCATCAGATCCGCCGCCAGATGACGGACCTATTGGGCGAGGCACTCGCGCAGATCGAAACCGAAGGCAAGGCGTGAGCCCTCATGCCTGAGGACCGCTTTCGCCAGGCCGCCAAGGAGCGCCGCACGCTGCTTGGCGCGTGGCTGATCCTCAACAATCCGATGCTGATCGAGCTGACCGGCGAGGCCGGCTGGGACTGCGTCGTCATCGATCAGCAGCACGGCGCCGGGGGCAACGAGGCCTTGCTCGGCTGCGTCAGCGCCGCCCGGGCCTATGGCCTGGCGACGATCGTCCGCGTGGCGAATAACGACCCCGGACTGGTCGGACGGGCGCTCGATGGCGGCGCGCAAGGGGTGATGTGCCCCATGATCCAGTCGGTCGAGGATGCCGAGGCCTTCGTTCAGGCGGTCAAGTTTCCACCGCGGGGCAATCGCAGCTGGGGCCCGTATCGGAGCTGGCTCAACCGCGGCGGCGACTATTTCACCACCGCCAATGACTGGACCATCGCCTGCCCGCAGATCGAGACCAAGGGCGCGCTCAACGCGCTCGACGAAATCCTCGCGCTGGACGGGGTGGACATGGTGTGCTTCGGCCCCAACGACCTTTCCGTGGCGTTGACCGGGCGGCTCGACATCCATGCGCCAGAGGTCAAGGAAGCCATGACTCTGGTTCTCCGCAAATGCCGGGAAATGTCTGTGATCTCGCTGGTTTTTGCCAACACGGCCGACTATGCCAAGCCGCTGATCGCGGACCGCTGGGACGTGGTAACGGTCGGCACCGACGCGAGCTGGTTCTCGCATGCCGCGGCGGTGATGAAAGACGCGGTGAGGGGCAACTCTTAGGCTGATTTTAGCCGCGGGCCGTGCCAAGATGAGGCGGCGCGGGGAGTGGGGGACCGATCCATGCGACTGCGAAATCTGGGCTTGGCTTTATTTGTTGGGCTTGGCGTTTCGGCCGGCGGCGGGCCCGCCGCGGCGGCGGACGAGTTGTTCCCGATCTACCCGCCTTATCCCTATCGCGCCGGGCACTATCCGACTGCCGACTCCTACTACGACATGCCGCCTTACGTCGCGATCAAGCCGTCCTATTACCGCAAGCGCTATTTCATGATGGCGCAGGAGCGGAACCGCTACCGCTACATGCCGCATATCTTCGACGGCTATAGCGGCGAGGACGGCACCTACCTCAAATAGGCGGCCGGTGATATTTTGAGCGGGTCAGCCTTCGAATACGCGGGCGAAGATCGTATCCACGTGCTTCAGGTGATAGCCGAGGTCGAACTGGGCGCGGACCGTCTCCGCTGACAGCGCCTTGGTCACATCCGGGTCGGCAAGCAGCGCCTCGAGAAAATCGGCGCCGTCCTCCCACACCTTCATGGCGTTGCGCTGCACCAGGCGATAGGCCTCCTCGCGCGGGATGCCGGCATCGGTCAGCGCTAGCAGCACGCGCTGCGAATGGATCAGCCCGCCGAGCCGGTCGAGATTGCGTCGCATGCGATCGGGATAGACGACCAGGTCCTTGACGATGCCGGTGAGCCGCGCGAGCGCGAAGTCGAGGGCGATGGTGGCGTCCGGGCCAATCACCCGCTCCACCGAAGAGTGGGAAATGTCCCGCTCGTGCCACAGCGCCACGTTTTCCATGGCGGGCACCGCATAGCCGCGCACCACGCGGGCCAGGCCGGTCAGGTTCTCCGACAACACCGGGTTCCGCTTATGCGGCATGGCCGAGGAGCCTTTCTGCCCCGGACTGAAATATTCCTCGGCCTCGAGCACCTCGGTGCGCTGGAGATGCCTGATCTCGGTCGACAGCCGTTCCACCGAACTGGCGATCACCGCCAGGATGGCGAAGTAGAACGCATGGCGGTCGCGCGGCACGACCTGAGTCGAGATCGGCTCGACCTTGAGCCCGAGTTTTTTGGCCACGAAGGCTTCGACCTGTGGATCGACATGGGCGAAGGTGCCGACCGCCCCCGAGATGGCGCAGGTGGCGACCTCTTCGCGCGCGCGCTCGAGCCGCTCCCGCGCCCGCGCGAACTCGGCATAGGCCACCGCCAGCTTCAGTCCGAAGGTGGTCGGCTCGGCATGAACGCCGTGGCTGCGGCCGACGGTAAGCGTGTCCTTATGCTCGTAGGCGCGCGCCTTGAGCGCAGCGAGCAGCGCGTCGAGATCGGCGATCAGCAGGTCCGCCGCCTCGACCAGTTGCACGTTGAAGCAGGTATCGAGCACGTCCGAGGACGTCAGCCCCGAATGCAGGAAGCGCGCCTCCGGCCCGACATGCTCGGCGACCGAGGTGAGGAACGCGATCACGTCGTGCTTCACTTCGCGCTCGATCTGATCGATGCGGTTGACGTCGAAGCCGCCGCGCTTCCGCACCGCATCGGCCGCATGTTTGGGGATCAGCCCGAGTTCGGCCATGGCCTCGGCGGCATAGGTCTCGATCCTGAGCCAGATGCGGAATCGCGTCTCGGGCTCCCAGATGCGAGCCATCTCCGGGCGGCTGTAGCGGGGGATCATGCGGTTTCTACGAAGCCTTTCCGCAGGTTAGAGGCGGGCGAGGAGAAACCTCTAGCAGAGCCCGCCCTAGCGCTCAAATCGCCGATCCCTTCAAATATCGGCGGTCCTCGTCTCGCGCGGTCCGAACAGGGCGATGAAGATCGCCGCCGCGACTGCCAGGGCCGCATAGGCCGGCCGGGGCGGCAACAACATATCCAGCAAGAATGTATAGAAGTCGTTGAGCGAGGCTAGATACATGCCGGCCAGCGACCAGTCCTGCTGGTTCGGATAGGTGACGTGAATGTAGATGAAGCGCAGCAGGCCGCCGAACGCGCAGAACGCCAGCAAGAAGATGACCAGGGCGAACAGGAAGCGGACGACGAAGCCGCGCCTGGCGGCGAAGTTCTGCACCCACCAGGCGACGAGGGCGGAGAGCGCGCCGGCGAAGCCGACGATGCGCAAAGTATGGCGGGTTTGTTCGTTCATGAACGTGTT
>JAWOJH010000011.1:0-7166 GCA_046481725.1 Methyloceanibacter sp. | reverse complement strand
CAAGGCTGACTCCGCGCCGCGCTTGAGCGGCGTCAGTCTTGTCCCGGCACGTCGTGCGGCCTGTCCGCGCAAATGATGTGCCTCATCTGAAACGCGCATATTCGCAAGGCGCCTGGCGGGCTTTCGGCCCGGCCATCGGTGCGCGCGAATCCGTCGTGGGATCCGCAAATGATAAATCTCATCAAGAACCGATTGCCCTATGTCGTCCGCTGGCTTGCGTTGACCGGGGCCATCCTCGCGATTATCCTGCTCGCCCATTGGGCGTGAGGGTCCGGCAATCGCCTGTCTCTATTGCCTGAGCAAGGCTGCCGCTCATGCCGAGCGGCAGCCCCGCCCGGCCGTCCTTAGTGGCTCGCGGCGCTCGCACCGCAGGATGACGTGCGCGCTCACCCCGCTGATAGACGGCGCGGGCCGCAGGCTAGTAGCCGCGCAGTTGCTTGATCTCTTCGAGGCTAAGCCCGCGGATGTCCTCGGCCGAGAGCGCGTGAACGCCCTCGCGCGCGGCCTTCGCCTTGGCGGCCATGAACGCGACCTGTCCCGATTTGCAGAATTGCGGGTTCTCGATCTTGGGCGCCCGCTCGCCCACCCCGGCGGAGAGCGACGATTTGGGGTTCAGCCTCGCCGCTTCGTCCCAGCAGCCGTAAGTGTTGCAGCGATGATAGGTGAAGCAGATCCGGCAGGCCGTGTCGTTCTTCAGCATGAATTCGAATTGCTCTTTCTTCACCGGTTTCGGCTTGGCCGGCGCTTGCGGCGATCGTTTCCGCTGCACGGGTCTCGGTTTCGCGCGGGGCGCTGCGGCCAGTTCCAACTTCCCCGAAAGCTCGGTGCGCGGGGAGGGGGCGGGCGTTCCCGTCCCGGTCACCGGAACGGCGATCACCTCGATCTTGGGCGCCCCGCCTTCGGGACAGGGCTCCGGCTCCACCGGCTCCGGCGTTTGGGCCTTGCCCATCACCAGCTCGCGAAACTCCGCCTGTAGGCCGATGACGATCGTATAGTTCTGCTCGTCGCTATAGGGCCTGCCGTTCCTGGCGCGCGGCCCGTAGGCCACCGCGATACCCCTGACGATCAGCCGGCCTTGGTCGTCCGCCTCCGGACGGCCATCGGTGAGCGCGAATACGGCGCCGCCCGAACCGCCCAAGTCGAAATCGATGTCGGTGTAGTAGAAGGGCGGCCCGCCGAGCACCCCGTCGAGACTCTTCCGCACCTTGCCCTTTGCCACCACCGGCTCCCGGTTGGACAGCTTGTTCAGGGTGCGATGCTGCCGGGCGGTGACCGAAAGCAGTTCCTCTTCCTCGGCGAGATGCGCATCGTAATGGTCGATCGCCAACGCGTCGCAGCCTTCCAGCGGGCGCTTCAGGCGAAGCACCATGAAGTCCTCGTTGTTGAAGACGTAGCCCTTGCGCTGGTCCTGCTCGACCGTGACCGGGATGGCGGACTTGCCTGCGTGGCTGCGGAAGCTACAGGCGCCGAACGGCACCACGGGTGTTTTGCCGGTAAAGAAGACGTGCTTGGCCGTCACCAGCAGGTCCGGCCGGAGCACGCTCGCCGCGGAGGCAGTGAATCTGACGCCGACCCTGTCCTCGTCCTCGGTCCTGACGTCGGGCGTCTTGCACACGATCTGCCCGGTGCAGGCCATCAGCTGCTGCGTCTCGGCGGCGGAAAGCTTCACGCCGAGCTTCGTTTCGCTCTGGCCGAGATTCCAGCGACCGTCGATGAGCTTGGCGCTGCCCTCCTTGGTGTAGATCACCGCCCGATGCAGCACCGACGACCGGGCGGAAGCAGCTTCGGACGGGGGGCCGCTCCGCAGCGGCGGCGAGGCTGCCACCGCGAAGGAAACACCTGCCGTCACGACTGCCGCCAATGCTCCGGCGCCGAGGCTCCGTCTCAAAGCGCAACTCCACTAAAGCGGCATGCGATTCAAGTCGCCCAGCCGCAGGCACGCCCCGCCGATCATTGGTTCTGCCATGTCTCGCCCTCGGGGGCTCCCCGGCCGAGCTTATCCGGCAGGGGCTCACCCGCAGGCGTGAATTCGAGCGAGACGGAGTTGATGCAATATCGCTCACCGGTCGGCGGAGGGCCGTCGGGAAAGACATGCCCCTGATGCGCGCCGCAACGCGCGCAAACGATTTCGGTGCGGACCATGCCGTAGCTGGTGTCGCGGATGGAGCGGAGGTGATCCTCGACAAAGGGGCTGGTGAAGCTCGGCCAGCCGGTGCCGCTTTCGAACTTGGTGCCGGCCTTGAATAGCGGCAGTCCGCACAGGCGGCAGGTGTACACGCCGCCCCGCTTCTCCTCGAGGAAAACGCCGCAGAAGGGCGCTTCCGTGCCGTGCTCGAGCAGCACATGCTTTTCGTCCTCGCTGAGATCGGCAATCAGCGCCCGCAGTTCGTCTTTGCTGGGCGGGGTCAGATCGAACTGAGGCGCTTTCATTTCATGCCTCTTTCTGCCGGTTTTCGCCGTGGTGTAGAGATCGCCAGTTTTCTCGGCAAGATATTTCGCATCGAGGAAGTTCTGCCCGGTGCATGGAAGAATGAGCCGATTGCGGGGTTCCGGCGCCACGGATTTCCGGCCAGACTTATCAGAATGCAGCCTCTTGCGCGGCCGTGTCTTGTAGGTCATCTTCTAGGGGCCTGCGGTACCGGGCCCCTCTGGCAAGCGAGCTGGCGCGCTTGTGATGTCGGAACCGCCAGTCGGGTCTCGCCAGCCGCAAGTGATTCCCAATAGATGAAATTTTCACCCTAGCGTTCGACGAGGGACGCACCAGCCCGTAACCGTTCGGGCCGGGGTCGTCAGTTTGGTTTGGGTTTTTACATCTAAGGAAGATCTCGCCTTGGAGCTCCTGTCGAACATTTTCGCCGCGTATTGGCTCGGCATCCCGATCTGGGCCTGGTGCGGGTTCATTGTTTTCATTATCGGCCTTTTAGCGCTCGACCTCGGCTTGTTTCATCGCGCTCCGCACGAAGTGGGGTTCGCCGAGTCGCTGAAAATGGCGGGGTTCTACGTCGCGATTGCGATTGCCTTCGGCGCTGTCGTCTGGTGGCTCTACTACGCTTCTCCGCCGGCCTATTGCCTTGACCCCGCGATCAAGAACGCGGCGAGCGACTCGGCGCGCGCTTGGACGGCCGTTCAGCTCTATTACACAGGCTATGTCGTCGAATACACGCTTTCGATGGATAACGTGTTCGTTATCAGTTTGATCTTCACCTATTTTGCAGTGCCGCGCGCCCTACAGCACCGCGTATTGTTCTGGGGCATTCTCGGCGTCATCGTTCTGCGCGGAATCATGATCGGACTTGGCGTGGTCTTGATTTCGAAATTCGAGTGGGTGCTCTACATATTCGCCGTGCTGCTTATTTTCACCGGCATCAAAATGCTGCGGCCCGCCGATGGCGAAAAGAACATTGGCGACAATCCTGCGATCAGGTTTCTGCGCCGCCATCTGCGCGTGACTGATACGTTCCACGGCTCGCGCTTTTTTGTGAGGCTGCCCAGTCCCCGAAGCGGCAAGCTTTACACTTACGCCACGCCCTTGTTCCTTGCGCTGGTCAGCATCGAGATCATCGATGTGATCTTCGCTGTCGACTCGGTGCCGGCGATCTTTGCGATTACGCAGGAACCGTTCATCATCTTCACCTCGAACATATTCGCGATCATCGGGCTGCGCACGCTGTACTTCACTCTTTCGGCGACCGTGCATCGCTTCTACTATCTCAAATATGCGCTCGCGCTCGTCCTGATTTTCATCGGGACGAAGATCTTCTTTGGGGATTTCGTGTTCGACGGCAAGGTGCCACCCCTGATAAGTCTCACGGTGACACTCGGCCTGATCGCGGGCGGCATCCTCTACTCGCTGTGGAAGACGCGGGGTGACGTCGACAAGAGCGCGGTAACCATCAAGGAGTGAGCCATGCTTGCCGGCGATGCCATGACCCGCGCTCCAGTCACCGTAGAGCCGAACGCAACCGTCGCGGACGCGGCCCGCATCATGGCGGAAAGGGGGGTGAGCGGCCTGCCGGTGGTCGAGCCGTCGGGTCATCTCGTCGGCATTGTCACGGAGGGCGATCTCCTCAGGCGCAAGGAACTTGGTTCCGAACAGCGCCGGACGTGGTGGGCGCGGCTGTTCCGCGACGACAAGAGCCTTGCAGCCGAATTCGCCAAGGCACATGGGCGCTTCGTGCGCGAGGTGATGACGCGCAATGTCGTCTGCGTCCGCCACGAGACGCCTATAGGCCGGGTGGCGGAGCTTCTTTCGACGCTGGATGTCAAACGCCTGCCGGTGTTGAAGAACGGCGCGCTCGTCGGCGTGGTATCGCGGCGTGACGTGATGCGGTCACTTGCGCAACTGGCCGCCGAAAAAAGCCGTCCTCAAAAGGCAAGTGATGACGAAATCGCGCGTGGTGTGCTGAGTCGAATTAACAGTGCTCCCTTCGTCTCCGCCATTCAGATGCAGCTTGCGGTATGCGATGGCGTGGTTGAGATCGCGGGCACGGTCTCGTCCGAAGATCAGCGGCAGGCCGTGCTAGCCATGATCGAAGAGACGCCGGGGGTTGCGCGGGTCGTCGATCGGATGACCGTGAATGGGTCGCTGGTCGCTCCGATAGCTTGAGCGCAGTGTCCTCCCACCTTTGGCGTTGGGATCACCGCGCTGGGAGTGAATACGGGCCCCAGACAGCGGCGAGGTGTTCAGCAAAGGGGGAATGAACAGCAGCGGCGAGGATCATGATCGCTCCAACCGCTCCGAGTTCGAGGACGTCTTGAAAGCGCCTGAACATCGCGGCCTCTCTCCGCGCAAGGATTTATTCCGCGGAGTCTAGCTTCTGTTTGGGAGTGGCGCAAAACAATAACGCCGACCCGATTTCTGAACGGGGAAAATCCGGCAGATTTAGCGCGCCGCGGCGCCGACGGAAGACATCATCGGGCAGCCGAGCGTCTTTTCGAACCCGTCGATCAGATCCTGCCGGTTCTCGGCCGAGATGTAGAGGCCGCCGGTCTCCTCGGCGAGACATTTCGCGTCGAGGAAGCTCTGCGCACCGGTCCAGCGGAAAGCCTTCAACTGATAGCCGATGACATGCACGGTCAGTTGCCGGCTGCTCGCTTTGAGCAATTTGCCCAGGTCGCAGGGCGCGCCGCCGCAGGTTTCCTCGCCGTCGGTCAGCAAGACGACGACGCCCTTTTCCGACCGGTGCTCCAGGATCTCGGCGGCCAGCTTTACCGCCTGCACGAGCGGCGTCTTTCCGGCCGGGTTGATCGCGTTCACCGCGCTCATGATCGGCTCGGCGGCGTTCGGCATCGGCTCGAAGTGGAGCTTGACATTGCATTGCTCATACGGCCCGGGACCGAAGGTGATCAGCCCGATTTTGCGAAACTTCGCCGCGCTCGGCAAAACCTGCGCCAGCGCCTTGCGGACCTCGTCGATGCGCGTGATGTCGCTGAACAGGCCTTGCACCGTATTGCCGGCCATCGACCCCGACGCGTCGAACACGACCATCGCGTCCTCGGTACAGGGAATCGGCGTAGCGTCCTCGGTCCGAGCCGCCGGTCCGGTGAAGAGCGCGATCAGCGCGAGCGCCGGCCACACGGCGTGTGACAGCCTGTTCATGCCGCCACTCTAGCCCAAAGAAGCGGCGTCTTGCAGAGGGCGCGGCGCGGCGCGGCGCCAAGTCACTTCATCGTGATGGCAAGACCGCTCAGATCGGCGTTGGCCATCAGCCCGACCTGCCGGCCGGACAGTTCCAGCACCGCGCCCTTCTGATTGGTGAGCACGATGGCGCGGGCGCCGCCGCCGACCGCGAGCCCCGCGCCAGCCGCGGCATAGACGCCGGCGACGTCGGAGGCGCGGCTGATATTGCGCGCCCGGCCGCGCAGCACCGTCTTCGAGCCGCCGAACACGAGGCCGTAGTCGATGCCGCCCACCGAGAGTGGATAGCGCTTGCCCCGGAAGGTGAGCGTGCCGTGCCCGCCCGAGCCGCCGATGATCCAGCCGCCCTTGTAAATGGTCAGCACGACGCTGCCGCTATCGGCCTGCGCCTGGTTGAGACCGGGGCCGATCAAGACGATCAGCGCGACGATAATAGCTTGGACAGAAGCTGGAATGCGCATGGTTCGCTCTCCCTCGTTGCGGCGCGGAGGCCAGCCAGTCTGCGTCCCGCGCCCGTCCGCCGAATCGGGGTCCGTTCCGGTCCAGGCTACAGGCTCAGCCGCCACGGCGGTAGCTCCAGCCTAATCGGCATTGACCAGGCTGAGGGTCAAATCCAGATATTCGCGCAGCGGGCGGCTCGCGAAGGTGCTGCTCCATGGTCCGGCACTCCGATCCAGACGCATGATGCCGACGGGGCGGGCGCCGAGCAAGCTGCCTCAGTTCACGTGGTATATTCCTACGTTCTTTGGGCCTTGCTCGGCATGGCCTGCTACTCGCTGATGACCCTGTTCGTGAAACTTGCCGAGCAAAGCGGCACGGCGAGCAGCTATATGGTGCTCGCGGTCGCCACGACCATCGTTCCGGTCTTCGCCCTCGCCATGGTCGGCGTGCGCGGCGAGTTCAAGGCGCTCCTGTTCGAACTCGAGCAGCCGCCTCTGCTCTGGGCCATCGCCGCGGGTCTCGTGCTCACCGTCGCGGTCGGCTCGCTGTTCCATGCGCTGTCGCTTGGGCCGGCGACCGTGGTGGTGCCGATCTACGGCATGTTCATCATCGGTGGCCCGCTGCTCGCGGTCCTGTTCTTGGGCGAGCCGATGTCGTGGAGCAAGATCGCGGGGCTGGCGCTCGCGGTGGTCGGTGTGATCTTGATCGCGCGGTAGGCGGCGAAAGCCTAACGAAGGGTGCCCCATCGAAAGATATCCCCGGCTGGGTCCGCCGCCATTAGACTTGGGCCGCCTTGTCCTCTTGAGGGCGTTCTCGCGAGGCGTTGCGATGGCGGGACGGGGTGCGGCGCCTGCGGGCGCATGCGAACGCGGCATGCGCACTCGGGCCGCATCGGGGCTCCCCCCGGGACCACTATCGAGAGTCCCCGTCAGGAGCTGACTGACCGCCCGGCCATAGCCGGCAACGGAAAGCGGGGCCCGGTGCCGAGCAAAGACGCCGCAATGAGCAGGCGCTCTTAGCGATGCGCTAGCGGCCTCTGGCCTACTTGAGCGCATTATTTGATGCGCTAGCGGCCTCTGGTCTACTT
>JAWOJH010000227.1:0-5061 GCA_046481725.1 Methyloceanibacter sp. | reverse complement strand
GCTGGGATTGTCCGTCACCAAAGTACCCGGGCGCTTGCGGAAGACTTCGGCGAAATAGCCGACCTCGTGAAAGACCGGCGCGGCGGCGGGATCGAACGGCGGCGCCTCGGCAAGCAACTTCAGGCGCTCGGTCTCGGGCAGCCGGTTTATCCAGTCCTCGGCGATCTCGGCGCCGAGGATCATCAGCAAGGTGCCCGAGGCGCCGACCGCCTCTTCCAGTGCATCGAGCAGCGCCTCCGGGCCGCCAGCAAGAGGGCCGATCGCACGCAGCGATGCATGCACCATCAGCGTGTCGCCCAAGCGCACGCCTAGTCTAGACGGTGCAGGTCATCAGTCAATGCAGTGATGGACAGCAAGACCTTAAATCCACTTTGTCATTGCCGGGCTTGACCCGGCAATCCACTGGAGTCCCGCGTTCGCGGGAATGACAATTGGATCGCTCAGCCGCTTGCGGCGCGGCGCTGATCGTCGGAAGGCCCAAGCGTCTCCTGCCGAGGCGCAGCAGGCTCCAGCGCCGCCTCGATCGCGTCATCGACGGTCGACAGCCAGATGAAGCGAACCGCTTCGCGCGCCGCCTCGGGCACATCCTCATAGTCCTTCTGGTTGCGCTCGGGCAGCAGCACGGTGGTGATGCCGGCCCGCGAGGCGGCCAGGACCTTGTTCTTGACGCCGCCGATCGGCAGCACCAGCCCGCGCAAGGAAATCTCCCCGGTCATCGCCACGTCGTTTCGCACGGTGCGTCCGGTGAGCAGCGAGGCGAGCGCGATGAACATGGCGACGCCCGCGCTCGGGCCGTCCTTGGGAATGGCGCCGGCCGGCACATGGACGTGAATGTCCGACTTCTCGAACGCGGCGGGATCGGCGCCGAGCGCGCTGCTGCGCGCCTTGAGCAGGCTGAGCGCGGCCTGCGCGCTCTCCTTCATCACGTCGCCGAGCTGACCGGTGAGGATCAGCTTGCCGGAGCCGGGCACGCGCGCGGCCTCGACGAACAGAATGTCGCCGCCGGCCGGCGTCCAGGCAAGGCCGGTGGCCACGCCGGGCACCGAGGTGCGCATCGCCACTTCGCCTTCGAAGCGGCGCGGCCCAAGGATGCCGTGCAGCTGCTCCGGGCCGATGCGCATCCGTTCGGTATCGCCCTCGGCGATGCGCATGGCGGCACGATGCAGCAGCGCGCCGATCTCGCGCTCGAGATTGCGCACGCCTGCCTCGCGGGTGTAGTCGCCGATGATGGCGCGGATCGCCTCCTCGCTGATCTCGACCTGGTCCACGGTGAGGCCGGTCGCTTCGAGCTGACGCTTCATCAGATAGCGCTTGGCGATCTCGACCTTCTCGTCCTCGGTGTAGCCGGGCAGCTCGATCACCTCCATGCGGTCGCGTAACGGACCCGGGATCTGGTCGAGCACGTTGGCGGTACCGACGAACATGACCCGCGACAGATCGAACGGTACCGCGAGATAATTGTCGCGGAACCTGGAATTCTGTTCCGGATCAAGCACTTCCAGCAGGGCGGCGGAGGGGTCTCCGTGGAAGCTCTGCCCCAGCTTGTCCATCTCGTCGAGCATCATCACCGGATTGCGCGTGCCGGCTTTGCGGATCGACTGGATCACGTTGCCGGGGAGCGCGCCGATATAGGTGCGCCGGTGACCGCGGATTTCGGCCTCGTCATGCACGCCGCCGAGTGACAGCCGCACGAATTTGCGGCCCATGGCGCGCGCGATCGACTGTCCGAGCGAGGTCTTGCCGACGCCGGGCGGGCCGACGAAGCAAAGGATCGGGCTCTTGCCTTCGGGCTTGAGCTTGCGCACGGCGAGATATTCGAGGATGCGCTGCTTGACCTTGGGCAGGCCGAAATGGTCCTCGTCGAGGATGCGGCGCCCCTCGGCGATGTCGATGCGATCATCCGAGGCCTTGGACCAGGGAAGCTCGATCAGCCAATCGAGATAGGACCGGATCATGCCATGCTCGGCGGACGCCTCGGGCATGCGCTCGAGCCGCTTCAGCTCTTTCTTGGCCTGCTTCTCGGCCTCCTCCGGCATGCCGGCTTTTTCGATCTGCTCGCGCAATTCGGCGATCTCGGCCTGGCCCTCGTCGCCTTCGCCGAGCTCCTTCTGAATCTGGCGCAGCTGCTCGCGCAAGATATGCTCGCGCTGGCGGCCGGCGAGCGACTCTTGCGTCTGCTCGCCGATCTGCTTGGACAGGCGCAACACCTCGATCTGCTGCGCGAGATAGCGCAGCAGCTTGTCGAGCCGCTCGGAAATGTCGAAGGTCTCGAGCAGGTCCTGCTTCTCGGCCGGCGTCAGATCCGAGACATTGGCGATGAAATCCGCCAGCGCCGAGGGCGACTGCACCTGATCGATCGCGCCGGCGATCTCCGGCGGCACGTTGGGCAGCAGCGAAACGGCTTCGCGCGCGCGTTCCTTCAATTGGTGCATGCGCGCGGCGATCTCGGTGGTGTAGACCTCCGCTTCGCCCACCTCTTCGACCTTGGCCACCAGATAGGGATGGCCGGGCAGGAATTCGAGCACGCGGAACCGGCGCGTGCCGCGGGTGATCAGATGATGATTGCCGTCAGGCGCGGTCACATAGCGCAGGATCTCGGCGACGGTGCCGACCTTGTGCAAATGTTCCGGCCCCGGCGCATCGACGCTCGGGTCATTCTGCAAGACCACGCCGACCGGTTTGTCCCACTGCGCGGCAGCCTGAGCGCCGGCGATCGAGCCGGGGCGGCCGAGCGTAAGCGGCGCGACGATGCCCGGAAACAGCACGGCATTGCGAGTCGGCAGCAAAATCAGCGCGCCGTCCGGCAGGTCGGGCTGCTGCACGGTTTCGCCCGCCGGGCGAGCAGCGGCGGTAGACTCGCCTTGAGCCGGCGCCGGGCCTTCCGCGGATTGCGGCGTGTTCTGTTCGGTTTCGGTCATACTTTTTGAACCAGGGACCTCTAGGATTTGGCGAAGATGAGCACGAGACAGCCATGCGAAAGCTCGCGCTCGGCGAGGCGAAGCCGCGGCGAAAGGGTGATGCGCCGCTCGAACCGCCCGTAAGGAATTTCAAGCCTCACGATATTGGCATGCCGCCCCTTGGTCGGCAGCGGGCGGCTGCCGGCGATGATCAGGGTGGTATCTTCGATCTCGACCCGGACTGCCTCGGGGGCGACGCCGGGAAGGGCGGCGATAATCCAAAGCTCCCGCTCGGTCTCGAACACGTCCACCGGCGGCTCCCAGCGCGCGGCGCGCGCGCCTTCGCGCGAGGGCTCGAAGAATTGGCGATGCAGCTGTTCGGCCTGCTTGATGAGCGCGCAGGCTTCGGCCCACATCTGTTGTTTCGGATCACGCATACGCCAACCCATAGCAGTCGACCGCGCCGCGCCGCTGGCTGTTTGACGGTCTGAACGATCTTAACGCTTGAAGCAGGCCGGAGGAACCGAGTGAAGCCGCAATGTGGGCGCTCGTGAGGCGCCCTACAAGGTCCCCCCGCTTCGTCCGCTATTGGCCGTGGCTCAAGCTGTTGCCGATGCCGATATAGTCGTTGGGATAGTGCGGCGGGCGCGGCGGTTCGGGAATTGCCACCGGCACCGGTTTCGCGCCCTGGAGCAGAAGCTGCGTGGTGGCGCCGTCGTAATAGAGATCCCGGATGAAAGGCTTGTCCGGATAGGTGCCGGTCGGCGAGATGCCGTAGTAATAGGGCCAGGCCTTGCCCTTGGCGCCTTTGCCGGCGGCGAACTTGGTCTTCTTGCCCGAGATCGCCGCGAGAATGAGATCGGCGTCGCCCTGCACCATGTCGCGGGTCACGGCCGCGCCGGGACTATTGATGGCGAACACGGTGCTGGCGGAGCGAAGCGTGGTGGTCTTGCCGCCGCGGCGCAAGGTGAGATGGTTGCCGTAGACGAAGGCGAACAAGGCGCGGTTCGGGCCGTCGACGATGCCCTGGAACACGCCGCCGCGCACGGTCAGCGCGCCGGCCGGCGTCTTCACCGTCACGCCGGGCTCGTTCTTCGACAGCTTGCCGCCGACAAATCTGAGCGCGCCCTTGGAGAAGGTCGCGGCGAGTGTGCCGGTGCCCGATTTCGGGTTGTAGACGAATTTGTCAATGACGAGGCTCGAGTTCGGACCGACGGTGAAGGTCGAACCGTCGAGCAGCAGCACCTGCACCTGGCCGGAGCCCGAGGTGTCGATGCGCTCGTTATAGACCACGGACTTGCCGATCTTCAGCGTGGCGGTCGCGCCGCCCGGCTTTTGGCTGGTGGCCTGGGGCTTGACCGCTGCGGCGTGAACGGCTTGGTGACCATCTGGCCGCCATTGCTGAAGAAGCCGTAGCCGGGCTCGAAGATGGTCTTGCCTTGCATCTTCAGATATTCGCCGTAGACGAACAGGATCGAATAGGTCGTGGCGCTCTTGAAGTCGACGAAAGCGATGCCGCCGCGGATGGCCAGCGCGCCGGCGGGGGTCTTCACGGTGACGCCGCCGTCGTTCTTCGACAGCTTGCCGCCGACGAAGCGCATCACGCCCTTGGAGAAGGACGCGGTCAGCTCGCCGGTGCCTTTCCGCGGGTCGTAGACGAAGCGATCGATCACCAGATCGGAGCCGGGGCCGACGGTGAAGGTCGAGCCGTCGACCAGCAGCACCTGCACCAAACCGTTGCCGGTGGTGTTGATGCGCTCGTTGTAGAAGATCGACTTGCCGATATTCAGCTGGGACTGCGGCGATCCGGCGAGACTCGAGAAGGCATCGGGGTTCACCGCCGCGGCGACGCCGACCTTCTCGGCGTGCGCGCCCGGTGCGGCGAAGGCCAATCCCAACGACACGGCGAGAGAAGCAGCGAGGCTGGCGCCGCGGCGCCGCTCAACTGCGGATCGATGTATCGCGTCATCTCAGAACCTCTTCTGCACGCCGAGCATGGCCATGAGGTCGTCATACGTCCTGATGTCGTAATTCGATTGCTGGTCGCGATATTCGACCGAGGGCACGAGCGCCCAGGTCTCGGCGACCGGCAGCACGAGCGCACCGCGGGTCCACCACATCGTGTCCTCTTCGGCCTCGTTCGGATCGATGGCCGGGTCCGGAT
>JAWOJH010000202.1:0-3284 GCA_046481725.1 Methyloceanibacter sp. | reverse complement strand
CCTCGATCGGCACGTTGAAATCGACACGGACCAGGGCGCGCTTGCCGCGCACCTCGACGCCGTCGATCGACTTGATGCGGGAGAGGTCCAGACCGCCGGTGCCGGATGCCGACGCCGACTCGTTCATATCAGCCGCCCCATGGCGACAGCGGTGTCGCTCATGCGGTTGGAGAAGCCCCACTCATTGTCGTACCACGCGACCACGCGGCAAAAGGTGCCGTCGACCACTTGCGTGCTCGGCAGGTCGAAGATCGAGCTCAGCGGATCGTGGTTGAAGTCGGTCGACACGAGCGGCTTTGCATTAACGCCGAGCACGCCCTTGAGCGGACCTTCGGCCGCCTTGGTTATCGCGGCGTTGATCTCGTCCTTGTCGGTCGGGCGCGTGGACGTGAAGGTGAAATCGATCATGCTGACATTCGGCACCGGCACCCGGATCGAGGCGCCGTCGAGCTTGCCCTTCAACTCGGGCAACACGATGCCGACCGCCTTAGCCGCGCCGGTCGAGGTTGGAATCAAATTCACCGCGCTCGCGCGCGCACGATAGGGATCCTTGTGCAAGGTATCGACCGTGCGCTGGTCGCCGGTATAGGCATGCACCGTGGTCATATAGCCGTGCTTGATGCCGATCGCCTCGTTCAGCACCTGGGCCACCGGCGCCAGGCAATTGGTGGTGCAGGAGGCGTTGGAGACGACGTGATGCTCCTGCGTGAGCTTGTCGTGGTTGACGCCGAACACAACCGTGAGATCGGCGCCCGAGCAGGGCGCGGACACCAGCACGCGCTTGGCCCCGGCGGCAAGATGCTTGGCGGCGGTATCCCGGTCGGTGAAACGGCCGGTGCATTCCATGACGATGTCGACGCCGAGATCGCGCCAGGGAAGCTTCTCCGGTGTCGCCTCGGACAGCACCGCGACGTCCTGGCCGTCGGCCTTTAGGTGCCGGCCGCCGACTTCGACCTTGCCGGGGAAGCGGCCATGCACGCTATCAAATTCGAGCAGATGGGCGTTCATCTCCGCCGAGCCGAGATCGTTGATCGCGACGAAGTCGAGATCCTTGCGTCCGGCTTCGAGGAACGCCCGGAAAGTCAGCCTGCCGATCCGGCCGAAGCCGTTGATGGCGACGCGCTTGTTGGCCATGTGCCTTTAACCCTTAGTCTTTGCCGTCAGTTCACGCGCCGCGGCGGCGACGGCCTCGGGCGTGATGCCGAAATGCTTATATAGGTCCGGCGCCGGCGCAGAAGCGCCAAATCCGCGCATGCCGATAAAGACTCCATCGGGCCCGATCCAGCGCTCCCAGCCAAAGGCGACAGCGGCTTCGACCGCTACGCGGGGCGCGGAGCCCAGGACCTGATTCCGGTAGCTTTCACTTTGCGCATCGAACAGTTCGAAACAGGGCATCGACACTACCGCAGCGCGGAACCCTTCCCCTTCGAGCAGTTTGGCCGCCTGGACGGCAAGCGAGACCTCCGAGCCCGTGCCGATCAAGGTCACGTCGCGCTCGCCGGCCGGCTCGATCAGCACATACGCGCCCTTAGCGGAGAGGTTATCGCCGGATTGAGCAGTGCGGAGCACCGGCAATCCCTGGCGGGTCAGGGCCAGGATCGAGGGCGTGGTCTTGGCCAACAGCGCAACTTCCCAGCATTCGGCGCATTCGACCGAGTCGGCGGGCCGCATCACCAGAAGATTGGGGATGGCGCGGAGCGCCGCCAGATGCTCGACCGGCTGATGCGTGGGGCCGTCCTCTCCGAGCCCGATGGAGTCGTGAGTCATCACATAGATCACGCGCTGGCCCATCAGCGCGGAGAGTCGGATCGAGGGGCGGCAATAGTCGGTGAAGACGAGGAAGGAGCCGCCATAGGGGACGATCCCGCCATGCAAGCCCAGCCCATTCATCGCCGCCGCCATGCCATGCTCACGCACGCCATAGTGAATGTAGTTGCCGGCGAAATTGTCCGGGCCGATGACGACGCTCGCTTTGGTGTAGGTGCCGTTCGAGCCGGTGAGATCGGCGGAGCCGCCGACCAGCCCCGGAACCAAGGGAAGCAGCTTCTCGAGCACCTTCTGCGAGGATTGGCGCGTGGCGAGTTTGGCGCCCTCGCGCACAAAGTCTGCCTTGAGCGCGGCAACGGCCGCAGTGAGTGCGCTTTTCACCTGGCCGTCGACCGGATCGGTCAGGCCGGCGCGAGCCTCCGCATCGAGCCGTTCGGCCGCGCGCGACCAAGCGTCGAAGGCGCCCTTGTGCCGCGCCCCGGCAGCGCGCCAGCTGGCCAGCACCGGCTTTGGCAGTTCGAAGGGCGCATGCAGCCAGCCCAGCTTCTGCCGCGCGCCGGCGATCTCTTCTTCTCCGAGGGGCGAGCCATGGGTCGCTGCGGTTCCCGCCTTTTTCGGCGCGCCATAGCCGATCACGGTGCGGCAGGCGATCAGCGACGGGCGATCGGTCACGGCGCGCGCATTCTCGATGGCGAGGGCGACAGCTTCGGGATCGTGTCCATCCACCCGCGACGTATGCCAATGCGAGGCGCGGAACCGCTCAATCTGATCGTCGGAGACGGCGAGACTGGTCGGTCCGTCGATCGAGATTTGGTTGTCGTCGAACAGCACGATCAGCTTGCCGAGCTTCAAATGGCCGGCAAGCGAGATCGCCTCGTGGCTGATCCCCTCCATCAGGCAGCCGTCGCCGGCCAGACAATAGGTGAAATGGTCAACCACCTCGTCGCCGTAGCGGGCGTTGAGCAGCCGCTCGGCCAGCGCCATGCCGACCGCGTTGCCGAGCCCCTGGCCGAGCGGGCCGGTGGTGGTCTCGATGCCCGGCGCATGGCCATATTCGGGGTGGCCCGGCGTGCGGGAATGGAGCTGCCGGAAATTCTTGAGTTCCTCCAGGGTCATGTCCGGATAGCCGGTGAGATGGAGCAGCGCATAGAGCAGCATCGAGCCGTGCCCGGCGGACAGCACGAAGCGGTCGCGGTCGGGCCAATCCGGATGCGCCGGATCGAATTTGAGGAATCGCGTGAACAGCACGGTAGCGACGTCGGCCATGCCCATGGGCATGCCGGGATGGCCGGAATCGGCCTTCTGCACGGCGTCCATGGCCAGCGCGCGGATGGCGTTGGCCATGTCGTTATGGGTTGCCTCGGGTAACGCCTGATCCTGCATCAGGGCCGAGTTGGCGGATTTCTGCGTTTTTTGCATCCGTTTCGGCTCTTAGGTAGCGGATTAGGTAGCAGCTTCGGAAGGCCCACTCATATAAGGCCCACTCATATAAAGAGAGGGCTCGCCCGAGGAAACAG
>JAWOJH010000072.1:0-28568 GCA_046481725.1 Methyloceanibacter sp. | reverse complement strand
GCGCGTCTTATCGCGAAGCAGCCCCTCAACACCCTCCTGCATGAAGCGCTCCTGCCAGCGCCAGACCACCGGCTTGGAACGCCCCGAGCGGCGCATGATCTCGAGGGTGCCGCAGCCATCGGCCGTGGCGAGAATGATGTTGGCACGCCACACATGTTTTTGCGGCGCGCTGCGATCCGAAACGATCGCCTCAAGCCGACGGCGATGTTCCGGCGTGACGTTGACCGTGATCCCTGCTCTCATGCCAACAGCTTGAACTGCTTCGGGCAATTTGGGAATCGCCCGAATGAATCAGACCACTAGTGTGCGCCTTTGATGCCGGGATCCGTCGTACTATGACTTGACGTCGATACCGATGAGGCTAACGAATGGCGGAGCAGGATGATCGACCCCCAGCAGACTTACCGGGGCTGTCCGGCAGAGCACTCGCAAGCCTCTATATCGCGGTGGCAGCCTTGCCGATCATGGCTGTTCTGGCGATCAGCCCCGCACCGGCACCTGCATTCAGTGAGCTTGGCACAGCGTTCGGCCTGACGGCGGCCGCGCTTCTCTTCCTGCAGTTTTTGAGCTCAGGCCGCTACGAAAGCCTTTCCGGACGAATCGGCATCGACCGCACCATGGGCTTCCACCGCGTTGCCGCCTATGTCCTGCTCGCCTTTGCGCTATTGCACCCGTTGAGCTACACCTTCGATACCTTGCTGATCGACCCTGTTGCGGCTTGGCATCGGTTGACTGGCATGCTTGCGAGCAATCGCCTTCGAACAGGCGTCCTCGCCTTGGCGGGTCTGGTCGTCATTGTCGGTTTTGCCACGATCCGGTCTCGCCCCTTCGTTCGCTACGAGTATTGGCGGATCTCTCACGGGCTGCTCGCAATTGTCGTGGCCGGCCTGACGCTCCAGCATGCTCTGTCCGCCGGGACCTACAGTGCGGACTATCCGCTGCGAGCCGTCTGGTTCTTGTTCGCAGTTGTGGCTGTCGTTGCCATTGGTCTTGTCTATTTCGTCCGGCCTTGGCGCATGTGGCGAGAGGATTGGCGCGTTGAACGCGTCTCGCCCTTAGCCGACCATATCTGGGAGATGATCCTGCACGGACCCGATTCGACGGGTCTACGTTTCAGGGCTGGGCAGTTTATCTGGATGACGCTTTCCCCTTATAGGCCGCCCTTTCACGATCATCCCTTCTCCATCGCCTCCGCCACAGCCTATTTGCCGCGCCTTCGCCTAGTAATCCGCGCGTCCGGGAACTGCACCAATACGTTCGGGCAGATTGAGGTGGGCACGCGGGTGGCGATCGACGGACCGCACGGCAGCTTCGTCCTGCCGGATGGAGAGGGCCCGGCGGTGATGATTGCTGGTGGCGTCGGGATTGCTCCTATACTCGGCATGTTGGAGGAAGCTGCCGCCAGCAAGGATCCCCGATGCTTCCGCTTGCTCTACGCGGCCAGAAATCCGACCGCTCTGGCGGGCCTCGACCGGCTGCGCGACCTTGGCTCCCGTCTCGATCTTGTCATTCGCTTTGTCGTCGATGAGGTAGCAGCCGCCCCGGGATACGCCGCCGGACCGATCAGTGCAGGACATATTTCGCAGTTACTCGAGGGACTTTCCCCTGGCAAAGTAACAGCATTCGTCTGTGGTCCTGCCGGAATGATGGAGATCGCAACAGATGCGCTGCTGGCGGCCAGCGTGCCGGCGGGGCGCATTCATTATGAGCGTTTCGACTTCGGCGCAGGAAAGGGGTGCCTGGACAAAGCGCGGCGGCGAGCAGCGTTGCTTCCGTTCGTGGTGCTGGCGGTGATAATGGCAGCGTTCAGTCTGCGCTGACGCAGCATTAGCCCAACTGTCCGATCAGGTAGTCGACGATTTCGGCCCGCAGCTTGGGATCTTCAGCGTGATGCGATCGAAGCAATTGATCGAGCGCCTGCCGGCGCTCCGCATCGGTGTTTCCTTGCACGCTCCTCGCCACGGAAGCCGGGCGCGCGTGGCACTTTGCGCAGGCCTCCTTGAAGGCGCTTTCGGTCGCGACAGACGTGCCAATAAAGCCAACAGGCAGCAATAGCCCAACCGCGGCTGCGGACCATTGTCGTCGAGAACGTGTCCCCATTTGCTTGACTGTAGCCCATTTGGAAGAGGCAAGGTTGACATCAGTCAAATTTGCGAGTCCCGCAATCTCCTAAGATGGGACGCCCCTATTTGAGGACGCGAATGCCGAAGAAGAGCAAATCACGTGTTCGGCAACCCGAGTACCATGAGTACGTTGCCTGGGACGTGCCGACGCGCATGTTCCAATGGATCAACTTTATTGCCGTCCTGGGCCTCATCGTGACAGGTCTGGAGATCATGACCGGCAACCTCTTGGGGCTGTCACCAGCGGGGAAGGTCACCCTTAAGAGCATCCATATCTTGTTTGGCTACGTTATGGCCGCAAACCTGCTTTGGCGCTTCGTTTGGGCATTCTTCGGCAATCGATACGCGCATTGGCGCGCGATTCTGCCTGGCGGCGCGGGTTTCGGTGGCGCCTTGAGGGCCTACATCGCATCGTTCCTGACTGGCGAACCACAGCAATATGTTGGGCACAATCCGCTCGCCCGAATCGGTGTGACAGTCTTGTTTCTGTTGCTACTGGTGCAGATGGCGACCGGTCTCGTCCTCGCCGGGACTGACCTGTTCTGGCCGCCCTTTGGGCGCCTTTTCGCGGCCTGGGTCGCCGCTCCTGGTGTTGACCCCGGTATGGTCCAGCCTGGGGCCTCCGAGCTCATCGACAAGGCCGCCTACGAGGCCATGCGGGCTTTCCGTGCACCATTCGTCGAAGTTCACGAAATCATCTTCTATTTGATCGCGTTCGCCGTCGTGCTCCATCTGGTCGCCGTGGCGGTGACGGAGATTCACGAAGGCGGCAGCATCACCTCGGCGATGTTCACGGGCCGAAAGATCCTCAAGAGAAAGCCCCCGGATGCACCTTGAGCCAAATAGTCAAAGGACGTGGTCTATGCCCCGCCTGCATATTGAGAGCCATCTGGTCGAGCGGATCGGCTGGCTGCCATGGCTATCACAGCCGGCTCGGTGCTATCGTCGGCACCGTAGTTTGAGGGCCGGCCGCGCGGTAACGGCCTGATCGCTGTGTCTGTTAGGGGTCACACTCGGCTGAAGCGTCGCGTCCGCGTTGAGTCCGCTTCACGTCGAAGAGCAAACGGGGACGGCAATAAATGCGTCGCGTTCATCGCCATGGTGGCGTTCTTGCGCAAGAACGGCGTCGACTTTGGGCCGGATCAGGCACAATCGACGGCCATCGTCTTGGCGGTTACCGCGGGTGAGGTGAGCGAGGATGGCCTCGCGCGATGGATTCGGGATAATCTGCCCGGGAGGTGAGGGGGGATGCGGTGACGGGGGTCTCGCTCGTTCCGGTTCTGCTGTGGGGGGTGGCGCTGGTCGCGAGCGCCATCGCGGTTTGGCGCGAGGGGCCGCCGGTGATGCGTGGCTTCGTCGTCGACCGGCTGCTGCGCTATCTGTTCCTGTTCCCGCTCGGTGTGCAGGGGCTGTGGGCCTTTTTCGGCCATGTGTTTTTTCCCGAGCGCGCGGCGGCGTCGATCGGCTGGGCGCCGAGCCCGTTCCAATATGAAGTCGGCGTCGCCAATCTCGGGATCGGGCTCGCTTCGATCTACGCGGCCTTCAGAGGCTTCGAGGCGCGGCTTGCCGCGGGCATCGCCGCCGCCTGCTTCCTGATCGGCGCCGGCATCGGCCATGTCAGGGATATTTTGGCGACCGGCAATTTCGCGCCGGGCAATGCCGGGCCGATCATGGTCACCGACTTTCTCACGCCCATCGCGGTATTCGTGCTGCTGGTGCTTGCCAGCGGCAAGCTGAGACCCAAATCGCCGTCGACCCTGGCGCTCGAGGCCGAGCTCGAAAATGCGCGCAAGGCGATGCGCGAATATCGCGACGCGCTGAGCCAGCTCGGCAAGTGACCGCTGCCAGGCCTCAGTAGCTGGCGAAGACCTCGGTGGTGCCGTCCTTCTTGATCAGCAGCACGTCATAGGGCTCGACCACATCGCCCTGCTCCATGCCGGGCGAGCCGATCGGCATGCCCGGCACGGTGAGGCCGATCGCCTCGGGCCGCTCCGCCATCAGCCGCTCGATGTCCGCCGCCGGCACATGGCCCTCGATCGCGTAGGGTCCGATCTTGGCGGTGTGGCAGGAAGCGAGCTTCTGGCCGATGCCCAGCTGGGTCTTGAGCCGGCCGAGCGCCGCGGTGTCGGCGGCATTGACTTTCACTGCAAAGCCGTTCGCCTCGAGGTGCTTCACCCAATCGACGCAGCAGCGGCAGGTATCTGATTTCCACACCTCGATTGAGCTTTCCGGCGCCGCCAGGGCGGGCAAGGCCCAAAGCAGGCCGGCCACCAGCAGACTCAACATGCGCATGACCATGGATCGATCCTCCGGTAGCGAGCATGACTCCGTGACAGGTTCCCAGGCAACGTGATTCATCTGGCCTGGTGCGGCGGCGCGGCAAGCGCGAGATCGGTGATCACTGCCTTGTGATCGGAGCCGAGCCGCGGGGCGCCCTCGACTCCAAGTTTGGCGAAATGGTTCGAGGCGAAGACGTTGTCGGTGGCGGCGAGCGGCAGAAGCGGAATCCTGCCCCGCCGCATCGGCCAAGTCTGGTGGAAGCTGTTATAGCGTTTGAGCCCCGTGACATAGGTGTAGCGGGCGAGCTTCTCGGACCATGGCGTCATGTTGTAGTCGCCGGCGACGATGAGCGGGTCGCGGCGCCGCAGGACGAAGTCTGTCAGCGCCTCGACGTCCTCCTGGAGCAGCGTCGGATAGAACGGCCGCGCGAGATGGACACCGGCAAACTCGATGGGCGATCCATCGAGGTCGAGCCGAACCCAGCGCAGCATCAGCGAGTTCCATTCCGGGAAGCCGGGGCGGTCGATGCGGCCGGTGGCGAGGATGGGGTGCTTGGAAAGAATGACGATATTCGCTTCGCCTGCGACGAACGGAAGTTCCGGCTTCAGCGTCTCGCGCAGCATCGCAGCTTGCGCGCGGGAGACCTCTTGCAGGGTCACGATATCGGCGTCGCTCGCGGCGAGAAACTTGGCGACGTCTTGCATTCGGTCGTTGCGGTACCAGACATTGAAGGTGATGACGCGAAGTGTGCGCTCGCTGCCGGGAACGGCCTCGGCGGCGGCGCCTTGCAGGCTGGAAATCGCCAGCCAGAGATTGAAGGCAAGGAGCGCCATCGACGCGGCGATGAGCCGCCAGTCGCGGGCGAACGCGGCAAGCAGCAGGACCGCCAGCAGGCCGGCGAGCAGGAAAGGGAGACCATTATTGACGATATCGAGCGCGGGCCACAAGGGCTCGAGCCGCCCCAGCACGGTCCAGGCCAGTCCCGCCGCCAGGGCAAGCGCCGCAAGCGCCTTGAGTTTGAACGTCATCGGTCTCGCTTTTCTCGCGCGCTGGTGGGCGCATGGCGGTTTCCGCCCCTATATGGGGGAAGAATAGGCTTTGTTGTGACCCGCGATGAATGACCAGCCCTCCGATCGTGAAAAGAACCGCCTCTCGGCCCGTGCGCTGCGCTATGGCAGGGTCGGCGCCAATGTCGGCAGCGTGGCGGCGCGCATCGCCGGCCGGCGCCTGTTCGGGCTCGATCCCGAGCGCGAAAGGGATGCGGCGGCGCTGGCTGCGGCGCTTGGCGGGCTGAAAGGCCCGATCATGAAGGTGGCGCAACTGCTCGCCACCATCCCCGAGGCGCTGCCGGCCGAATATGCCGCCGAGCTTGGCCAGCTCCAGAGCCAGGCCCCGGCGATGGGCTGGGCCTTCGTGCGGCGGCGCATGGCGGCGGAACTTGGGCCCGATTGGGAAGCCAAATTCGCAAGCTTCGAGCATGAGGCGGCGGCGTCGGCCTCGCTCGGCCAGGTGCACCGGGCGCGAAGCCATGACGGGCGGCGGCTTGCCGCCAAGTTGCAATATCCGGACATGCAGTCGGCGGTCGAAGCCGACCTCGCCCAACTTTCGATGCTGTTCTCGATCCATCGCCGCATGCGGCCGGCGATCGAGACCTCGGAGATGCTGAAGGAGATCTCCGCGCGCTTACGCGAAGAGCTCGACTACGAGCTCGAGGCGAAGCATACGCGGCTGTACGGCATCATCTTCGCGGACGATCCTATGATTCGCGTGCCGGAGATCGTGCCGGAGCTGTCCACCAAGCGGCTGCTCACCATGAGCTGGATGGATGGCCGGCGGCTGCTCGATTACACCGCTCGGCCGCTCGAAGAGCGCAACCAAGTCGCCCGCGCCATGTTCCGCGCCTGGTGGCACCCATTCTCGCATTACGGCGTGATCCACGGCGATCCGCATCTCGGCAATTACACCGTGTTCGAGGACGGGGAGGGGAGGGCGGCCGGCATCAATCTGCTCGACTATGGTTGCATGCGCACTTTCGCGCCGGTGTTCATCCAGGGCGTCATCGATCTCTATCGGGGCTTGCTCAACGACGATCGCGCGCTGGTCGTGCATGCCTACGAGACCTGGGGCTTCGGCGGGCTATCCCACGAACTGATCGACATTCTCAATATCTGGGCGAAGTTCATCTACGGGCCGATGCTCGAAGACCGCGTGCGCACCATCGCCGAGCATGTCGCCCCAGGCATGTATGGGCGGCAGGAGGCCTTTAAGGTGCATCAGGCCTTGCAGGAGAAGGGGCCGGTCAAGGTGCCGCGCGAATTCGTCTTTATGGATAGGGCGGCGATCGGCCTCGGCGGCGTGTTCCTGCACCTTAATGCCGAGCTCAACTATTACCGGCTGTTCAACGACACCATCGCCGGCGCCGATCTCGCCGAGGTGGCCGGGCGCCAGCGCGCCGCCTTCACCGAGGCCGGCGTGCCCTTGCCCGAAGGCGCTTGAGCCTCTCCCGGTGAGAGCGGGGAGCTCGTTGCGCCGCTTCAAATAGCCTTCGAGTCAATTGCCGCGAAGTGCTTAGGCTTCGGCCACGGCCGAATGTTGCCCTCAGCGCTGGTTTTTGCTATTTCGCGTCTAAGAGGGAAGAAAATCAAGCGTCCGAGGGGAGTGGAATGAAGATCGATCCGAAAGAGTGCCACCCGGCGATGGACTACACCGAGCACCAGAAGACCTACAGCCTGTTCATCAAGCTTTCGGTGTGGACCGTGATTAGCGTGGTCATCGTGATGGCGCTGCTCTACATTTTCGTCGTTTGAGGCCGGGCGCAGAACGGCGCACGTCACATTTCCCCCGGGGCTCGACCCCTTTACCCTTGGATTTCAATCCGCGCGGGCCAGCTTCGCCGCCCCGCGCCTCCTTGTGAGCCTCGAAGCCGCCATGGTCGCGATTGGCGTCCCCGCCGAAGCAGCAGACGAGCCGCGCATCGGGCTTACGCCCGAGACGGTCAAGAAGCTCGTCAAGGCGGGAGCCGGTGTCACCGTTCGCGCGGGTGCGGGCGCGAGATCGCATTTCTCCGACGATGATTACAAAGAGGCGGGCGCCAGAATCGCGCAATCCGACGCGGAGGCTGTCTCCGGCGCGGATATCGTGCTGACCGTGCGCCGCCCTTCGCCGGCCATCGTCAATGCCATGAAGAAGGGCGCGGCGGTGATCGGCATGCTCGACCCGTTCTCCGACCCGGAAGGGCTCGATGCGCTCGCCAAGCACGGGGTGTCGCTGTTCGCCATGGAGCTGATGCCGCGCATCAGCCGGGCGCAGAGCATGGACGTGTTGTCCTCGCAGTCGAATCTCGCCGGCTACAAGGCGGTGGTCGACGCCGCCGCCACATTCGAGCGGGCGCTGCCGATGATGATGACGGCGGCCGGCACCGTGCCTGCCGCCAAGCTGTTCGTCATGGGCGTCGGCGTCGCCGGCCTCCAGGCGATCGCCACGGCGCGCCGGCTCGGCGCCATCGTCACCGCCACCGACGTGCGGCCGGCGGTCAAGGAGCAGGTGGCCTCGCTCGGCGCGAAATTCATCGCGGTCGAGGACGAGGAGTTCAAACAGGCCGAGACCGCGGGCGGCTACGCCAAGGAAATGTCGGACGCCTACAAGCAGAAGCAGGCGGCCCTCGTGGCCGAACACATCAAGAGCCAGGACATCGTCATCACCACGGCGCTGATTCCGGGGCGCCCGGCGCCTAAACTGATTTCCAAGGCGATGATCGAGAGCATGAAGCCCGGTTCGATCATCGTCGATCTCGCGGTCGAGCGAGGCGGCAATGCCGAGCTTGCCCAGCCGGGCGAGATCGTCGCGCACAAAGGCGTGCGCATCATGGGCAAGCTCAATCTGCCGGGGAGTGTCCCGGTCAACGCTTCGAGCCTGTACGCGCGCAATCTGCAAGCCTTCGTCGAGCCGTTGATCGACAAGGAGAAGAAGGCTCTGGCCATCGACTGGGACGACGAACTGGTGAAGGGCACCTTGATCGCGCGCGACGGGAAGATCGTCAATGCGATGATCGCCGAGCGGCTCGGCGGCGGCAAAGAGCAGGCGGCGGCCAAGACTGGCGGCAGCAAGCAAGCGGCCAAGAAGCCCGCGGCCAAGCGCCCAACCAAGGGAG
The DNA here is from genome assembly GCA_046481725.1 of Methyloceanibacter sp. GTDB lineage: Bacteria > Pseudomonadota > Alphaproteobacteria > Rhizobiales > Methyloligellaceae > Methyloceanibacter. Next base: position 20,015 of record JAWOJH010000072.1, on the reverse strand, counting down.
CCACGTCATGATGCGACGACGCTTAGGCTTGGCGCTGGCCCTGGCGGCGCTCGGCGTTTTGGCCGATGCCGTTCTGTTCGGCCCGGCGTTCGCGCAAGATGCGCACCAGGAGGGCGGCCACGACTTCTTGGCCCAGTTCTCGATCTTCGTCCTGGCGGTGTTCGTCGGCTATTACGTGGTGTGGAGCGTGACGCCGGCGCTGCATACGCCGCTGATGTCGGTGACCAACGCCATCTCCTCGGTGATCGTGGTCGGCGCGCTGCTGGCGGTCGCGGTGGAGACCGCGGACGTGGCCGGCTCCGACGGACACCTTATCGCCAAGCTGCTCGGTCTTGCCGCCCTCATCATGGCTTGCGTCAATATCTTCGGCGGCTTCCTCGTCACCCAACGCATGCTCGGCATGTATCAGAAGAAAAAGAAATGAGCCCGGATCTCGCCGTCCTGCTCTATCTCCTCTCCGGGGTGCTGTTCATCCTGGCGCTGCGCGGGCTGTCGTCGCCGGAGACCTCGCGGCGCGGCAATTATATGGGCATGGCCGGCATGGTCATCGCCGTTGCCACCACGCTGGCCGTCGCCAAGCCGCAAGAGGCGGTGACCTGGGCGATGATCCTCGGCGGCGTGGCGGCGGGCGGCACGGTCGGCGCGGTGATCGCCCGGCGCATCCCGATGACGGCGATGCCGGAATTGGTGGCCGGCTTCCACTCGCTGGTCGGCATGGCGGCGGTGCTGGTGGCTGCGGCCGCCTTCTATGCGCCGGAGGCGTTCGGCATCGGGGCGTCCGGCGCCATCCGGGTTTCCAGCCTGGTAGAAATGTCGCTCGGCGCGGCGATCGGCGCCATCACTTTCACCGGCTCGGTGATCGCCTTTTTGAAGCTTTCGGGGCGCATGTCGGGTAAGCCGATCCTGCTGCCCGGGCGGCATCTACTCAATATCGCTCTCGCCATCGCGCTCGTGACCTGCGTGGTGCTGTTCTGCCAGGACCAGACCCCGGTCTATTTCTGGGCGATCGTGGCGATCTCCTTCCTGCTCGGCGTGCTCATCATCGTGCCGATCGGCGGCGCGGACATGCCGGTCGTGATCTCGATGCTGAACTCCTATTCGGGATGGGCGGCGGCCGGCATCGGCTTCACCCTCGGCAACACGGCGCTGATCATCACCGGCGCCCTGGTCGGCTCCGCCGGCGCGATTCTCTCCTACATCATGTGCAAGGGGATGAACCGCTCCTTCATCAGCGTGATCCTGGGCGGCTTCGGCGGCGAGGTGGCCGGACCGGCGGCCGGCGCCGAGCAGAAGCCGGTGAAGCTGGGCTCGGCCGAGGACGCCGCCTTCCTGATGAAGAATGCGGGCAGAGTGATCGTCGTGCCGGGCTACGGCATGGCGGTGGCGCAGGCCCAGCATGCCTTGCGGGAAATGGCGGACGGGCTGAAGAAGGCCGGGGTGGAGGTGAAATATGCGATCCACCCGGTGGCTGGCCGCATGCCCGGGCATATGAACGTGCTGCTGGCGGAGGCCAATGTTCCCTACGACGAAGTGTTCGAGCTGGAGGACATCAACTCGGAGTTCCCGCAGACCGACGTGGTCTATGTGATCGGCGCCAATGACGTGGTGAACCCGGCGGCCGAGGAAGATCCGACCTCGCCGATCTACGGCATGCCGGTGCTGGAAGTGTGGAAGGCGGGCACCGTGCTGTTCAACAAGCGGTCGCTGGCGAGCGGTTATGCCGGCATCGACAATTCGGTGTTCTATCGCGACAACACCATGATGGTGCTCGGCGACGCCAAGAAGATGACCGAGGAAATCGCCAAGGCGCTGTGATGCCGGCCGGGCGCGACTGCCGGAAGAAGACCGAGGATATCGCCAAGGCGCTCTGGCCTGCGGCATAGTTAACCGCCGCAAACACAACGTAATATCGTCAAATTCCGGCTGAATTCCAGATTATAAGCAAGTCACCTGACAGTCTCGGCACGGGGATTGCAGAATGCTTGTTATTGCCGATTGGGCTTCAACAGGCGATAAGCTGCGGCCGGGCCGGGATGTTTGAAGATATGCGCAAGCTTTACGTGGGGCGGCGTTCGGTGCCCTCTTATTCGTTGCGGCGGCAAGGAACTCGGCGTGAGCGAGGAGCATTGGTCTGACTTCGTGGCGTGCGAGATCACGCCCCGGTTTCCCGCCAGTCTCACGATCGACGACGCGCTGGGCCAATGGCACGACGCCGAGAGAGGCCACATCGTCAGGGAACCGAGCAAGGACTTGCGCCTGATCGTGCCGGGCGGCAGCGAAGTGAAGGACGAGATCGTTTCCATCGTCGCCGCCCATAAGGAGCGCTCCCCAGCAACCGCCGTCGGCAGCGTGATCCGGCCGGCTTGTGCGTCTTTTTGATTTTTTTGCCATGACTTGAACCTGAAGCCTGCATGTCGCGTCATTCAAGTTACGTTCACCGGTTCAGGGCTAACAGTCATGCAAGCAGTGAGTTGAAAGGTATTACATGTTGAACCTTCTGCTGTCCCTTGCGGCCATCTTCGCGCTGATCGTCATCGTCGGCCGGTTGCTCCACCGCTACTTCGTCTACATTCCCGATCGCGCCCGCGTCACGCCGAAGGATGCGGGTTTCGCCGATGTCGAGGAAGTTGTGTTCAAGGCGGCGGATGGAACCAAGCTGATCGCCTGGCACCTGCCGGCGCGTCCGGGTAGGCCGACCCTGCTTTATTTCACTGGCAATAGCGGCAACGTCGCCAAGCGCGCCGGGAAGATCAAGGCGATCGGCGCCGACGGCTATGGCTTGTTCATGCTCAACTATCGCGGCTATGGCGGCTCCGAGGGACGGCCGACCGAGAGACGCGTGACCGCTGATGCCGTGAGCGCCTATGACTATTTGCGCGGGCTCGGCGTGGCGCCGCACGACATTGTTGCCTATGGCGAGTCGCTTGGCACGGCGGTGGCCTCGCGGCTGGCATTGCAGCGCCACGTCGAGGGATTGGTGCTGGAAGCGCCGTTCACCTCTGTCGTCGCGGTCGGGCGTCTGCTCTGGCCGTATTTTCCCTTGGGACTGATCATGGCCGACCAGTACCGCACCATCGAGCGCATCGGCCAGGTCGAAGCGCCACTGTTCATCATTCATGGCGGCCGCGACGCGATCATTCCGCTGGACCAGGCGCGGCAAGTATTCCAGGCCGCCAGCGAACCGAAAAGCTTCGCGCTAATGCCGCAGGCGGGTCATAAAGATCTCTACGACCGGGGCGCCTGGGATAAGGTGCGCGGTTTCCTCGAGTCGCTCCGGCCGGTGCCGGTGCCGGTGCCCGTGCGCGGCGGCGGCCAGGTCGAAATCGCCGCGGCGGCGAGCGGCGAAGCGCGGTAGGTGCTTTTCAAACCTGTCGATCGTCATGCCCGGCCGAAGTGCCGGGCATCCACGATTCTAAACCGTGGCCAAAAACGTGGATGGCCGGGACGAGCCCGGCCATGACGGAAACGTAGAATTTAGAGCGGCTGCTAGCGGCGCGGAGTGCGCGGCTTCGGGGCAGGGCCGGTGCCGGTGCCGCCTTCGCGCTGGGCCTTCTTGCGCGCGAGCTTCCGTGCTCTGCGGATGGCCTCGGCCTTCTCGCGGGCGCGCTTCTCCGACGGCTTCTCGTAATAGTTCCGGAGCTTCATCTCGCGGAAGATGCCTTCGCGCTGCATTTTCTTTTTCAGGGCCCGGAGGGCCTGATCGACATTGTTATCGCGAACGACGACTTGCACGAGTGCTTCTCTCTCCGTTTGGCCAGGGTTGTATAGGATTGGGTGCGGGAGGCCAAAACATAGCCCGACCGGAACCGGCTGGGTCCCGCATCCGGCGCTCATGTAGCAAATGCGACGGGAATTGTCCAGATGGGGCCTCATCCTGCGAGACGCCTCTTCGGCGCTGCTCGGGATGAGAACTCCTCATGGTGAGGAACCGCCCAAAGGGCGTGTCTCGAACCATGAGGCCTCCCACACTAGCTCTTGGGGTAGAGCCTGGTCACGTGGCCCATCTTGCGCCTCTGCCGCGCTTCGCTCTTGCCGTAGAGATGCAGGGCCGCGCCGGGCTGGGCGGCGAGTTCCCGCCATTGCTCCACGTCCGCCCCGATCAAATTGGTCATCACCGCGTCGCTGTGGCGGGAGGTCTCGCCGAGCGGCCAGCCGGCAATCGCCCGGACGTGATTTTCGAACTGGCTCACCAGGCAGGCATCGATGGTCCAATGACCCGAGTTGTGCACCCGCGGCGCGAATTCGTTGACGATAAGCGCAGGCCGTTCGCCGCCGCCCTCAAACATCTCCACGCACAAAACGCCGACATGGCCGAGCGCCTCGGCGATCTTGCCGGCAATGCCGCGCGCTTCGACCGTGAGGCTCGCGGCGATACGGGCGGGAGCCCGGCTGATGGCGAGAATCCCGTTCTCATGCACGTTCTCGACCGGATCGTAGAATTGCATGGCGCCGTCCTGGCCGCGCACGACGACCACGGAAATCTCCCGCTCGAACGGCACGATGCCCTCGACCAGCGCCGGAGCATGGCCGATGGCCGCTAGCGCGGAAGAGACTTCATCCCGGTCGCGGATCAGGATCTGGCCCTTGCCGTCATAGCCGAAGCGCCGTGTCTTGAGCAGCGCGGGTATCCGCACGCGCTCGAGCGCCGCCCGCAAGTCGTCGACAGTGTCGACCTTGGCGTAAGGCGCGACCTCGATGCCGAGTCCGGTGACGAAGTCCTTCTCGGCCAGGCGGTCCTGCGCTACGGCGAAGGACTTGGCGCCGGGAAAAACCGGGACCTGCCGCGACACGGTTTCGATGGCGCCGGCCGGGACATTCTCGAACTCGCACGTGACGACGTCGCAAGCGGTGGCGAAGCGCGTCAGCGCGTCCGCATCGTCATAGCTGCCGATGCTGTGCGCGGCGGCGACCTCGAAAGCGGGCGCCGCCTGTTCGTCGGAATAGATATGGGTGTTCAATCCGAGCCGCGCGGCGGCAAGGCCGAGCATGCGGCCTAGCTGGCCACCGCCGAGGATGCCGATGGTGCTGCCGGGCGGCAGCGCGCGGTCAGGCATCGTCCTCGACGGTCTCGGCGATTGCCGCGGTCTGGGCGGCGCGCAAGGCGACCACCCTGGCGGCGAGCCGCGCGTTGCAGAGCGCCAGGATCTGGGCGGCGAGCAGCCCGGCATTGGCGGCGCCGGCATCGCCGATCGCCAAGGTGCCGACAGGCACGCCCGCCGGCATCTGGGCGATGGAAAGCAGACTGTCGAGACCTTTGAGCGCACGGCTTTCGATCGGCACGCCGAGCACCGGCAGTTCAGTCATCGATGCGGTCATGCCGGGGAGGTGGGCCGCGCCGCCGGCGCCGGCGATGATCACTTTCAAACCCCGCTCGTGCGCGCTCGAGGCGTAGTCATAGAGCCGTTTGGGCGTGCGATGCGCCGACACGACCTTGGTCTCGTAGGCGACTTTCAGCTGATCGAGTATGGCGGCCGCATGCTTCAAGGTGGGCCAGTCGGAGCGGCTGCCCATGATGATGCCGACGACGGGCTTAGGCTCGCTCATGGTTGCTCACGGGAAGGACCGGCCAGGCTCGCGGAAAGCGCGCGATTATAGGGACGCCGCCTTGCTTGGCAAGGTACGTCTCGCCCCAGGTTGCCACTGGACGCCGGGGCGGAGTCGGCGCAAAGGAGGGGGATGGGGACCTTCCGCAGCAATAGGCTGATGCAAGCCTATCTCTTGTTCGTGGCTGTCGCCTTGGTGCCGGTCGCCCTAAGCTATGGCATTGACCCCGCCCGCGTCCTTCCGCAATTCCTGAACATCACGGTCGAAGGCGTCGATCAGACCCAGATCTTTCGCGCACTGATGTGCCTCTATCTCGGTGCCTCGGTGTTCTGGGCGATTGCGGCCTTCAAGCCGGAGTGGCAGCGCGTGGCGGTGGTCTGGGCGGTGATTTTCATGTTCTCGCTGGCGCTCGGCCGCGTCATCAGCCTGGTCGTAGACGGCCCCGCCAGCCGGATGCTCGAACTCTATCTCGTGGTGGAAGTGCTTGGCGGTCTCGCCGGCCTCGCCGTACTTGCCCGTTCGCGAAAATCCAGCAGTTAGGCGATGATGTCGGGGAGGAGTTGATCCTCGATTCGGGCAATTTCGTCCTTGAGGCAGAGCTTCTTCTTCTTCAGGCGCTTGAGTTGAAGCGCGTCGGCCCTGCCCGATTCGTCCAGCGCGTTGATGGCACTGTCCAGGTCGCGATGCTCCTGCTTGAGCCTGAGCAACGTCGCCCGGAGCTCGCGAATCTCCTCGCTCTCCATGGGCGTGCCCTGCTCCTTGTCTGTGTCCAGGGACGGCCGAAAGTATCGCGGCGAACCGATGGGCGCGCAAGAGCTTGGCCGCGGTTTACCAGGGGTTTCGCTGCGGCGCGAGCGGCTAGAGACACCACGCCGCAAGGGTGGGGTTAGACAAATCGTTGCCGATTTGACACAATGGATCGCCCAAGACCAACGGATATGGAGGTCGATATGGCGCTAGACGCACACCTCGTGGAGCTGTCGGAAAGGCACCGCGCACTGGATCGCAGGATCGAAGAAGAACAGGCCAGGCCACTGGCCGACCCGCTCAAGATCAAGGAGTGGAAGCGTCAAAAATTGCGTCTCAAGGATGAGATGGAGCGTCTGAGGCACGAGCTGAGCCACTAGGCTCCCGCGCTTCGAAAATTGCGGTAAGGCCGAGGGGGCGCAAGTTTGTGCGCGCCCAACGGCCTTATATTTTGGTAGTTTCGCTTGCCGCAATTCGGCGCCGAACCGCGGCTTAACTTGCGAATCAGCCGGCGAGCGGCTTGGGGGATCGAGCGATGTTGATCGGGTCTGGCGATCGGCGGGGCAGGCGCCTTCTGGGACTGATGGGGGCTTGCCTGTTGCTCGGCGTTTCGGCAGGCGAGGCGAGCGCCGCGGAAAAGGGCTTGGCCGCCAAGGGCGAAGTGCTGGTCCGGGAGGATTGCAGCAGTTGTCATGCCATCGGCAGAGAGGGCGACAGCCCGCACAAGGAGGCGCCGCCGTTCCGCACCTTGTCCAGCAAATATCCGGTGGAGGACCTCGCCGAATCGCTCGCCGAGGGAATCGTCTCGGGCCACCCCGACATGCCGGTCTTCGTGTTCAACGCGCACGACGTCGCGGCGATCATCGAATATCTCGACTCGATCCAGGATGTGCCCGCGCCTGACGAGGAGCCGGTGGATCCCAAGACCTGATCACGACTTAAGGTGAAACGTCGGCGGCGCCTTCGGGCCACATCAGCCAGTCGCGCGCGGCATCCTCTTCGCCCGGTGGGAAATGCTCCACCGGGCAGGAGATGAACGGCGCGGCCAGCGCCGACCAGAGGTGATGCGTGTCGGGCGGCGCGACGATGGCGATGCGGCTGAAATCCTTGAGATGCCGCAAGCAGAATTTGATGTCGTGCCAGAAGGCGCTTGCATCCATCCCCTCGAACGCCTCGACGATCTCCAGCACCCTGACCTGGCCGTGCCGGGCGATGAAGGCTTCGAGCTGCCCGGCGACCCTGTCGAACTCTTCGGTGGAGACGCGGCCCGTGAGCACGATCTCGACGGCTTGCGCGTTGTCGTATTCCTTGTAGGTGAGCATGGACTTCCGGGGGATGGCCGAATCGGCGGGAGGGACTGCGGCGCATCCTAACGCATGCGCGCGCGGGCAGCCTAGCGCTCAGGATTTCCGCATGCCAACCTTAGTCCTTGCCGGACTTGAAGTTTTTGCAAGCGCGCCGGGCGGCGCCCGCAAGTTTCACTGGAAATTAAACCTACCCGGCCGATAAATGTTGACACGCTGTTGCCGAGTTTTGCGCAGCTAATGGCGCGAAAGACGGGAGTTCCTGCCATCAAACGGTTGATCCTTTCGCTGCTGGTCGTCGGCGCCATAGCCTGTGGCGCGATCTATGCGATCGTGACCCCCCCGACGCCGATTATCAAACCGGTCGCCAGCGATACGCCCTCGCGCACGCTCGCTTATCAGCAGCAGATCGCGCAGCCCAAGCCGGAGGCCGAGCAGCAGGCGGCAGTTCCTGCGCAGACTGCGGCAGCGAAGCCTGCGCCGGCCCAGGCCGCGCCGGCGAAGAGCGCGCCTGCGCCAAAGCCCGAAGCTGCGGCGCCTTCACCCGCGAACAGGCCGCAGCAGGCTCAGCCTCACGACATGGCGGCACTGCCTCCCGACGACGAAGGTGAGGCTTACGATCCCGACGCGCTTCCCTGGCAGCAGCGCAGCGGCAATCCCTATGACCCGGGCATGCAGGCCGAGGACGATTATCCCGGAATGCCCGGCGAGGACGGTTATGCACCAGGCCCGACCGGGGCTTGGCCCGGCGGTGGCGGCTATCCGCCTCAGCCTGGCGGCTATCCTTCTCAGCCCGGCGGCTATCCGCCTCAATCCGGCAGCTATCCGCCTCAGCCCGGCGGCTATCCGCCTCAACCCGGCGGTGGCTATCCGCCTCACGCCGGCGGCGGCTACCCGTCACAACCCGGTGCAGCCTGGCCAGGCGAAGATGCCGACCCCAATGCCTGGCCACCGCAGGAAGCGCCGCAGGAATTCGTGCAGGTGCTCGTGTCGGGCGCCGGCATGCACGGCATGGCCTCGGAAACCGCGCCGATGATGTTCGCCTTCCCCTCTGGGCGCACGCTCAGGGTGATCTCCCGCTACGGCAACTGGGTCGAGGTGACCGACCCGCAAAGCGCCACCACCGGCTGGATGAAGGCGCAATATCTGGCGCCCGTCGCGCAGCCGCGGCCCTATCAGGAGGCGCAGCCTTGGTATGGCGAGGAGGAGCCGCGCCGCCGGCGTCGTGGCGGCTGGTTCAAGCGGACCTTCGGCGGCTTCTGAGCCGGCTTGGCGCGACACACTTACGCATCATCAACCTCCGCTGCACGACGCGCTTGAGCAAGGCGCGGCGCGGGAGTAGGGTTGCGACGACGGTGGGGCCGATCGCGGAGTCGGCATGCGTACCCTATTACCGTCGGTGTGGCTCGTGGCGGCCGCCCTCTACACTGCCTCCATCCTCGCACTGACCGAGCCTTTCGCCAGCGAGGAAGCTTGGCCCGCGCCGCCTGTAGCCAGGGAGACGGTGGTGGCGAAGTTGCCGCCCGCCGTCACCGTTCAAGCCCTGATGGATTGGCCGGCAGCCTTGGTGCTGGCCGCTCTCCCGCCGGCGCCGAAAGCGCGCCGCGACGAGTGGATGCAGATCGGCGCGTACACCACGGTGGTGCGCGCGCATCCATCGGCCGCAGCGCCGCCGCTTTATGCCTATCCCGCGGGCCGCCCGTTCAGGGTGCTGGCGCGGGAAGGAGCCTTCGCCCGGGTCCAGGATCTCGGCAGCGGCAAGCTTGGCTGGATCGAGCAGACCTCGCTCGTGCGCTTTATCGGCGGCTACCGCCAGCCCGACCCGCTCGCCGCCGCACCGCTGGTGGCCGCGGTTACGCCGCAGTCGGACGCTGCGGAGGCCCAGGTTGCAGCTTCCGCCGCGGCGGCACCGGGCCCAATCGTGCCGGCTCCGGCAGCGATGAAAAAGACACCGCCGCGCCACGATGCCGTCGCCGTCCGCAGGGCCAACGAAAGCCTGGCCGCGGCGGAGGCGGCGGAGCGCGGGCTGTTCCGCAAGCGGCGCGCGGTGCAGCGGGTCGCGCTTGGCGGCCGCGACCGCGGCTTCGCCGGCATGATCGACCGGGCGTTCAGGGGCTTCTAGCTGTTGTCAGCCTGCTCCAGCGGCGACGGGCGGCCTGCGCACACGCCGCTTCCCGGTGACGATATCCCAGGCGACATTGACCTGCTTCAGCTTGCGCTCGCGCACGCGCCGGTCCGCTTCATGCGCGGCAAGGTCCGGGTGCCAGGTGCGGCGCAAGTTCTTGACGAGCGTCTTCAGGATGTCGGCGCCGGTCTCCGAGCTTGCCCCGAGCACGTCGAGCGCCTCGCTCAGCGTCGTCGGCAGCCATTCGCTTTGGCGCGGGGCCGCCGGCGTCGGCGAATGTTCGCGCGCGTGATGGGCGTTTGCGCCGAGCGGCTCCGGGTACCCCGGCTCGAACTTCATGTCGCGGGCTACGGGCTCGCGCGAGAAGTCTTCGGCAAGCTGCAAGCTTCTGGAGCGCCGGCGCGACAGCACCAGGAAGGACGCAAACAGGAGAAGTGCGGCAAAGGATAGTCCGGCCGCGCCGATCAGATTGATCGAGGAGGATTGCCGCGCGGCTTTGGCCTGGGCCGGAATGGCGCCGGTAATTTCTTCTCCTCCAAGCGCGTTCTGCTTCGCCGCGGCGGGCGGCCCGGAAGCGGTCTGCTTCGCAACGTCGATGGTAGCCTCGCTCGGCGGCGCCATCGGGGAAACGGCATGCACACCGGACGATGCTGCCGGAGGGATCAAGCCTGGCTGCGTTTCGCTGCTTGCCAGTTCGGCCGCCGCCGGCACTTGCGGTTTGCGTGTCGGCAAGGGAACGCTCTGCCATTCGGCAATCGGTCCGGTCGCGGCCGGGACGGGAACGGCGGTGACATAGGCAAGCCGCCCCGGCATCGGCGCAAATCCCGGCGGCGGGGCACCCATGGGACGATAGGCTTGCGGTGGGACGGGATAGGCGCGGGAGGGTCCATACGGCCCGAACGCGATGCGCGGCCCATAAGGACTGCCAAAATAGAATCGGGCTTGGGGGCCTCCGTATCTGGGCAAGGGCGGCGGGGCGCCATAACCGGGACCAGGTGACAGCGCCTCAGCCCCCATGGCGGCGACGACGGAGCGCCAATCGGTCCTGGTGCCGCCGCAGTCGAGATCGAAGCGGTGCACCGTCCGGCGCTGGCATCCGTCGCCGTAGGGCGAGCAGGTGGTGAGCTTCCGCTGCTGGCGCTTGCCGAGGATCGGGTAGGACTGGTTCGGCGCGGGCGTAAGCACGACCCTGCCGCGCTCGACTTGGCAGGTGAAGGGCATGACCAGCTGTTCGTCGGCCAAGCCGGCACCGCTAGAAGCCGCCAAGACGGCGAGACCGCAAACAGATTTCAAAGCGGTTCCGCGCAAAGCTGATCCCCGTATTGAGCCGCGACCAAGGCTCCGGCCGCGCCACGCTCCTAAAAGAGATTGGCGGCTTGTGGTCAAAATCAAGGCCGGTTCGGCACTGGCCGGCTGGGCGCAATTCTGCGGTCAAATCGTTTCCCGGGAATAAACGCGCAACCCCTTACGTCGCCGAGCGGACAGTGACGCACGACCGGCGACGGGAACGAGTGGGCGAGCTGCCTGTTCTTCTAAGGAGGCGGGGGCCGACGGAAGGACTCCGCATGAGCCGGCTGTTGTTGTCATTGTGGCTATTGGGCGCTGCCCTCATCACCGGCAGTACGCTCATTGCCATGAATGCCGTTTTCGGATGGACGGACGGCGTGTCGAAGATCGACCGCTCCGCCACCCGCCCGAGCTTGGCGGATACCGCCCTGCCGCCACCACCGGCCTCCGACGCTTCGACGGTGAGCACGGCGCCGCCGCCGTTACCGCAGCCCCCTGCGAGCGGCGCGGGGCAATCCGATTTTCCCAAGTCGCCCGCGCTCGAAACGGCGGAGGACAAAGCCGGCAGCGAGAACGATGACAACCTCGGTGCCGCGTGGGCCCGCGTGGCGAAGGCAGCCAATCTCCGGGCAGGGCCATCGTCTTCGGCGGCGCGGCTGTCGAGTTTCGCCTCTGGAACCGAGCTCCGCGTTCTCGCCCAGGAGAAGGGATGGATTCAAGTGGCGGATGGTTCGGGATCGCAGACCGGATGGATCTACGAAAAATTGCTGGAGCCGCTCGATGAGACTGGCTCGGCGCGATTGGTCGGAGAGCACGGCATGCGGGGCGAGGCGGTGAGGGTGCTCAAGAGGTCTGCCGTCGTCCGTGCGGGCCCTTCGGAAGAGGCGGCGATGCTGTTTGGATTCCCCTATGGCAGGGAACTTCGCGTCCTGTCGCGCGAGGCAGGATTTGCCGAGATCGTCGACTTGAGGAGCGGAGCGACGGGCTGGATCTCGGAGGATGCGCTGCAATCCTCCGAGATGGCCGCGTCGAGGGGAAGCTCCTCGAGTTCCGCCGCCGGGCGATTGCCCTATGACGAGGAATTCCGGGGCACGGCGATGCAGAAGCCGCCGCGGCGGTCGCGCATGGCCAGGCGCAACGACTTTTTCTCGCAGGCGATCAGGCGCGGTTTGGGCGGCCGCTAGGCGATTTCTCAGGCGACCGGCGAGATGGACCCGCCTGGCTCGCCGCCGGGATGGGATGAAGGCGCCTGCGAGACGCTTTGACCGGTGCCATCGATGCGAGGCACGGCCGGGGCCGGTGTCTTGGCTTGCCCGTTGCCGTTCTTGCCGGCGACGCGGCGTTCGCGCTCGACGGCCACGCGCGCGGCCTCGTTCTGCGTGTAGAGCTCCATATGCTCGGAATCTTCCTCGATCACCGGGGTCAGCGCCTCGTCGCGATAGGCCTTGGCCAGCGGGTCCTGCTCGATCTTGCGCACGATGCGTTTCAGGTCGCGCCAGCGCCCGGCAAGCACGACGCATTTTCTGGCGATGTCCAGGGCGTAGCGGCTGTAGAAGGCAAGCGGCGATTCGATCGGCAGGCCGGAGCGGCGGCTCAGCCTGTGCTTGATGCGGAAGATGCCCCATTGCAGCGGATGGACATTTTCCACCGCGACCGAGGTCGAGAATATGAACAGCACCGGCATCAGCGAACGAATGTTGATGCCGCAGGCATAGGCGCGGCGCAGCACGACCTCTAAATGCTCGCTGCTGTAGAAGATATCCCAGGCGGTGCGATAGGCGGTCTGCCATTCTTCCTTGGTCATCTTCGGATGCGCGGTGACCACGTGCTCGAGCTCGTATTTGTTCATGTCGGGGTCCATCCAGACACCCTTCTCGTCCAGCACCTTGTGGTCCTCGGAGCCCGGCAGCGGCGTCAGGATGAAAAATTCGAGCATGTCGAGCGGCAGCTCGCGCTTGATGATCTCCAGATCGTGCTTGATCGTTTCCGGCGTGTCGTTGGCGAAGCCAAGGATGTAGCCGGCGAAAGTCATGATGCCGACCCGCTTCCACTCGAGCAGCATCTGGCGGTACTCGGTGATCTTGTTCTGTCGCTTCTTGGCGGCGATCAGATTCGCGGGATTGATGTTCTCCAGGCCGATGAACACCCGCGTGACGCCGGCGCGCTTCGATTTCTCGATGAAATTGGGAATCCGGTGGCAGAGCGTATCGACCTGGATCATGAAGCGAACGTCGAGGCCGTCCTCCTCGCGGAGCTTGATGATGCGGTCGTAGATCGCTTCCCAGTCCTTGTTACGCGCGAAATTGTCGTCGGTGATGAAGAAGCGGTTGACCCCCTGGTCCCAGTTCATGCGGATGATCTGCTCGACCGAGTCGGGGGAGCGGTAGCGCGACTTGCGGCCCTGCACGTTGATGATGGTGCAGAACGAGCATTGGAACGGACAGCCGCGCCCGGCATCGAAGCTGGTGACATTGCCGATCGTGCGCTGCACGAAGTCGTAAGGCAGGAAGGGCGGGCAGGGGACGTCGCCCAGGCCGGGCAAGATCTTCATGTGATTGTAGAGCGGCTTGAGCGTGCCTTGCGCCGCGTCCCGCACCACGTCGTCCATATGCTCCTCGGCTTCGCCGGCGAAGATCGAGATGCCGAGCGCCTGCGCTTCCTGGATGTCGGGCGGGGTGTCCTTCAGCATGGAAAGGCAGCCCGATACATGGAAGCCGCCGATCATCACCTGGACGCCAGCCGCGCGCAGCGGCCGGGCAATGTCGACCGCGCGCGGGAATTCGTTCGATTGCACCCCGACGATGCCGACCAGGCCGAAGCCGCCATGCTCGGCGATGGTCTTGGCAATAGACTGCGGCCGTACCCGCGTATTGGTCTCGTCGATCGCATGCACGTCGATGGGGAGATCGGGACCCAGCAATTCGCGCTGGGCGGCGCCTTGGGCGAGACTATAGACCGCGGCGAGCGAGTTCGACGGCATGGTCGAGCGCAACCACTGCACGACATAGCCATCATTGTCGTAATGCGACGGCTTGATCAGAAAGAGCTGAAAGCGCGGCTTAGCCGCGGCGGTTCGCTTGCGCATTCCCTCGTCCCAAGAGGCTGTGCGCCGTCGCGATGCCGGGCCGAACCCGGCTTTTGCGATTGGCTCTGCCTCTGAATTGGCGCCGCCCCAGCTGCCAGCGCCGAACCCCGTTTCACCCGTTGGTTGCGGCGGCGTGATGTTCGACGCCCCGCGCGGTTTGCTGCGACGCACTCAACCATAGAATCCCTGTTAGGTCCAATTTATCCTTGTTGGTCCAAATTATTACGGGATTACGGGCCCCGAGGCCGGAGTTCCGCCAGATTGCCGGGCGGCGTCGAAGGCGGCGATGTCCTTCGCCAGGAAGTAATTGAGCATGGTGCGGATGGTGGCGATCACCGCGAGTTTGGCGATGTCTTCCCAGGTCGGTGCGACCGCGGTGCGAACCAGATCCGCGGCGAGCGCGAATTCGAGCGCGAGCAAAATCCAGGTGGCGAATTTGAGCCAGATTTCCCGGCCGGCCATCTCGTCGGCGGTGCGCGTGAAGATGGCCCCGATCACGCCGGTGATCGCCTGAATCGCGCCGAAACTGACGACGAGAACCGCGCCGGCCTCGATCACCAGCGCGACATAGTTCGCGATCTCGCTGAATTGCTGTTCGAGCGTGATGTCCATGTTCCCCCGTCGCCGCGCGTAGATTGGCGCGACTGGGCCTCAGGCGCAAGCCGAGACCGCGCAACCGTGCCCAGTCCGGGGTCACACTTCCTTCGCCAGGTCGCGCAGCTTGAATTTCTGGATCTTGCCGGTCGAGGTCTTGGGCAGTTCGACGAACACCACGTGGCGCGGGCATTTGTAGCGGGCGAGCTTCTCCTTGCACCACGCGATGATCTCGTCGGCGGTGACCGACACGCCAGGCCGGGTCTCTACGAAGGCGCACGCGGTCTCGCCCCATTTCGTGTCGGGTTTGGCGACCACCGCAGCGGCGGCGACGGCCGGGTGCTTGTAGAGCACGTCCTCCACCTCGATCGAGGAGATGTTCTCGCCGCCGGAGATGATGATGTCCTTGGAGCGGTCCTTGAGCTGGATGTAGCCGTCCGCGTGCAGCACGCCGAGATCGCCGGAATGGAACCAGTCGCCGGCGAAGGCCTCTTCCGTGGCTTGTTTATTCTTGAGATAGCCTTTCATCACGATATTGCCGCGGAACATGACCTCGCCCAAGGTCTCGCCGTCGGCCGGCACAGGCTGCATCGTGGCGGGGTCCATCACGGTGAGGCCTTCGAGTGCGTGGTAGCGCACGCCTTGGCGGATGCGCTTCTCCAGCCGCTCTTCCGGCGGGAGCGCATCCCAATCGTCGTGCCACTCGTTCAGAGTCGCGGGGCCGTAAGTTTCGGTCAGGCCGTAGAGATGCATGAGCTCGAACCCCGCCTCGTCCATCTTGGCAAGCACGGCGGCGGGCGGCGGCGCGGCCGCATGGCTGAACGCGACCCGCTGGGGAAACAGCCGCCGCTCTTCTTCGGTGGCGTTGAGCAGCGCCGCCATGACGAAGGGTGCGCCGGACAGATGCGTGACCTTGTGCTCGGCGATGGCGTCGTACATCGGCTTGGCGCGCACCGCGCGGAGGCAAACATGCGTGCCGGCGAGCAGCGAGAGCGACCAGGGGAAGCACCAGCCGTTGCAGTGGAACATCGGCAGGGTCCAGAGATAGACCGGGTGCTGGCTCATCCCGGTGGCGACCGCGTTGGCGTAGCACATCAGCGCCGCGCCGCGATGGTGATAGACCACGCCCTTGGGATTGCCGGTGGTGCCACTGGTATAGTTGAGGGTGATGGCGTTCCATTCGTTGGACGGCATCTCCCAGGCAAATTCCGGGTCTCCGCCGGCGAGAAAGTCTTCATAGTCGATGTCGCCGAGACGCGTCCCTTCCACCCCGCATTCGAGATCGCGGTAGTCGATCAGCAGCGGCTTCACCTTGGTCCGCGCCAGCGCCTCCTTCAGCACGTCTGCGAACTCGGTGTCGCCGATCAGCACCTTGGTGTTGGCGTGGTCGAGCATGAAGGCGATGGCCGAGGCATCGAGGCGGGTATTGATCGAGTGCAGCACGGCGCCCGACATCGGCACGCCGTAATGCGCCTCGAGCATCGCCGGCGTGTTGGCGAGCATCACCGAGACGGTGTCGCCGTTGCCAATGCCGCGCGCGGCGAGCGCCGAGGCGAGCCTACGGCTGCGCGCATAGAACTCGGCAAAGCTGGTGCGCGCCGTGCCGTGGACGATCGCCGTATGGGAAGGATGCACGCTCGCCGCCCGCTGCAAGAAGACAAGCGGGGTCAGCGGCTGAAAGTTCGCCGGGTTCCGATCGAGGCCGGTATTGTAAGGGTTGGCCATGCCCCTCGCCTTAGGCGCGTTTCCTTGTCGCACCCTAGCCGGGGCAAACCCTCCCGATCAATTGCCGTTTGCTGCTCCGGGTAGATTCCCGGGACACGCTGGCTAACCGTCAAACGTGCTCCAGGACCCGCTTGGCACTCGCGAGCGCAGTTGCTTGCTTGGATGGCGTCTCGTCGGAGCCTGGCGGCAGCAGGCGGTCGTGCTGCGAATAATAGGCGAGCGTGATGGCGAAGCCGGCAAAGGCGGCCAGCACCAGGCCGAGATAGAAAATGTCGAAAGCGCTCATGTCACACCTCTTTGAATCGAGGCGGCCAATTTGGCGCGGGCGCCATCGCCCTACTTTGATCAGGGTCAAAAGTCGGGGGCGATTACTCGGACGGGGCGTCGCTGCGCTTGAAATCCTTGAGCTTGGAGAAGACGGAATCGGCGTCCGGCGCGTCGTCGTCCTCGTCGCCGCCGGATGCTGTCATGGCGGCACGGGCCTCTTCGGCCAAGGACGTGGCCATCGGCCGCTCGGGCTCAGGCTGGGGGGCCGCGGCGGGAGCGGGGGCAATGCTCTCTTCGGTCGGCAGCAAGGTGCCGGCCTTGGGCGGCTCGGCATGGCCGGCGGCTTTGCGCTCGCGCTCCAACCGGGCGGCCGCCTTCTTCACCTCGGCGTCGAGATCGATCTGCGAGCAAAGGCCTAGCGTTACCGGATCCTGCGCTTGCAGATTGGGCGAGTTCCAGTGCTGGCGTTCGCGGATCGCGAGGATGGTGGGCTTGGTGGTGCCGACCAGCCGCATGATCTGCGAATCCTTGATCTCGGGATGATTTTTCAGCAGCCAGAGGATGGCGTTGGGCCGGTCCTGGCGTCGTGACACCGGAGTATAGCGCGGGCCCCGCTTGGTCTTGACCTCGGGGACCTCGACCTTGGGCTCCGACAGTTTGAGCCGGTGCTGCGGGGTGAGCTCGGCCTTGGCGATCTCCTCGCGCGACAACTGCCCGGAGGAAATCGGGTCCATGCCTTTGATGCCATGGGCGACGTCGCCGTCGGCGATGCCCTTCACTTCGAGCACATGCAGCCCGCAAAACTCGGCGATCTGGTCGAAGGTGAGCGAGGTGTTGTCGACCAGCCAGACGGCGGTCGCTTTCGGCATCAGTGGGGTGCGGTCCATTTTTACGTCAAACCTTAAGAGTGTAGCGGCCGCTCTCCCGCTCCCTCCGGCGCAAGAGCCAATCCGACAACATGAAGGGGAATGACCCTTATATAGGCCGTGCCGTTTCGCTAGGCAATTGTTTCTAAGAAATTCTCCCTCTTGCCCTGGCTTGACCCGGGGCATTGCCGGGTCAAGCCAGGCAATGACGAGGAACGCTGGCTCACGTCACCAGGACGATCTTGCCGATATGCTCGGGGTCTTCGATGCGCCGGTGCGCGCCGACGGCGTCTTCGAGCTTGAAGCTCGAATCGATCACCGCCTTGACCTTGCCTTCGGCGATCAACGGCCAGACGCGCTGCTCAATCGCCTTCGCCATGCGCGCTTTGGCTTCCGGCGGTTGCGCCCGCAAGGTCGAGCCGGTCAGGGTGAGGCGCCGCATCATCAGCCGCATCAGGTCGAGTTCGACCTTCGAACCCTTGAGAAAGGCGATCTGGACGATACGGCCTTCGAGCGCGGCGGCGCGCAGATTGCGCTCGATATAGTCGCCGCCGACCATGTCGAGAATGACGTCGGCGCCGTGGCCGCCGGTCGTCTCGCGCACCGCCTCGACGAAATCTTCTTCGCGGTAGTTGATCGTGCGCACCGCGCCGAGCGCCTCGCAGTCGCGCTGCTTCGCCGCGCTGCCCACGGTGGTGATGACCTTGGCGCCGAGCGCGGCGGCCATCTGAATCGCGGTGGTGCCGATGCCGCCCCCACCGCCGTGAATCAAGAGCCATTCGCCAGGCTTGAGCCCCCCGCGTTCGAAAATGTTGTGCCAGACGGTGAACACGGTCTCGGGAAGCGCGGCGGCCTCTTCCAGGGAGAGACCTGTGGGGATGGGCAGGGTGGTGGATTCCGGCGCAACGGCATATCCGGCGTAGCCGCCGCCATTCACCAGCGCGCAGACGCGATCGCCCTCCTTGAAGCGATCGGCGCCTTCTCCGCGCGCGACGATCTTGCCGGCCACCTCGAGTCCGAGCAGATCGGAAGCGCCTTTCGGCGGCGGATAGAGGCCCTGGCGCTGGAGCACGTCCGGCCGGTTGACGCCGGCGGCGGCGACCTCGATCAGAACTTCACCTGGGCCCGGCCTCGGCACCGGCCGCGTCGCCGGCACGAGCACCTCCGGTCCGCCGGCCTCGCGCGCTTCGATCGCCGTCATCGCCTCTGGCAGCATGTGCACTTCCTCGCGCTTCCTTTGTCATGCCCGCGTAAGAGAGCATCCAGCAGCCCCGGTCCCCGCGAGATTACCTCGGCTAGCGTTTACAGGATTGCCCAGTCACGCCGGGCAATGACAGTTAAAGGGATTAGCAATGGACTGCACAATGCTAGAATAAAGTATGGACCTCGACGACATCGCCCCGCCGCCGAAGAAGAAGACCTACGAGCTTGGCCAGGACTTGAGCAAGCTCTCGGTCGAGGAACTGCGCGAACTCGCCGACCGGCTGAAGAGCGAAATTGCCCGCGTCGAGCAGACGATGCAGGCCAAGCAATCTTCGCTCAGCGCGGCGGAAGCCGCCTTCAAGCGTTAACCAAACCATTCCTTTAGGTAAACCACAGCTTACCGTTAACCGGTTTTTAGGAACTTCGCGTTAGGGTCTCAGTCATCCAGTCCTCTGGATCTGAGTGGCCTGTTCCACTCTGTTTGACGCCTCCCTGTTAACTTCCTGAGCCGCCGCATGGCGGCTCTTTTTTTGCCCGATTCAGGGCCTTTAACCTTTTTCGGCGGGAAGGCGACGACACGGCTGCCGCATGGCATAGTATCCCGCCGGGCACGGGCGTAGACGGAGTGGGTGGCCGATGGCGGGGAGATCTAAAAGCGGCGACCGTGACGACAGCGTCACGGTCTCATTCGGCGCGAAATTCGCCCGATCCGATCAATTCAAGATAGTTTTTCGCGAAGGCATGGCGCTGGTCGAAGCGGCGGCGACCTATCTCGACGGGGACGGCCGCAAAGAAGCGCGCAAGCTCAAGCCGCCGCATTCGCTGGCCTACGCCACCGAGAGCATGCGGCTGACCACGCGGCTGATGCAGCTCGCCTCCTGGCTCCTGATCCGGCGCGCGGTGAGCGAAGGGGAATTGACGCCCGAGCAGGCGGTCGAGGAACAGCGCAAGATCAAACTTCCAGTGACCGGGAGCGATCAGCCGTCGCGGGATTTCAGCCATCTGCCGCCCCGCTTGCGCGAATTGGTCGAGCAAAGCGTGAAGCTGCAAGAGCGGGTGATCCGGCTGGATCAGATGCTCGGCCAGGACACGCTGCCTGCCTCCGAGGCTGACAATCCGCTCAAGTCGCAGCTTTCGCGGCTGCGCGAAGCCTTCGGCTCAAAATGCGACTGAGCCCGCGCCTCTCGGCGGCAATGTCTTCAATTATGCGGATTGCCGGCGAGACCAGGTCCGGCGGGCGACTAGTCCTTCGGCTTGAGAAAGCCTTC